>NZ_VPCQ01000005.1:0-315475 GCF_013418125.1 Acinetobacter sp. YH12205 | reverse complement strand
GACTTAAATTTCGCTCAAATAAACTTCGAGTAATTTAAACCAATCAATCAATGAAATATCTTCGATCAATCAATCAGTAAAAATCCACACAAGTTGTTCTTCATAATCTCTTAATGATCTTCTCGATACTTCGTCAGCATCAAGCTAGGTCGGCTATATTACGCTTTATTTCTAAAGTGTCAACTGGTAATTTAAATTATTTTAAACTTCTTTTCTAAAACCCAACTCAATCGATTTCAATCAAGTCATTGTTTTACCAGAAGTTTTAATCTTCATCACCGCCGATGGATGTGCATTATAGGTGAAATATTTCGCCATGCAACCCCTCTTTTTAAGTTTTATAAGTTTTTTAGTCCGAACGGTTATTTATTCAACAAATTACTTTACTTTTCCACAAAATACTGTTTATTTCTTTTTCTTGATCATAAAAGGTTCAGGATTCATAACTACATCTGGCATTTTTTCTAGCTGATCATGTTCCTGCCATTTCAGTGCGCGGCAGTCGATATATTCACAATAGCCTCCTTCTCCTTGTTGTTGATCGCCATTTATAGCCAACTGATATTGAAAACTTCCGACATAACCTGCTGCAGCCCCAAATTTAAAATCACCACGACTCTGCGCCTGTAAATGAATTGAGGTGCCATCTTCATCTTGATAACGCCATTCAAACTCACGTGGCAAATACATACACTGACCTGTTGGCGTTTTTACTTTTGGATAAACCCGTTGAATATTAAATTGTACTTGCCCATCAAATACCCGAGTTTGCTCCGTGTTCGCATTTCGCAGATAGATTCGAGATTGCAAAATTCGATTCAACACATCACGACTTTGTAGCAATATCATTTGTTGCTGATGATTCAGATTAATCACTTGATAGCAAAAAAATGCCACAGCGAAATAAGGAAACTGGATTGAGCGGGCAAACTCAAAACTACCCAATTGCTCAATCTGAAAATGCTGATCTTTATAGCGTACACTTCCCTGACACTGACACAGCAAAGACCAATGTTCTGCCAAATTCATTCGCAATTTAGTGAAATATGAAATTGTAGAGCTTGTGGTGATCTTTAAATCAAAGCTAAGTTCGCTATCTTCACGTTGAATATGAAATTGCGGAAAGTGTCCAGTAATGCGCTCTTTATTGGCAAACTGAAAATACTCTGCAGTAAATACGCAATCATGTTGTATTGAATAATGATTGGACTGCCCCACCATGTGTGGGCTGCTACTACAAAGAATACTGGCTGTGTCTAAAGCTGAGGTTGTAATCACATTTTCAGGGCGCAGCATTGCGGTATTTAGGCTGCCCAATAAACCAATAAAGTTGAGATAATGTAAGGGTGCAGGCAAATTAGGAAGAATTAAGCCCTGATAGATAAATTTATAATGATGTTTTGGGGCGTGATAAGGCAGTTTGGCGGTTGCCGCAGGAGTTTGATTGAGTTGTTTGGAACGATCGAGAAAATCTTGAAACAGCTGCATATCAAACTCCTTGTGAGTTGATGCTTTTATGAAAGCTTAATTAACTCACTGCATTTTTTCTTGCCATAAAAGTGGTCACAAAACCTGAAAGTGCATAAATAATTGAAATCACTAAAATTCCAACAGGAATATTATAAGTCATGGCTGCAAGGATAAATACTGCGATTGGCAATACAAAAAACGGCACACGCTTACGATCAAAGGTTTTAAATGAATAATATTTAATATTGGAAATCATCAACAATCCTACTGCAATAATAATCACAGCATTGAGGATTTGTAGACCAATTTCACGAATATCATACAGTTCAGGAAAATCCCGTCCTACCCAAACCAGCGACACGATAATCAGCGCAGCCAAAGGACTTGCAACACCAATAAAGTAGCGTTTATCGACCACACCAATTTGCACATTAAAACGCGCCAAACGGAATGCGGCACAAGCCGTATAAACAAAGCAAGCCGCCAAGCCGATACGACCTAAATCATGCAAACTCCAGCTATACATCAAAATCGCAGGTGCAACACCAAAGGCGAGCATATCGGATAATGAATCAAACTGTTCGCCAAATGGACTTTGCGCACCAATCGCACGTGCCACACGACCATCTAAACCATCAAACAATGCTGCTAGAAAAATGGCATAAATCGCTTGGCTAAATTCGCCATTCATACTGGCAATAATGGAGTAAAAACCCGACAGCAAGGCTGCCGTGGTAATCAGGTTTGGCCACAGATAGATACCACGACGTTTCACCTTTTGCCCTTCACGGGTATGTTCTTCTTCCACCACTTCAAATGTAATTCCGTCATGCTCAAGATCACGGGAACTATATTCTCCTTCGGGTTTGGATGTGTTTGTCATTATTTTGTGTCCTAACTGTAACCTGAACGTCTATTTAAATTTTTTATTCGCCAACTAACCAACGCACTGCAGCATGTCCACCATGTTCTTGCATACGCAAGTGCGGGAACAACCATTGCAGGGCTTCATCTGCATCTTCAGAGAATTTCCATGGTGGATTAATCACCAATAAACCACAACCGTTTAAGCCCACAGGAGTATCGTCAGGCCACACACAAATTTCACAAATGAGTTGACGGCGAATACCTGTTTTAAACATTTTCTTTTCAAAACGTTCAATCATGGCGCGGTCTTTAATTGGATACCACACCGCAAATACGCCTGTTGGCCATTTTTTATGTGCAGCTGCCAATAATTCAACCAACTGAGGGAAATCTTTACGTTCCAATTCATACGGTGGATCAATCATCACCAAACCGCGTTTTTCTTTTGGTGGAATGACGCCCAATAAACCTTCGTAAGCATCACGCTCATGTAAACCTGCGCGTTTGTCACGAATGTTATGACGCAATTGCTGGAATACATCGCGCTGCATTTCAAAAATAGTTGCTTTGTCGATGTCACGCATACCTTGTAAAGCAAACCATGGCGAACCGGGATATGCACCTTGCCCATCCGTTTCACGCATTGCTTCAACCAGTTTTAAATACTGCTGTACGCCTTCTGGTGCCTGACGTTTGATTGAATCATCTAGTTTCACTAAACGATGAATACCATTTAAAAATTCGCCCGACTTTTGTGCAGGTGCTAAAGATAAGTCATATTTACCCGCACCGCCATGTGTATCGACATAGCGATAAGGTTTATCTTTGGCATTTAAACGTGTCAGAATTTGCAGCAATAAAACATGCTTCATGACATCGGCAAAGTTGCCCGCATGGAAATGGTGACGATAATTCATGTTTGGTTCATTCCTAAAATCAACCGACATTTTAGCATGAAAAAAAGTTTCATTCAGGAGCTTGTATTCCTCTAAAATAATCAGCTTGTCTTGCATTTTGTCTGAGTATCTATTTTATGGACGCCACACTGCTTCCAAAATCTTGGAATATTGATCAAATTCTTGAAGATTTAGATTTGCATGGTTTTGCCATGTTGGATGATGCCTATTCACCTGAATATCAACAACAAGTTCTCGCAGAGTGTAGTCAAAATTTAGATCAATTTCGTGAAGCAGCCATTCAAAATGGTGTGGTCAGCAAAATTCGCAGTGATCATATTTTATGGATTCACGAAAATTTAAGCATTGCACAACAACATACCCAAACCCTTTTGACTTTGGCCGAACAATTCAATCAGGCATTTTATTTAGGGATTCGTGAGGTCGAAGCGCATTTTGCCAGCTACCAAGCAGGTTCTTTTTATGCCTTGCACCGCGATAACCCACAACAAAAAAATGATCGGGTGATTTCTGCTGTCTATTATTTACACCCTGAATGGCAGACAGATTGGGGTGGACAACTACGTTTACAAGACAAACATGGAGCATGGCAAATTATAGAACCACGCCCAAATCGGATTGCAATTTTCCAAAGTGATTTATTGCATGAAGTTTTGCCTGCGACACAGCAACGACTTTCTATTACTGCATGGCTACGCAGCGGCAACCAACTTTGGTAAAGATAGACCGCTTTTTTAAATTATTGGCTTTAAAACTGTAAATTTGCCCCGATGTAGAGCAAATATTGCTATCAGGAATTCACCCATGCGCAACTCGACTCAACAGCTTATTCAACGTATTGGGGAAACCGACCAACTTTTTTTACAAGGTAATACGCCTGAATTGGCATTAGAACGTGCCGATTTACGCTTACAATTGGTGAGTTTGAGCGAGTTACGCCAAGAACAGATTTACTTTTTGCAAGAAGCCATTGTGCTGTTAGAACAAGGTCGGGTTGAATTTGAAGAAATGCCAGTGACGTTATATATCAATTTGTCTTTGCATTTGGCCAAAGCCTATATGATGTATTTTGAGCTGACCCGCGATGCAAAATACGCCTTAATTACCCAACAAATTTTAAAAGCCATGACTCATTATGCACATGGAGATATTTTCTTTTTCTTGGCTTATGCCAGCGCCAGTAAAAATGAAAGTGCACTGTGTCGCCACTGGTTAGGCAAGTACAGTAAAACTGCCGAATTTGATTTGGAACTCTTACAAATTCACCCTGCCTTTAACGCCTATCAAACCGAAGTCTGGTTTAAACAAATTCTCAAAAGCAGAATGCATTAAAAAAACGCCTCGTTCTGAGGCGTTTTTAATGAAAACATATTAAATATGACGATGACTTAAACCTAAACAGCTTGTAAACGATAAGCATCTAAATGCAATTGTTGATTGAGTTCATCAATCCAAATGGCCCAATCATCGTCTTGTACCAAATGACTGATTAAAAATTCACGTTGTGATTTATTCCAAAACGGCGCTTCATGTAAATTAATATGTGCAGGTAATTGATGCGTACGTACATACAGTTCAATGGCTGCAGGGCTGCTGGCTAAACCGAGTTGGCTGAATAACATGGCTAATGATGGAGTATTTTGCATGAGCACCTTGCCCCCTTTTATTAGTTTCGTTGTAATTCCTTATTCAACCAACTTATAACACTTTGTATAAAAAACCCAGTCTTCCGACTGGGTTTGTTGTATCTTTTTGTGAGCACGCAGTTTACTGGCGCTTTTTAGATGAAAAATATTTGATTTAACTTAAAAACTTTTAACTTAAATACCGATTAAACACTCGGGTGTTGATCACTATGCAATTGCTCATTTAAGGTTTCAATCACAATGGCCCAATCATCATCTTTTTTCCAGTGACTTTGCAAAAATTGGCGCTGCCCTTCCGTCCAAAACTCAGCACAGTGTAATTTGGTTTCTGCAGGTAATTGATGCTCACGAATAAATTGATCAATTGCTGCATCGTCAGCATCTAGACCCAATTGTTGAAATAACAGTTCTAAAGTCGGTTGTTGGTCAAACATGGCATCCTCCTTTGATTCGTCTTGTACTTTTAATGACCTTAACCTGCTTTGAGCCACAATTCAGCAGCAGCTGAGTTGCAGCATGTTATTTTTTGTACGATGCGATATACCTGAAGCATCCCACTCAATATTCTTAACACGATGACAGGCAACAAAAAAGCCAGTCAATGTAAACCGACTGGCTTTCATCTACTTAAATTAAAAGTTAGCAACCTGTTAGTTTTTCAGGCTGTGGCTTTTCATTTGGAAAGAAGATTGGGCGCAATTTCACACCAATGGCATTCCCCATAAATGCAAATACTAGCCATAACCAACCATGCACACTGCCCGAAGCAATTCCGCTAAAGTATGCGCCAATGTTACAACCGTAGGCCAAACGTGCACCATAACCAAGTAATAAGCCACCTATAACAGCCGCAACCAGTGAACGGCGTGGAATATTAAAGTTCGGGGCAAATTTTCCAGCCAAACTTGCAGCAAGCAATGCACCCAACATAATGCCAAAATTCATCATAGAGGTGATGTCATGCCACAATGAATTTGCCAATGCTTTAGCATTGCCTGACTGCTGCCAATAATCCCAAGCGCTTACATCTACACCCGCAAAAACAGCAACTTTTGCAGCCCAAACTGCAAGCGCAGAAGTCACGCCCCACGGACGACCAGCCAATACCAAGGTAGCAAAATTCAGCAGCGTTAAAATAAGCCCACCCCAAATTAACGGCCAAGGACCTTTGAGGAAACGCTTCCAACCATGGTACTGACTTTGCGGCTCGACTTCTAAACTGCCATGACGTTTCTTTTCAAAAAACACGGTTGCGGCAGCAATCACAGCAAAAATAACAAAGCTTAGAATAAGTGCAGGAATCACCCCAAAACTTTCGACAATCGAGATTGGCGCCAAATGCGGCAGATTAAACCACCAATCTAAATGCGAAGTGGCAATCAGTGAACCTAAGCAGAAGAAAAATAGCGTAACCAACATACGCGCACTGCCACCGCCTACCGTGTATAGCGTACCCGATGCACAGCCACCCCCCAACTGCATGCCAATACCAAAAATAAAAGCACCAATCATGACCGACATCGACACAGGATTGACATTGCCCTTGACGGGATTGCCAAACAACTCACCTGCACCTAAAGCAGGAAAGAACAACAACACCGCCAAGCCCAGCATAATCATTTGAGCCCGCAAACCACGACCACGACGTTCTTTAATAAACACACGCCAGCTAGAAGTAAAACCAAAAGAGGCGTGATACAACGTCATTCCCAAAGCACCACCAATTAAAAATAACAGTGCTTGATTTAGACCCACGATTTGATAGGCGCCGATAGTACCGACAACAAGTAAGATAAAAGCCACCCAAACCGAAACATTCGATCTATGGGCACTTGCAACAATAACTGACATGACAGAGAGAAGATTTGAAAAAGGAAACCCGCGTATTCTAAGCAATTTCCCCTACCGTGCAGGTCAATCGACCTATTTTATAGTCGCTTATCCATTCTGATATTTGATAAGCAATATGAGCTTAGCTGATGATAGGCTTTTAATTGCAAAGATAAAATCAAGCGCAAAAAAAATGCCAGTCAACTTTTAGGTTGACTGGCATCACTCCCGAAGGAGTTTTAACTTAATCTAGCAGATTAAATTATTTAATCATGTCAGCAATTGCTGCGCGTTCTTCTTCAAGTTCGTTTAACGTGAAGTTGATACGCTCACGGCTGAACTCGTCGATTTCAAGACCTTGAACGATTTTGTATTCGCCATTTTCGCAAGTTACAGGGAAACCGAACATTACGCCTTCAGGAATACCGTAAGAACCGTCAGAAGGAATACCCATAGTTACCCATTCGCCGTTTGTGCCAAGCGCCCAATCACGCATGTGGTCAATTGCAGCGTTTGCAGCAGATGCAGCAGAAGATAAACCACGTGCTTCGATGATCGCAGCGCCACGCTTACCAACTGTAGGAAGGAATACGTCTTTGTTCCATTCAGCATCGTTGATTTTGTCTTTTAAGCTTTCTCCATTTGCAGTTGCAAAACGGTAGTCAGCATACATTGTTGGAGAGTGGTTACCCCAAACTGTCATTGTTTTGATGTCAGAAACAGCAACGCCAGCTTTTTGAGCAAGTTGAGTTAACGCGCGGTTGTGGTCAAGACGTAACATTGCTGTGAAGTTTTTCGCTGGAAGATCTGGAGCAGATTTCATTGCGATGTAAGCATTCGTGTTCGCTGGGTTACCAACAACTAGAACTTTAACATCACGGCTAGCAACTTCGTTAAGTGCTTGACCTTGACCAATAAAGATTTCACCGTTTACTTTAAGAAGGTCAGCACGCTCCATACCAGGACCACGTGGACGAGAACCAACCAATAACGCGTAGTCAGCATCTTTAAATGCCACTTTAGGATCATCAGTACCGATCATGCCAGCCAATAATGGGAAAGCACAGTCGTCAAGTTCCATCATTACGCCTTTAAGCGCAGCTTGAGCTTTCTCAAAAGGAACTTCTAATAATTGAAGGATAACTGGTTGGTCTTTACCCAACATTTCACCGCTAGCGATACGGAATAATAGGCTGTAACCAATTTGACCAGCAGCGCCAGTAACGGCAACGCGAACAGGTTGCTTCATGTAATTATCTCCAATTGAGAGGATAGTCAATGCGATTAAATAGCTGTTCTATCTAATCTTAATAATCATAAACGCGAAAGATTGTACTCCAATCATTCAGCGGATGCATGCAAAAGCGCATCAAATTCCACAAAAGTCTGATAGAAAATATGAATAAAATTTCTCAAAAAGCTTAAAATTCAGAAATTACAGTCACCTAGCAAACTAGTAAGAACCTTTAATGACAAACTGATTCGGGCAATTTGATTCAATCGCTGCACCGCACTGCTTATAGCGTCCTTCGGTGTTATAACAAATTTTGATTTCAGTTAAATAACTTTTACCTTGATGGTTAGAGCACTGAAAATGCACGCTTTTTGATGACATACCTGAATTGGACTTGAGAAACAAACTCCGTAGTTGTGACAATTGCACCGTCTGCGTGTCTTGGCCTGTCAATACCGAAGGCACGTTCATCCGATCTGCATTATTAATAATCATGCGAAAATACTGACTGGCATTCATGGGCACACAGCCGCCAATACCTTGCCACAATTGTATCCGTGCAGCTTCATCAGGCATGACTCGCGCCACTACCTTCGCTTGTAGCGGCGGTAACTTTGCCGATGAATGGGTGCTACATTCACGCGTGGCTACTTCGGGATATAAACCCTCAATATTCAGTGAGTAACCTTCTAAACATTTACGCTTTTTGCTTTTGCTCGAATCGATTAAACACACGGCGGGCGTCATTTGCACGGACATCACATAGCCTTGCACGGGGGCAGAAAATGTATTTTGCGTACACAAAACCAAAGCTGTACCACTCAAACCGAGCAATGTAACTTGAATTGGCTGTAAAACTGTACTCATCCACATTTTCAATGCTTCAGCCCCCTAAATTCTTATACACCCAATGACTCACGCATCTATATATCAACACGCATGATCATCTAACTGTATCACTTGTAACATTTTCCTAAGGTGTATTCCGAGATGGAATATGTTGCATACGGCTACTCATTGATTGTCCACCCTGCCCCAACAGCACACCATAGTGCGTGGCATTGGTCATGACATGCTTGACATAGTCACGTGTTTCCAACAAAGGAATGCTTTCAGTATATTGGTCTGCCGCAATTTGCTGAAACTCTGGCTGCCAACGGCGTGCACGATTTGGCCCGGCGTTGTATCCTGCTGTGGCCAGCACAGGGCTATTGCTTAATTGTCGCTGAATGGTCGACAAATAAAATGTACCGTAGCGGATGTTGGTATTCATGTCACTGAGTGCAGCAGGATTATAAGTTTCACCCATTTGTCGTGCAACCAAACGTGCCGTGTCTGGCATAATTTGCATGAGTCCACCTGCACCTACATGCGAACGTGCAGTAGTATTAAAACGGCTTTCTTGACGCATCAAACCATAAGCCCAAGCAGGGTCAATACCTGCATTTTGACTGTGGCTCACAACATAATTACGATGTGGCATAGCATAACGGTAACTATAGTTGTGCTTATTCACAGTACGATCTGCTGCATAAATGGCACGATCATACCAACCCATATCGGTTGCACGCTTAGCCGCTGCTAAAATCAAACCATCATCCTGTCTTAAATACGCCTGACGTACCGCCCAGTTCCATTCACGGTTGACATAATTGGCAGGTGCATTAATTTCACGCAAAGTAAAGGCACGGTTAAAGTGAATATCTTGATTCAAACGCTGTAAGTCATTGGTACTTGGTTGCGTATTCGCAGGAATCGTGTTGTAGGTTTGCCCAAGACGATCTTTTGCCAACAAGTTGTGATAATCATCACCCTGCGCCAATTTTTTATAAATATTTTGTGCACTACGTTTCGACGCTGCATCATTGCGTTGTTCTGAAGCACGTGCCAACCAATATTGCCAACGATCTTCCTGTTTTTGAGTCACACTCATGCTGTCTACAGCACGAATCACACTTTCCCATGCGCCAAAACGAATCGCCTGACGGGCATAAATTTCTGCTTCTTCGGGACTAAAAGGTAAGCCATAACTGGCGTCTAAGGCACTTAACACTTCACGCTTAAAATTGTTTTTCATGACTGTAGTGCCGCCAATATATCCCACAGCACGATACAAGGCTTTTTGTACCGATTCTGGCGCACCTTCTGCACTGCGTTTTAGTGAAGAAAGTGCCGAGTCTAAATCGCTATCGGCTAAACGTCCGATCGCATAAATAAGATAGGCATGGTCTTCGTTGCTTGCTTTAGGCGCAGACCACAAATAATTCAGTGGATTGGCTTGAATGCTGTTCAATTGTGCCAAACTGATATTCATACCTAAACTTTGCGCAGTCGCTAAAGCGAGCCCTGACTGCCCTGCACGCAATTGTGCCCATAAGCGTTGCTGTTTATCTTGCTGAGTCATAATTGGACTAGAGAGCATCATTCGACCTAGACCTGTACAAGATTCAGGTTGTGAGTTCGTGGTCAACCAAACATCTTTAAATTCCGCGACCACCAAAGGATCACCCGAACGGGTACGAACTTGTGCCATGGCACAGCTTTCGGCCTGATCAGCATTACTCACATAGGCAAGCACAGGTTGTGCACTGCTAAAATCGGCCTGTTTCACTTTTTCTTCGATGTAATCGGCTGCGAGTTTTTCTGCCATCGCTGATTGTGGATGGCGCTGTGCAAACTGAACAATTGCACTGGCAGGTTGCATGCCCAAATTGGTGTTCAATGCCCAGTATTCAGGATAGTAGCCCAAAACATCATTTTGCATGGCATATTGATACTGCTGCAATAAATCGACATCACCTGAATTGGCTGCACGCAGTGCATCATTAAACTGTTCATTTGCGGCATGCGTACCCGTCATCACGGCAAGCGAAACCAGACTTAGCACAAGCTTTTTCGTTAATTTATTATTTTGTTTCATCATTTGCAGCATTCGCTTGCCTTCAGTCATTTACTTCTGCCTCGAGATCCGCATCCAATCATTCAGCTTAGTTTAATTAGTCTAGAACCCAAGTTGTGTTCTGTTATGTAACCTTATGATTAGACACTATTAATCTTGAAATCAATCTTCCAACAATTTTGCTTCACATTTCAAGTATGTGATGCACGGATTAAAGGCTGTCAGTTTATCTTGAATTCCTGCTAAAATACGCCCCTCTGTTTTATCTATTCCGTTTATTTTTATAAACGAACTCGTGAATTATCTCTTAGGAGCCTACATGACGGTTCAAACCTTCATCCCGAATGGTGCCCAAGCTGCCTCAGAAAACACTGTTACCCAGCCACAGCACACCCCAGCCGACGGTTCAGTTAAAAAACTGTATATCGAAACGCAAGGGTGTCAGATGAATGAGTATGACAGTCACCGTATGGCAGACCTTTTGGGCGACTCGCACGGCTATGTGCTGACCAGCAACCCTGCCGATGCCGATATTTTGCTCATGAACACCTGTTCAATTCGTGAAAAAGCCCAAGAAAAAGTATTTTCTGAATTAGGACGTTGGCGCAAGCTTAAAGAAAAAAATCCTGATTTGGTCATTGGTGTAGGCGGTTGCGTGGCTTCTCAAGAAGGCGACAACATTCAAAAACGCGCACCGTATGTGGATATGATTTTTGGCCCACAAACCTTGCACCGTTTGCCACAAATGCTTGATCAGCACCACGATCAAGTTGAAAAACCAAAGAAAGAAAAAATCAAACTGGTGGATATTTCTTTCCCAGACATCGAAAAATTCGACTTTTTACCTGAACCGCGTGTTGAAGGGTTTAAAGCTTTTGTGTCGATTATGGAAGGCTGTTCAAAATACTGTTCTTTCTGCGTAGTGCCTTACACGCGCGGTGAAGAAGTTTCACGTCCTTTAGATGATGTCTTAGCTGAAATTGCGACTTTGGCCGAAAAAGGCGTGCGTGAAATTAGCTTGCTCGGTCAAAACGTAAATGGCTATCGCGGTGAAACTTTTGACGGTAAAATTTGTACTTTTGCCGATTTACTGCGTTTGGTTGCCGAAGTACCTGGCATTGGACGAATTCGCTACACCACATCACACCCGCTTGAATTTAATGATGATTTGATTCAATGCTACCGTGATTTACCGCAAATGGTGTCGCATTTACACTTGCCTGTGCAAAGTGGTTCGAATGATGTGTTACAAGCCATGAAACGTAACCACACCATTGATGTGTATATCGACAAGATTGCCAAGTTACGTAAAGTACGCCCAGACATGCACTTATCTAGCGACTTTATTATTGGCTTCCCGGGTGAAACAGATCAAAACTTTGAAGAAACTTATCAGTTTATTCAAGATATGGATTTTGACCATTCTTATAGTTTTATCTACTCAAAACGTCCGGGAACACCTGCATCGGAACTCGAAGACACCACCCCTGAAGATGTTAAAAAAGAGCGTTTGTCCAAAGTTCAGCAATGGATCAAACAATCTAGTATTGATAAGACCGATGCCATGCTTGGGACGGTACAACGTGTCCTAATTGAAAATGTTTCCGACAAAGACCCGAACATTTTAGTGGGTACGGCCGACAATACACGTTTAGTAACATTTATTGGTGACCCTGCTTGGGTCGGACGCTTTGCGGAGATTGAGATTACCGAGATTAAAACTTTGAATTTAGTTTACGGTGAACTCTTGAATCTTGAGCCTGACGTGGCGTAATGTAGGAGCTAAAGTCCAATAACAGATTAAGGAATTCTCTTGACTGCAGCGATTCGACGTACAGTAACTTTTCCTGGCATTTCAATGGAACGTCTAAAAAGCATGCTCGGTGCTTATAACGGACATTTGAAACAAATCGAACAACGTCTAGACGTCCAAATTTCTCATCGTGGTGACGCCTTTTTTATAGATGGAGAAATTGATGCAGTTGAACGAGCCGAAACACTCTTGCAACGCCTGCATGAAGAAGCGGAAAGCTCTGCACAAATTAGTGCAGACACGCTCCACATGATGATTCAGGGCAGTCAGACTGACCGTGAATTACAATCGGATGATGGGCAAGAGCATACTGGATTGGATGCTGTTTGGTTGCAAACCCGCAAAGGGCGCATTAATCCACGCGGTGCCAACCAAAAGCGTTATGTGCAACGTATTTTGCAAAGTGATATTTCATTTGGTATTGGCCCTGCAGGTACGGGTAAAACCTATTTGGCTGTTGCCGCTGCCGTAGATATGTTGGAACGCAATGAAATCCAGCGGATTCTATTGGTGCGCCCTGCGGTTGAAGCGGGTGAAAAACTGGGCTTCTTACCGGGTGATTTAACCCAGAAAATTGACCCGTATTTGCGTCCCCTTTATGATGCCCTGTATGAAATGCTCGGCTTTGAAAAAGTTGCTAAGCTGATTGAACGTCAAGTGATTGAAGTTGCACCACTGGCGTATATGCGTGGTCGTACCCTCAACCACTCTTTTGTGATTTTGGATGAAGCCCAGAACACCACGCCTGAACAGATGAAGATGTTCCTGACCCGTTTAGGGTTTGGTTCACGTGCAGTGATTACCGGTGATGTGACTCAGGTGGATTTACCACGTGGTCAGCAGTCTGGTCTGGCACATGCCTTACGTGTGATTGATAAAATCCCTGAAATTCATATTACTCGTTTCCATTCTCGTGATGTCGTGCGTCACCAGCTGGTTCAGAAAATTGTTGAAGCCTATGAAGGCTGGGACAGTGAGCAACAGCGTTTAAGTGCCGAAGCGCGTGCAGAACGTAAAGCGCGCCAGGAAGCATTAATTGCGGAAAATGATGCCGCAGCAGATGCACAGCACTAATCGCTGTGCGCTCTGCAACCTACTGAAGTATTAAGGATTCATTTTGAAATTAAGTCTCAGCCTGCAACAGGACATTCAAGCGCCTGAGCTGGTGTTAAAACGTGCCTATCTGAAAAAAGTAGTCGAAACCACTTTAAGACATATAGACACCCAAAGTGATTGTGAAATTGGAATTGCCTGTGTCGATCATGCCGAAAGTCACAAGCTCAATCTGGAATATCGCAAAAAAGACAAATCTACCAACGTCTTGTCTTTCCCAAGCGATTTACCCGATGAAATGGCACAAGTTTTGCCGAGCTTCCCTATTGGGGATTTGGTAATTTGTATTCCTGTGGTTTTACAGGAAGCTGCAGAACAAGCCAAAACACCATTAGCGCATTTCACTCACATGCTAGTACATGGCACGCTGCACCTTATGGGCTATGATCATGAAACCTCAGATGAGGATGCCGAAGAAATGGAAGCTTTAGAAGTTGAGATTCTTGCCAAGTTGGGTTTGGATAATCCATACATGGAAAGAGATTGAATTTTAAGTTTTAGAAAATCATAAAAATAGCGGGCTAAGGCTCGCTTTTTTGTTTAAAACTACTCCCTCCCAATGGGAGGGAGAACATTCATTAGAGTCCCATGATTGCTAAATACCAGAAGAACATTGCTGCGTAAAGCAGAGAGTAGATTCTTGTTACTTGTCCACAAAGTCCTCTCTCCCTTTGGGAGAGAGCCAGAGAGAGGGAAAAACTAGCGCACCTCAAACTCAGCTTCAGCAGGGTCAAAACGCCACGTCCGTACAATCCGCAATTCAGAAATATCTTTCATTTTGGCATCAAATGCACCAAAAGGTGCGGCTTTACGCACCGAAGCTTTGGCTGCTTCATCTAGCATGGCATGTCCTGAACTTTCAATTAAACGAATGGCACGAATCCCACCATTGTTGTTCAAAATCACCATTAAACGTACTTCGCCTGCCAAATTCTGTGCTTTGGCTTGTTCTGGATAATAACGGTTACCATAAAATTCGACTTTTTGACGGAATTTTTCCATATAACCAGCGGTGTTGTCTTGCTTGGCCTGAATCCCATCGATGGTTTTAATTTTTTGCTGACGGCTAAAATTTTGTTGGCGTTGTAAATATTGCGCTTCAATACTAGCGACCATGGCAGCCTTAGCTTGGAATTGGCTATTCAACTCCTGCATGGCTTTTTTGCGCTGATTTTCTGCAGCCTGTTTTTGCCAACTGAGCGTGGTCATCAATACTTTTTCTTCAAAGTTTAATTCACGCTGTTGCTGCATACGCTCTAAACTTTCCAATTGCTGCTCCCCTGCACTTTGTTCAGTCATGGGTGCAGGCATATCACTCGACATGCGATGTTCTTCACGGAACGTACCTGAACCTTGCTGATCGGCTTGGGCTAAGAAATCTGCATCTTCAACTTTTGCATCGCTCATGCGTACCGATACCGCAATCTCTTTGACCGCAGCATCGCTTTGTTGCGGTGCAGCAAACTGCACGGCCAAAATTAATGCGTGCAATACAGCAGCCACCAGCAACGCTGCAGCAAAAATAGGATCTTTCCACCAATCTTGCGTAGAAGGCATCAATTGAATTTTTTTTAGCATCACATTAATCCGACAAAACGTCTGATTCCCCAAGCCGCCAAATGCGGTATAAACTAAAGAGCATATTACTTTGCTCAATTTTTGCTTTTCTGCAAAACTGCGAAGTTCATCAAAAAGCTGACTACTGAGCCTTAAAATCTTAAAAATGGTGCAACTTATTTTGCTAAACTGCAAGCTTCTATGCCTGTATTTTTAATACAATTCGACAAAATATTTGTATCTGTAAAGAATGAATGAACGACTTGGACGGCCGTATGCAAACCCTGATCACCAATATCTCTCAACGTATCCGTCAAGTGTACCAAAAAGCGGAAGGATTTATTGAGGATGAACGTGAATTTCCATTATCTCAGGTCTTCTTAAATGCGACTTTTCAGCGCTTTGTGACCGATAATGTGAAAATGTTGCAAGATCTGCACGCAGACTTACACGACGACTGGTTACGTCTTTATGCAACCCTAGATTACAACGGCTTGAACATCACTCTGTCTGTCGATTTAAAATTAGTACAGATGGAATTGAATAAAGATACTCAGCTGATTGTGTTTGAACAAATTAGTGACACGCAGGTGATTGAAGCAAGTTATCCAAGTTTTTTGCATAAAATCGCTGTGAAGTGCGCTTTATTTTACTATCAAAAAATACGCAATGATGACCCTTTAGGCATGATTTTAGAAAAACTCAAAGTCATTAAAGTCAAAGATGATTTGCTGCATTTAGATTTAAATCGCTGGTTGGGCAAAAGCCGCTCTATCATTGACACACTCAGCAAAGTTCATGTGAATCATGCGGTATTACGTGAAGCGGAATTGGTGCTCACTGGCAACGTCAATTTAACGGCGTTGTTCCGCAAAATGTCTGAAGAAAGACTAGAAGATGTGGAAGAATCTCTTGCAGATACGCAAGTCACACCGCTGAAACAAAAATAAAGCTAAGCTGAAACTTTAGAAGAGAATACATACAGGAAAACTACACAAGCCGCATAATTCCTAATTTTCTCTTCATATTCAACGCGTATAATGGCAACAAGCAAGCAAATTGCATCTCCCTACATACAGAGGAAATATCTCAGCAATGGCAAATCATGTATTGAAAAAAATGGGTATGGCAGCCGGTGTGTCTACAGCACTGTTTTTGGCTGGTTTCTCTAGCCAAACATTTGCCATGAGTCCTTTCCAAGCCAGTTATCAATTTAACTACAATGGTAAAAACTTAGGTTCTGCAACACGTACTTTAAGCCAAACAGGTAACCAATGGAGTTATGTGTTTGCTGCCAAAGCAGGCGTGATTGCCTCTGCTACAGAAACTAGCCGTTTTAGTTTTAATAATGGCAAAATTGGCTCATCTAGCTTTAGCCGCAGCAGTAAGATTTTGGTGCATAACAACACCATGAGTATTAACTTCAATCCTTCGGCGAAAACCATTAACACCAAAAAGGACAGCGACACCCGTTCTTTTGCGTGGAAAGCGGGCGTGTTGGATGAGTTGAATGCGGAACTGCAAATCCGTGAAGACTTAAAAAGTGGCGGTTTAAAATCGAGCTACTATATTGCCGATAATAAAGAGGTGGAATCACGTCGCTTTATTAAGCAAGGTTCAGAAAAAATCAAAACCAGTTATGGTACTTTTGATACCATTAAAGTGGTGCTGAAACACAACAAACCAAACCGTGATACGATTTTCTGGTTGGCACCAAAACTTGACTACTTGCCTGTCAAAGTTACCCACCAAGACAAAGACAAGTCTTATGGATTATTACTCACAGGCTATAAAGGCCCGACCAACTAATTTAGAATATAACTACTGAGCAAAGCTTGGCAGTTATTCACCATTTGGTAAATTGTTCTTGCATTTTTTCAGGTGCTTTTTAAAATACGCTTTTGCTTTGAAAAGCACCTGCTCTTGAGGATTCTCCCGTGCATGCACTAGAACAGAAAATTTTAGCCGAAGGTATCGTTCTATCTGAAGCGGTTCTAAAAGTCGACTCTTTCTTAAACCATCAAATTGACCCTGTGATGATGCAGCAAATTGGTCAAGAATTTGCGCGTTTGTTTAAAGATGCAGGCATCACCAAAATTATTACCATCGAAGCTTCTGGCATTGCACCAGCTGTGATGGCAGGTTTAGAGCTTGGTGTACCTGTAATTTTTGCACGTAAATATCAATCTTTAACCTTAAAAGATGATTTATACCGCTCTAAAGTATTTTCATTTACCAAGCAAACTGAAAGCACGATTGCCATTTCAAACAAACATATTAGCGCTAGCGACAAAGTCTTGGTGATTGATGACTTTTTGGCAAATGGTCAAGCTGCACTCGGTTTAGCAGATTTAATCCATCAAGCCAATGCAGAAGTCGTGGGTATTGGGATTGTGATTGAAAAGTCATTCCAGCCGGGTCGTGAATTATTGCTTGAAAAAGGCTATCGCGTTGAATCATTGGCACGAGTAAAGTCTTTGGCAAACGGTACAGTTGAATTTGTACGCGATTAAGGTCGATTAAAACTGATGTTGGTTCATCATTTAAACCCGATGATCAAAGAGTGCTTAGGCGCTCTTTTTTTTATGCTTTTTTTAAACTTAAACAACTCATTTACATATATTGAATTTACAAAATAGCCGCGCTACGCCATTCTGCACTTGAAATAACAGTGATTCAGCAGTCTAGTTTTTCTGATTGCAGCTCTAGACAGCACTTTTTAGATCGTCTGCGTGCATTGATGCATGCGGCATGAGCATAAGGCAATTTACAGTCATGACACAAGACAATCCGTTGATGCAACACAGTATCACCTGTCCGAAATGTGGTTCAACTCAAGTTGAAAAACGCAACCATCAACAAAACTTACAAAAAATTGGTGGCGTGTTATTAGGCTCTGCAGGTACAGCAGCAGGTACTGTGGGCGGCGCAGCTTCGGGAGCTTCTATTGGTGCGGCAATTGGTACAGCCGCAGGGCCATTGGGCGTGATTATGGGCGGCACCATTGGAACATTTGTCGGGGCAATTAGCGTGGGAATCACAGGTGGTTTTCTTGGGCATCGCTTTGGTAAAAAAGCAGGTGTAATTGTTGATCAGAATATTTTTCTAGATTTTCAATGCCTCAAATGTAAACACCGCTTTAAAGAAAAGTTGAAACAGCCAAGCAACTCTAAGTAACCCTAAATCAATTTCAAAAAAAGTGCTGCACATTGCAGCACTTTTTGATTGCATCTTTTTATTTTGCAGTGCTGCTTGCAGAAGTCATCACAGTTTTTTGTGCCGCTAAATACTGTGCTTCCGCAGGTTGTTTTTCAATACGTTGTTCTTCTGAAAAACTCAGACTATGCACAATTTCAGTCGCTGCAACACTCGACCATGAACACCCTAAACTCATTAGACCTAACCCAATCAGCATCCACTTATTCATTTTCACTTTCCTCAATCTCTCATTTTTACAGCAGTCCGTTGTGCTCAATACATTAGGGTCTGTTGACAATTCGTCTATGTTTGCGGCATGAGAGATATATCTCGCAAGGTTTTTTAGCTGATATAAGGCATGGGACAGGAAATTTAGTCATTCTAAATGACTGGCACATAACGCAATAGCAGCAAAAAATATGCTCGCCCCGAAAGGCTGTGGCTAAAACTTTCTCAGATTGCGTTATGAAACTTAGCAATAATCTCGCTATTCCTTGCGTTTCATGCCTGATCTGCTCAGTTTTAGCCTACAGCGCAAGCCATTTATGAAATGTCAACAGACCCTAGCCTGCAAAAAAATGCTGCGTGAACCGTGACAGAAAACTCTGCTTTTAAAGCGGTTATTAGACGTGAAAAGAGAAAAACTGAATATCACTGCAAATGGTGATTTTAGGTGAAAAGTGAACTTATTTTTTAGCACGCTCAATGCTACATAAGCCAATCGAATTCAAGTACAAAAGATAAAAGCGTAAAACGATATCCACATTTTACGCTTCATCTTAATTAAAGAAAGAATCTCACATGCCCTGTAATTTTTTTACCATTTCACCTAGGCGTTGTCCTTGCGCTTCACAAAGGATTTTTTCATCCTGACTCAAAGCCTGATCGTGGCGCGGGCCGCTCACATGCGTTGCACCATACGGCGTACCGCCCGTTTTGGTATTTGATAAAGCAGGATGCGCATTATGCAATCCCATAATCATCATTCCGTGGTGAAACAATGGCGGCAACATGGTCAATAAGGTACTTTCCTGTCCACCATGCATCGAACCCGATGAGGTAAAAACGCAGGCAGGTTTATTGTGCAATGCGCCATTCAGCCACAGACTAGTGGTTTGATCCCAGAAATATTTCATTTCAGATGCCATATTGCCAAAACGTGTAGGTGAACCTAAAGCCAAACCTGCACAATTGGCCAAGTCATCCAAAGTACAATAAATATCACCTTCGGCAGGAATACTTGGCTCGGCTTGTTGCACCACGGTCGAGATATTTGGCACAGTTCTAATTTTAACGGGCATGCCACTAGCCTCTACCCCGTTGGCAATTAAATGTGCCATTTCTTTGGTAGAACCATATTTACTAAAGTACAAAACCAGAATATATGCTTGCATCATGCTAAGAAATCAGACTAAAAATGAAAACTATACGGTATTTTGCTGCTTTTTTGGTTAAGCTTAACCATGAAAACAGATAAAGATGATTAAAAAAGTTGAGACAGCCACTGTATGATCGTTGAGTATTTAAAGAAACTGCCTTTTTATGACAAACAATGGTTTCAATTTGTCTTATTTGTGCTGCGTCGCTTTGAAGCAGATCGCTGCCGTGAACAAGCAGGCTCTTTAACCTACACTACCCTGTTTGCCGTTGTACCTATGCTCACCGTATTTTTGGTGATCATCTCATCCATTAAGGCACTCGAACCTGCACGGCAACAATTACAACAACTGATTTACAGCAACTTTTTACCTAAAACCACCATCGCCTTTGATAAAGCCTTAAATGCCTTTACCGACAAATCTAGCAACTTAACCGTCATCGGGATTTTGTTTTTATTCGTGACCACGGTGATGATGCTGACCAGTATTGAAACTGTGTTTAACCGAATTTGGCGGGTTAAGGAAACCCGTGGCGGCATTATGGGTTTTATGCGTTACTGGACCATTATCTCATTAGGCCCTATTTTACTGGGCAGTGCTTTTGTCATTTCCTCAACTTTGGCATCTATGAATGTGCTGAGTAATAACTTTGCAGGTTATGAACTCAATGGCGCATTTATTTTATGGCTGATTTCATTTGCCCTAACCATTTTAGGTTTTTTTATTCTGAATTGGACCATTCCCAACCGCAGTGTACCTATTAAAGCCGCATTAATTGCGGGGGTTTTCAGTGCTGTTGTATTTGAATTTTTGAAAAACCTGTTTGGTTTTATTATGTCCAACTTCACCAGTTATGAAATTATTTATGGTGCTTTTGCTGCCGTACCTATTTTCTTACTGTGGATTTTCCTGTCTTGGAATATTGTGCTGTTAGGTGTTGAAATTAGTTATGCCTTGACCGCTTTTGAAGCCAGTCGCGAAAAAAAATGCCATCCGCTGCTCATGCTATTGGACTTACTGGAATTGTTTTACAAAAAACAAATGCGCGGAGAAAGTGTCACTGAAACTGAAGCCTTAGATGTATTGGGACGTAATGAAATTGGGCGCTGGCCGTCTTATGTGCTGATGCTAGAACAACAAAATTTAATTAAACGTACTGAAAATGATGAATTTGTTTTGGTGCGCAATTTATCTCAGGTAGATTTTTGGAGTTTTTATTCACAGCTACCGTATTCATTGCCACGTCGTCAGGACTTGGCCAATGTCTATCCTGATGATGAATGGATGCAAAAACTTGGCCCCGTACTCAGTGAAACCGATGACTATTTGGCTGCCAAATTGTCGATTCCGCTCTCTAAGATTTTTGAAGAAAAATAATCTTGTACGCGCTCGCTAGATTTTAAATATCACCCATCTTCAAATTTAAACCCGTATTGAGCTACTAGGTTATTTGAAGATGATTTTTACATGACAACATTGCTGATGTTGAGTCTTGCTCAAGTTCATGGAAAAGCTGCAAATACTTATTTTCTTTTTAGTACTTGGGTTTTATGTTTAAACCAACATTGAGCATTCACCATCAACACCCCCAGCATGACCAAAACAGCCCCAATCATAAAACTTTGGCTCAAGCTTTCATTCAACAACCATACACCAAACAATACGCCAAATAATGGCGTTAAAAATGAAAACACGCCTAAACTGGATGCTAAATATTGTTTCAGCAACCAAAACCAAGCGAGATAGCTAATAAACGAAATCAATACCGCATGAAAAATCAAACTGCCTATGGCTAAGGCTGTCCAATGAATTTCAGCCTGTCCCATCCACCATGCCATCGGCAGTAAAATCAAAAAACCACCCATCAATTGGTAAAACAAAGTTTGTGTTGCAGGGGCTTCCGATAAACGACTTAGACGTACCGCAACAGTTGTGGCTGCCCAAAGTATGCCTGCACTCAGCGCAAGTAAATCGCCAAAAAGCATCTGGCTGAAGTTTTGGTGGCTCTCTTGTTGCACAGTATCACGCCATAAAAAAGTCACCGCTATGCCAGCAAAAGACAACAGAATCCCGCCCCATTGCAAGCGAGATAAACGCTCTGCAGGTAGTTTCCAATGCAACGCTAAAGCCACAAAAATAGGCGCGGTATATAGTAAAACCACCACATGCGACGCAGAAGTATATTGAATCGCCTGCCCTAACATAAAAAATTCTGCGGCAAATAAAATACCCACCAATATGCCTGCAGGCAGATATTCAGTCGAAGCCCATTGTGTATTTCTTGCAAGCAATAACAAAGGCAACACCATCACAGCAGACAAGCCTGAACGCAGTGCCAATTGCATCAAGGGTGAAATATCTGCCGCAGCAACTTTTAGCACCACTTGTTGCAAACCCCAAAAAACACACAAAATTAGCATCATACTGCTGGCTTTTGCATCAAGTGCTTGGCGTGAACTCATGGCTGAACCTGATCTGAGATAAAAAATAGACTTTAAAGTAAGCAGCGGACTCAACCTAAATCTTTTGGATATTCAACATCATTGAGTACTTGAGGAGTTTTGGCATTATGCGCGACTTTGCATAAAAAAAGCGACCTAAATAGATCGCTAATTTTTAAGGATTAACTTAATCATCTGTTGCGAAAGCAATATCACTGAGTCCGGCTTCACTCGCACGTGACATCACTTGCGCCACAGTATCATAACGCGCATCTTTATCTGCTCTTAACACCACGGTTGGCTGTTGAGCTTGCTGACTAGCATCATTAAAGCGGGTTTGCAACTCATCTAAACTAATGATTTGATCATCCCACGCCACTTCACCATTGGCATTGATACTGACCTGAATTTGCTCAGGCGGTAAATCAACAATTTCTGCGCTGGTTTGCGGTAAGGTTAATGGTATAGATGGGTTGGCAACGGTCGCTGTCACCAAAAAGATGATCATCAATACCAACATAATGTCGATCAGGGGAATAAGGTTCATCTCATTCATGCCTGAATCGTTGTCTTCACCCAATTGAAAAGCCATTAAACCTGACCTCCCACTAAACTTTGTTGTGTTGCATTCACTTCAGTTCTTTGAACAGAAGAATCTTGTTGCAACATGGTGTCAATCAACAAACTATGTGCATGATCTTGCAAATTTGTAGATAAGGTACGGTTCACACGCGAACAAATGTTGTAAGCAATCACGGCAGGAATCGCCACCGCCAAACCGAAGCCCGTCATAATCAACGCTTCACCAACAGGCGTTGCCACTTGAGCCAATCCCGCCTGACCGCTTTTTCCAACCGCAACGAGTGCATGGAAAATACCCCAAACTGTACCAAACAAACCCACAAACGGTGCTAATGACGCAATTGTACCCAGTACCGATACGCCTTTTTCTGCCGATGCTTTTTCTACCGAAATTTGACGCAATAAGGCTTGCTCAGCAACCGCTTTACGCTGCTCAAAATTTAAGGGCACCAGTTTTGCTTTAAGCTGATTTAAAGCCTGTGACAGTTGAGCATAAGCTTGTTGCTTCAATTGGCGCGTGCCTATCAAACGTAATGCGAAGATGGTCCATGTCGCAATCGACATCGCCAATAACACGAAATACAGCGTTTTGCTGACTGCATCTGCGTGTTGCCAATAGACGGAAAAGTTCATACTCGAACTCCTGTTGAAGGTTAGCCGTTAGGGTTCAATGTCAATTCAAAAGGCTGCTCAGCACGAATTGGATAAGCCACGCCATTTTCTTTGTACGGTTTGAATTTTGCACTACGCACTGCGCGTAAAATCTTTTGATCTAAAGCAGGTACACCACTAGAACGCGTAATTTGAGCATCGGTGATCACGCCTTTTTCATTGGCTTCAATCCGAACCACCACGTTACGGGTTTCTCCCTGTAAATCACGATTGGTATAAGAAGGTTTTGGAGAACGACTCCATTGCACGCCTGAGCCGCCAATCGACACTGTTTTTGGAGCAGAAGGTGCGACAGGAGCAGGTGCTGGCGCAACAGGTGCAACTGTCGGTTTCGGTGCAGGCTGTACCACTTTAGTTTCAGTCACCGTTGCTACAGGTGCAGGTTGCACCACACGTTCGACTGGTTTTTCTACGGGCTTCGCCACGGGTTTAGGGGCTTCTGCTTTTTTAACTTGCTGTACTTTTTCTACTTTTTTCGGTGGCGGTGGCAACGGTTTTTCTACCACAGGCACTTCTTTTACAGGCTGAGGCTTGGGTTTTTCAGGCTGTGGTTCAGCCTTAGGTTGCGGTGGCAACGGTTTAGGCTGTTCTTGAATTTTTACAAAGCGTACTTTTAAAGGTTCTTTTTCTATGGGCTTTAAGGTCGGAGTTTGCATTTGCCCCAATGCCCACAACACACCGACATGACCTAATGCAACCACAGCTAAAGCCGTCACAACTTTCTTTTTCATGGCATTGGGCATTTGTAGCATAGCGTTGGGAGATTGGTTCATTAAAGTCAGCGACCTTCAAAAGCAATTGCCAAACCATCACAGTTCCGAACGATCAAACTGATCGGTTAGCACAATTAAAGTAACGCAATAATAAATGAGAAGTGTTTTCATTTGCAACTATTTTTTAATAACAAACGTGAATCATCCAATAAATTTGCTATTTTAAAAACAGTTTAAATAAATGTTATAACATTACAATTTTAGCATAAAAAAACATGCCATGTCGGCATGTTTTAATTCGATTTTTAGATAGCTTTTACCCTATTGAAATACAACAGTTTTGTTGCCATCTACAATAATACGGTCTTCCAAATGCCATTTAACTGCACGTGCCAGTACATTACGTTCCACATCCTGACCCAATTCACGCAGTTGATCTACCGTAAAGTCGTGGTTTACACGCTCTACATCTTGCTCAATGATCGGACCTTGATCTAGGTCTGCTGTTACATAGTGTGCAGTTGCACCAATCAGTTTTACGCCTTTTTCATAAGCTTGTTTATATGGATTTGCGCCCACGAAAGCAGGCAGGAATGAATGGTGAATATTGATCACTTTCATTTCCCACTTAGAGACAAACTCTTCATCCAAAATTTGCATATAACGCGCCAATACCAACAAATCATTGCCTTGCATCAATTCATCAATTTTAGCGTAAGCTTCACGTTTATTTTCTTTATTAACAGGCACTACTTCAAACGGAATACCAAAGTTTTCTACCGCTTCACGCAAGGTGTCATGGTTCGACACCACTTTGGTAATTTCACATGGTAAACCACCACGTGAATGACGCCATAATAGTTCGAGCAAAGCATGATCAACTTTAGACACCAAAATGCCGACTTTTTTCACATCGCTGACCAAAGCCAAACGCCATTGCATTTCATAACGCTCTGCCACGTTAGAAGCAAAGGTTTGCAATAAGCTTTCTTTACGGCTTTGCAAGTGATCCAGTTCAAACTCAACCCGCATGAAATAACGCCCGCCCTGAGCTTCTGTTGCGTATTGATCAAGCGCGGTAATGTTGGCTCCTTGATGATACAAAAAGCTCGATACAGCCTGCACAATACCTGGCTTATCTTCACAGGTAATCAGTAAACGTGCAGTATTCGCAGTCGTCATATTCATGTTGTTTTTAGTCACTACTTGGTTAAATTGAAAAACAAGCCGAGTATTCTAGCGCGTTTCTCAGACATTCTAAATAGCCATTCTCAGTCTCTTAGTCGGCTTGAGTATTTTTACTGGATGATAAACTCTCAAACAGTTCAGATGTGCCTAGTGTTTCTAGTAAACGCTCATAGGTTGCACGACTTTCACCCCGTAAATATGCCCCTTCAAGGAACAGCATTTGACGTAAAGCCTGCCAAATCCATTTTTCTTCCAAATGGTTTGAATCGGTAATGTGACCCGACATATATAAGAAGTTCGTCCAGTTGGTCAGCACAATCCAAATATTGATAATCAAGGCTTCAATTTCTGACTCAGTCATTTGCATCAGACCCGCATCCACAAAGGCCTGATAAATTTTTTGTCCCTGCTGCATGACCTGTCCTGCAAAACGTGGATACATTTTGCGGAAATCTTCATTGGTTTCGACCAAATGATAGACATCACGATGCAAAAAACGATAAGCCCACAGCTGACTACTGAGAACCTGAAAATAACGAATTTTGTCATTGGCATCTAAGCCACGATTTTCAGGCAAAGCCAGCATTTCTAAAGTTTCTTGCTGATATTGTTCCATCAGCTCTTTAATAATTTCGTTCTTATTGCGGAAGTGGTAATACAAGTTTCCTGGGCTCATGCCCAGTTCTGCCGCAATATGATTGGTTGTTACCGAACGCTCACCACGCTCGTTAAACAATTGCAAACTCAATTGCAAAATACGTTCTTTGGTTTTCAACGTTTTGGTTTGAGACATCCTAAAAACAACCATTCTTTAAAATTTGGGGGGCATGAAAACATAAAGTCACTTGACTGATTAGAGTAAATACTCTAAAAATTAACTTATATTGCTTTTATTGAATGGTAACATGCCATGAACAGTCAAACAAAAACAACTTCAATGACCCCACATTCACCCGATTTACAACGTCTGGATGATATTTTGGCATTGCAGAAATATGCCTATCAGCGTCATCCTGTCCCAAGTGCCAAAGAACGCATTGAACGCTTAGCCCGCTTAAAACGTGTGATTGTGAAATATCAGGATCAATTTGCCGAAGCCATTAACCGTGACTATGGCAACCGCGCCATTGCAGAAACCAAAATTGGTGAATTACTTACCTGCTTGGAACATATCAAATATTACAGCAAAAACCTGACCGACTGGATGAAGCCATCTAAACGTCAGGTTGGTATTATCCACCAACCTGCAAAAGCATCGGTACAGTATCAACCTTTAGGGGTAATTGGCATTATTGCACCTTGGAACTATCCGCTGCTGTTGTCTTTAGGCCCACTGATCTGTGCTTTGGCTGCAGGCAACCATGCCATGATCAAAATTTCCAGTGCTTCTGCGCATTTTGGTAAAGTACTGGAAAACGCCATGAGCGAAGCATTTCCACAGGAATTGGTGGCAGTAATTAATGGCGGCGGTATTATTTCCGATGCGTTCTGTCATTTGCCTTTTGACAAAATTATTTTCACAGGCTCTACCGAAGTCGGCAAAACTGTAATGGCTGCCGCGTCACAAAACCTTGTGCCTGTCATTTTAGAACTAGGTGGAAAATCCCCTGTTTTGGTGCATCCATCTAGCGATATGGTCGATGTAGCGCAGCGTATTGCGGTAGGTAAACTCTGGAATGCTGGACAAACCTGTGTTGCACCCGACTATATGTTCTTGCCTAAAGGCAAAACTGCCGAATTTATGGAGCATTTCGAGCAATTTGTGACCGAAATGTATCCGCATATTCGTGATAACCAAGACTACACTTCTATTATTAATGACAAACAATATCGTCGCTTACAGGGCTATTTAGAAGATGCACGTGAGCGAGGTGCAAATATTATTGAAATTAATCCGCAAAGTGAAAATGTGGCTGCAACCCGTAAAATGGCACCAACGGTACTGACCAATGTCAGTCCAGACATGCAAATTATGCAAAATGAGATCTTTGGTCCAGTCCTGCCAATCTTAGAATATGAACAAATTGATGATGTAATCGAGTTTATTAATAGCCGACCGCGTCCTCTTGCTTTATACTATTTCGACTTTGATCAGGCGCGTGCCGACTATGTCGCACAGCGAACCCATTCAGGGCATTTCGGACTCAATACTGTATTGACCCACGTTGCACAAGATGACTTACCATTTGGTGGTGTTGGTGCATCGGGCATGGGGAAATATCACGGTCCAGAAGGTTTTTTCAGCTTGTCACATGAACGGTCGGTAATGTCTAATCCGAAGCTTTACAGCTTGAAGTTCATTCTCCCCCCATTTGATAAGCCGATTCATCGATTGATTTCGAAGACGCTTCTTCGTTAACTGATCAAGGCATGAGCTATCAAACACGCTCATGCTGTTTTTGAAGAAAATCGCTTGTCTTTTAAGCGTATTTTTGATATAAAACGCCCCTTGAATGAATTCATCCGTTTATTTTTGACTGGCCATACAGATTTGCTGTTGGCTAAATCAATGGAGTTACACCATGTCTAAGGTTTGCCAAGTTACCGGCAAGCGTCCAGTCGTTGGTAACAACGTCTCACACGCCAACAACAAAACTAAGCGCCGGTTCGAGCCGAACCTGCACAACCACCGTTTCTGGTTAGAAAGCGAAAAACGTTTCGTACGTCTTCGTTTAACCACTAAAGGTATGCGTATTATCGACAAATTGGGCATTGAAAAGGTTGTTGCTGACCTTCGTGCTCAAGGTCAAAAGATCTA
Organism: Acinetobacter sp. YH12205; assembly: GCF_013418125.1. Lineage (NCBI taxonomy): Bacteria > Pseudomonadati > Pseudomonadota > Gammaproteobacteria > Moraxellales > Moraxellaceae > Acinetobacter > Acinetobacter sp. YH12205. The sequence continues at coordinate 287,198 of NZ_VPCQ01000005.1, read as the reverse complement.
AGTAAGGAGTCAGGACAATGCGTGATAAGATTCGCTTAGTTTCTACAGCTGGTACAGGTTATTTCTATACCACTACTAAAAACAAACGTACTATGCCGGAAAAAATGGAAATCAAAAAATTTGATCCAAAAATCCGTCAACACGTAGTTTTCAAAGAAGCTAAAATCAAATAATTTTAGCTTTTTTAAAAAACGACCTTATTCAGGTCGTTTTTTTTTGCACTTTTTTTGCCTCACTTGTTAAAATTTCCTCGTTTTCTTTTTTGGCACTATTTGTGCTTGTCTTATTTCAGTCTTTTGACCGCACCTTCACCATGGCTTAGGAGTTTCTCGTGCCTCATGATGTAGAACTCATCATCTTACTTGCCGTTGGTTTTAGCTTGGCACTGGTATTTGGCTATATCGCTGCGCGCTTACGCCTTCCACCGCTTATGGGCTATCTGATTGCAGGTGTCATCATTAGTCCCAACACACCGGGCATTGTGGCAGATATTCATCTTGCCAACCAATTGGCAGAACTTGGGGTCATGTTCCTCATGTTCGGTGTTGGCATGCATTTCTCGCTAAATGATTTAATGCAGGTACGACGCATTGCTTTGCCTGGTGCAGTATTGCAGATCGCCGTGGCGACCCTGCTCGGTGTAGGCGTGTCGATGATGTGGGGTTGGAGTTTTGGTTCTGCCTTAATTTTTGGCTTGAGTCTGTCTTGTGCCAGTACCGTTGTGCTCTTAAAAGCATTGGGTGATCGTGGCCTGCTCGACTCCGTGAACGGTAAAATTGCAGTTGGTTGGTTGCTAGTTGAAGACTTGGTGATGGTCTTGGCATTGGTGCTTTTGCCTGCCACAGCCGTATTACTGGGTGGACAAGCCTTAGAAAGTACCAATGATGAAAATATTTGGCTAACACTCGGACTGACTTTACTGAAAGTTTCAGGCTTTATTGCCTTTATGCTCATTGTTGGCAAACGCCTTGTGCCCTTCATTATGCAAATTGTGGCACGCTTAGGTTCACGGGAACTGTTTACTCTAACGGTAGTCGCTGCTGCGGTATCAATTGCCTTTGGTGCTTATAAAATCTTTGGCGTGTCGATGGCACTTGGGGCGTTCTTTGCGGGGATGGTGGTCAAAGAATCTGATTTTAGTCATCGCGCCGAAGAAGAAACTTTACCCTTACGTGAAATTTTCTCCATCCTGTTTTTCGTTGCTGTGGGCATGCTGTTTGACCCGCGTATTCTGATAGAAGAACCACTGCATGTTTTAGCGGTCGTCGGCATTATCATGGTGGGTAAAACCATTGCAGCCATGGCATTGGTCTTGTTCTTCCGCTATCCACTCAATACAGCCTTGACCGTAGGCGCGAGCTTGGCACAAATTGGTGAGTTTTCCTTTATTTTGGCAACGCTAGGTGTATCTTTACAACTGCTGTCACTAGAAGGACAAAACCTGATTTTAGCAGGCGCACTCATTTCAATTACCCTCAATTCCTTTGTTTTTTCTGCGATTGAGCCTGTGCAAAACTGGATTCGGGAACGCTCTTATTTGGCGCGTTTGCTTGAACGCAGCAATGACCCTTTAGCCATGCTGCCCGATGAAGTTTCTCAAGATTATTTACGTGATCAGGTGGTGATTGTTGGACATGGTGAAGTCGGACGCCGCATTACTCAAAATTTAATGGCTGAAAATATTAAGGTCGTGATTGCGGAAGAAAACCGTGAAATTGTCGAAGACTTACGCGAAAAAGGCATTGCTGCAGTCAGCGGCATTGCCACAGAAACGGGTGTACTGATTCAGGCACATATTCAACATGCACGACTACTCGTTCTCTCGCCTATGGACATTTTGGATATTCATAAAATTGTGGATATTGCCAAAACCCTAAACCCTGAAATTCAGGTTTTGGTGTGTGCAGAAAGCAAAGCCGAAGCGGAAGTAATTCGTAAAGACAACATTGGTGAAGTGTATTTTGCCAAAGAAGAAATGGCGAAAAATATGAGCAATTATATTTTAAATCAAATTGAAATTGCCCATCATCAGCCACCAACGCATTGAGCATCATTCATCTAAAACCCATAGCCAAAATCACAAAAAGCGCACCGTTTAAGCTGCGCTTTTTTTGTTGACGTATAGATTGGCTTTCATTGTGTTGATGAAAAACTATCTAATAATGTCCATGATTTTAACCAAAGCAGATAGACAATCTATTCATTAAAGATAGCTCATCACCGAAAGACCTTTTGGGATTAACTCATAAATTGCGGCTGTTCATCCACAATTTCGGCATGCCATTCATTGACCTGCTTTTCCAACAAGCCAAATAATGCCGCTTGAATCATGTGCTGTGCCACAACAGCCGTCTGATCGCCCAATATGGCTTTGACTTCGTCATTGAACTGGATTTTGACCAATGGCTCTTTCTCTGAGCCTGCATTACGCAATGCCAACTCGCCACCTTCAAGCTGAACCAGCTCTAAAATTGCTTCCTGATTACCAAATAATTCTTTCAATTGCTCTATAGACATATATCCTCCATGCTCGACATGGCGGCAAAGGCGCTTGCACTTTGCATCGTTTAGAATATTTATATCGGGCTGATCAGATTTTTTTCAAGGGCGTTTGGTCGGCTTAAAATTCCACCATTTCATTACGAAAACCATCAATCAACTGGGTTAAGTCACGATGCCATTCGCGCAAAATTTTCGTATCTGGTAGCCATGCTTGCGGAGATTGCGTGACTTTAATAATCAAATTGGATGACGTTTCCTGTTCAGGTTCTGGTGCACTTGGCTCGGGCGTGTACTGACATAAACGATAAGCGCGCTTTAACTCTGCAATAAAGCCCGATTTGCTCAGTTGCTGCAGAATTGCCACTTCAGGGGAAATCTGCCCTTTGGCTGCCATCAATTCTTCAATTGATTTAAGGGTTGGATTACTGTCATTTAAACGATAATACCGCACCAATTCCTGCAAAAAAGCCAGCACCGCGCCATTTAAATGAAACACCGCAGCTTCACGATGTGCCTGCGCTTGCTGAACATGCTCGGTTTGCTCGGCCTGCTGACATGAAAGACGGGCGAAATATAATTTCTGATTGGTACGATCTGCATGAAAACGAGCAACACGGGACATGAGCATTTCCTCAATTTAGCGTTCTAAGAAGCTTAGATTAAACCGATTTTCCTGCAACACCCAATAAAAAATACACTATTTTTACTGCGATAAAATCGCGCACCAATGCAGTGCCAATCTCGTATTTTTACTAAAAATCACGCATAAAAAAGGAGCATTTTTTGCTCCCTTTGAACTATTTTGATGCAGGTTTATCTTCTGCTGCTTTGACACGTATTCCATGACCATGCAGACGCAAAGTATTCAGCGCTTTAATGGCTTTTACTGCCTCACGTGCATGTGGCATTTCTACAAATGCAAAACCTTTAGATTTTCCTGTTGCAGCATCCAACACCAAATTACAAGATTCTACAGTGCCATATTCCTGAAAAAGCTTTAACAATTCTTCTTCAGTCACTGTACGCTCTAAACTACGAACTAAAATTTTCATCTTACAACCTTAAAATAGGCAAAAACATCAAAAAGCACTCGCCTACTCTACTTTTTGCAGGAAACCTTGTGGCATAGTTTAATCGAGATCAATGCCAAAATCTAAATTAATCGCTTGGCGTTCCACCAAGGCACTTTTCACAGTTTGCTGACGGGTACGGTGATGAGTTTCCATCGTACACAACTGCCGTGTCAGATCATTCAAAAAATAACTGTCCAGTTTGCGCCCTTGTTCATCTACCGTATCACGCGCCCATAAATTAAAATTTTGCTTGGTTAAAATCAGTTCATTTTGGGCACGGGTCAAAGCCACGTACAGCACTCGACGTTCTTCTTCAATATCATCAAAACTGCCCTGCGCCCGTGCATGCGGGTACTGCCCTGCAGTCACATTCGCCACATAACAGACTTTTTGCTCCGTACCTTTGGCAGAATGGATGGTGATTAAAGTGACCACATCGGTATCGGACTGGCGTTCAATTTCAGAAATAGACACAGGATCGAGCACATATTCTTCTAAAAACTCACTTAACTGCGCATGCTTACCCGCCAGTTGTTGCACCAACTGAAAATCACCCTGACGACGATTCCAGTCTTTTTTATAGTTATCAGCCAATTGTTCCTGAATCGCTTCAATGCCTAAACCGACGCAAGCTGCAACTTCATGGCGTAAGACATCCATTTGCTTCATGATCAATAAAGTTTTTTCTGGCAAGCGTCCAAATTTTTCCAGCTTTTCAATCACCTTATCCATTGTGGGTTCAAGTAACAATTGCTGCGCCAACTTACTCGCACCGACATCACCCACGCCATTCCATAAAGTGAGAAAACGCATCCATGCAATATCATCTAAAGGATTGGCAATAACGCGCAATAAACTAAGTAAGTCTTTCACATGCGCAGTTTCCAAGAGCTTCATGCCGCCAATAAAACGATACGGCACACTTGCCGCAATACAGGCGGCTTCAATATGTCGCGCTGCAAAACTCGAACGCACCAAGACCATGTGATCTGACCACGGCGCGCCTTGCAAGAAATGTCGCTCTTTAATATCAATCGCAATCCATTTGGCTTCATCAAATTCATTCGGGAAAATATGCATTTTGGGTTTGATGCCATCACCACGATGCGCCTGCAACCGTTTGTTATAGCGAATCTCACTTTGATCTAACAACCAATTGGACAGGTCTAAAATTTCCTGCGTAGAACGGTAATTTTGCTCTAATTTGAAAATTTGAGCATTGGGTACGCGCTCTGTGAAATGATGAATATTTTCAAAATCTGCACCACGGAAACCATAAATCGATTGTGCATCATCGCCCACACAAAACAAACTGACCAGATCTTTTAAAGGCTCAAGCAAAGCCCATTGCAAAGGATTGGTGTCCTGCATTTCATCAACCAGAAGATGCTGACAAATTGACGCGACATAATCGACCAGACCTTCCGACTGCGCCAATGCCGATGCCACCACAGCCAAAATATCGTCATAATCGAGAAAGCCACGTGCACGTTTACGGCTTTCGTATTCCTGCATAATTTCAGCAATTTGATCTTTTAATGCCAAATATTCAGGCTGTTGCTTTTCTAAAGCCACACTCAGTTTTTGACGGGTATTCCGCGCAAAAGAATACAAATCACATAATTCTTGAGGCTTGGGTAACTGACTTGGATTTTTCTTATCATCTTTTCCACGAATGAGGCGAAACATCATCAACTGATCATCACGATCAATAATTGAAAACTGCTCTAAGCCAAAGGCTTTAGGAGTACGGCGTAACAGATACATACAAAAAGTATGAAAGGTCGAAGCACGTAAGCCTTTGGCTTGCTCGCCCAGCGCTAGCTCCACCCGTGCGACAATTTCACTCGCCGCACGACGGGTAAAGGTCAAAATTTGAATTTGATTGGCTGGAATACCCTGATCAATCAAGTACGCTGCACGTGCCACAATGGTTTTGGTTTTGCCACAGCCTGCGCCAGCCAAGACCAGACTATGTTGATGTGCTGTCGTGGCTGCTTGTTTTTGCTGGGGATTCAATTCATCAATTAGGCTGGCTAAACTCATAGTGACTCATCGTAGTGGGTGGATGAATAGTTTAACAGATCGGTTTAGGAATAAACCCATGAATATAAATGGCTCAATTCATACTCAAGTCATGCTCAAGCACATACTTTTACACAGGTTATATTGTGGAGATGTGGATAAGTGCATGCTTATCCACATTATTTCCAACCCAATTCTATGGCAGTAATTTCGTTAATACGCGTCTGCTGTAACGATTCAGGCATCTTACTTTTGCTTTGCGAAAGTGGCACATAACCCGCCATCAGTTCAGCCTGTCGTTGTGGGTACAATGGTTGCTGATTTGGGTCTGCATAACCAATCGGATAAATCGGTTGACCTGTGCTCAAATCATATTTATCTGTGGCACCAAAGGTATGCAGTAATTCATGCACCATCACCATGGTATTGCGCTGACTGTGTGCAGCAGAAGCAAATAAATTCACCGAGCCAATTTTACCTTTTTGTAAAGCGGTGGAATGTTTCAAAATTTGAGTTTGACTCGGATCATAATAATTCAGGTACAGCGTCACGGTTGCCGTACCATCACTGCTTTGTCGTTGCTGCCAAGCGTAAAAACGGAACTTTAAACTCCAAAGTACAGTATTAAGTAGTGATGCCTGCTCAGGCACTTTTGGTGGCAACTCCTTTAATTCTCGCCCCTGTTTGAAATAAAGCGCAATGGGTTGCCCACGATACTGCAAAGAAGCTTGTTTTAGATAGTCTTGAGCAGAATTTAAATTATTGATATTTAATGTATTGATATAGTTTTGGGTATTTGATCGTCCATCGGCATTGATTGGGTGTAACAATACGATGATGGGCTTATTCCAGTCTTGGCTCTGATCACGCCAAGCATTGACTGCAACGACCAGCAAAACCAGCAATAAGCATAAAATTCGGATTTTTTTCCACATGAATTAGGACAACATTAAGACATCAGCTTGCCGACTTTAACACGATTGTGATCACTGGAAAATTCCAACCAACCACTGTGTATTGAAAGTATAGCTGACTGTGTATTTTCAAATCCCTGATTTTGAATATTAAAGTAGGGATCATTTTGTTCGATATGTTGAATAATCTCGGAAATTTTTGCCCAACCTGCCTGATCTGCAAGTTGCTGAATGGTTTTTTGGACAAGTTTGACAAACGTACTAAAACTACGCTTTCTCAAATACATCTGACTGCCCTGTAATTTGGTTTCAAATAAACCCAAGGCTTTAATTAAACCAGAGAGTTTATCGTAACCATAGTTTCGGGTGTCAAAGTCGGGCTTGACCGAGCTGATATACGTACCAATTGCCCCTAAATAAGCCCAACCACTATCATCGGCATTTTCTTTGACCGCTTTATAAATCAGGTTCAAGGTGTATTTATCTATGCTGAGTGCAACATCGGTAACTTTATTATTTTTCCCTTTCTGATCAGATTCTTCTGCTACCGCAGCTTTTTCAGCTTCGGACACCAAGTTTTCTACATAAATAAATTTATCGCAGGCTTTACGAAAAGCTTCAGGCGTATTACTACGCCCAAAACCATAAACGATTAAACCACTTTCACGAATGCGAGAGGCTAAAGGCGTGAAATCACTGTCGCTAGATACAATACAAAAACCATCTAAAGCACCGCTATACAACAAATCCATGGCATCGATAATTAAAATCATATCGGTGGCATCTTTGCTTTTGGTATAAGCAAATTGCTGTACAGGCGTAATGGCGTGCGGTAAAAGTACATCACGCCAATTTTTTAGACTTTCGCTGCTCCAGTCACCATACACGCGCTTTACACTGGCGATGCCATACTTCGCCACTTCTTCCAATACAGACTCAATCGAGTTGACCGATGAGTTATCTGCATCGATTAAAATGGCGAATTTTTTTGGCTTCAACTCCATAACAGATCGTGTTAAGCCTCAACCCACTTACCATCTTGGTAAACCAATGACCATTTGGTTTGTTTGCCTTCAGGCGTTTCCGAACCAATATATTGCGCTTGATTCTTACGGCTGAATTTCACCAAGGTTGGATTACCTTCTGGGTCTGCATCAGGTGCTTGCAAAATAAACTGATATTTCGGATCAAGCTGTTCTGCAACTGTGCGTAATTCCGCGACTTTCGGCGCACGGGTTTCACGTACTTTCGGGAACTTACTGGCTGCCAAAAACAAGCCTGCTGCACCATCACGCAACACAAAGAAATCATCGTGTTTGGTTGAGCGTAAATGTTCCATTTTAATTGGATCAACACGCGGTGGCGCAGGCTGACCATTCTTGAGTACTTTACGTGTGTTTTCACAACTGGTGCAGGCAAAATAAGGGCCAAAGCGACCTGTTTTCAACTGCATTTCGCCATCACACTTGTCGCACGGAATGGTTGGGCCATCATAGCCTTTAATTTTGAACTCGCCTTCTTCTAGCTCGAAACCTGCACAGTCTGGGTTATTCCCGCAAATATGCAGTTTACGACCACCATCAATCACGTAACTATCCATAGCCGTTTCGCAAATTGGGCAGCGTTTTTTAGACATCAAATCTGCAGTTTCAGCGGCATCATCATCCGACAATGCGGCAAGCGACTCGACAGGAGTCAGGTTCAAAGTTCCCTTGCAACGTTCTTTTGGTGGCAAGTTATAGCCTGAACATCCCAAGAAAACCCCTGTTGTACCTGTACGAATCTGCATTGGACGTGAACATTCTTTACAATGTACTGCATCAACCTCTACAGGTAGATTACGGCGCATGCCTTGTTCGCCCTGTGCATTGGTCAAACGCTGCTTGAAGTCACCATAAAAACTGTTGAGTAAGTCTTTCCAGTTACGTTCTCCATCTGCAACTTTATCCAGCTGACCTTCCAAGTCTGCTGTAAAATCGTAGTTCATCAGGTTATTAAAACTTTCATCCAGACGATCTGTAACAATCTCACCCATTTTTTCGGCAAACAGACGACGGTTTTCCAGTTTGACATAACCACGGTCTTGAATAGTTGAAATAATCGCAGCATAGGTCGATGGACGTCCAATACCTTTTTTCTCAAGCTCTTTCACCAAAGAGGCTTCGGTAAAACGCGCAGGCGGTTTGGTAAAGTGTTGTGATGGATCAAGCTTCTCTAATTTAAGAATTTCACCGACTTTAACTGCAGGCAGTAACACATCATCATCCGATTTGTTTTGCCCACGCACTTTGGTAAAGCCATCAAAAACTAGCGTACGACCTTTGGCTTTTAACTCGACACCATTGGCATCAACCAAAATGGTCGATGATAAATATTCGGCTGGTGTCATTTGGCAAGCGACGAACTGACGCCAAATCAGATCATATAAACGCTGTGCATCGCGCTCTACACCCACCAAACTGTCGCCTTTAAGCGCAACATTAGATGGACGAATCGCTTCGTGCGCTTCTTGTGCGCCTGCTTTATTGCCATAACGATTTGGTTTAGCAGGCAGATATTTTTGACCAAACTCCGCTTCAATATGCGTACGCACCATATTGACCGCGTCATCACTCAGGAAGGTCGAGTCTGTACGCATATAGGTGATAAAACCTGCCTCATACAAACGCTGTGCTAGCATCATGGTTTTCTTGACTGAAAAACCAAGACGGGTACTCGCAGCCTGTTGCAGCGTTGACGTGATATACGGCGCACTTGGGTTGACTTTGGTCGGCTTATCTTCACGTGCAGATACGGTGTATTGCGCATCTTTAATCAAGTTCAGTAAAGCATCGGTTTCAGCTTTGTTGCGTAACTTGAGGGTTTTACCCGCTTGCTTAACCGCTTCTAGACGAATGTCATCTTTTTCAGATTTAGTATCTGCAAAGACTTGCCAATATTCTTCGGGTACAAAGGCGCGAATTTCACGCTCGCGCTCCACAACCAGCTTCACCGCAACTGACTGCACTCGTCCTGCCGATAAACCACGGGCAATTTTTTCCCAGAGCAGTGGCGAAATCATAAAACCCACCACGCGATCTAAGAAACGACGTGCCTGTTGGGCATTGACTTTGTTGGTATCTAAACGCGCAGGATGCTTAAAGGCTTCTTGAATCGCATTTTTGGTAATTTCGTTAAACACGACACGTTGATAACGTGAGTCATCTCCACCAATGACTTCTTTTAAGTGCCACGCAATCGCTTCCCCTTCACGGTCCAAGTCCGTTGCGAGATAGACTTCATCGACCTGCGATGCCAGTTTTTTTAATTCAGCGACTACATTTTCTTTGCCTGGCAGCACTTCATAGTGTGCTTTCCAGTCATGTTCAGGATCAACCCCCATACGGTTGACTAATGCTTGTTGAGCTTTTTCAGCTTTCTGAGCCTCGGTCAGTTTGGTTCGGGTGGTGGTTTTCTTTTCTGTGGTTTTTGCGCCACCACTGGTTGGCAAATCACGCACGTGACCGACCGAAGACTTCACAATGTAGTCCGAACCAAGATATTTATTGATTGTTTTCGCTTTTGCAGGCGACTCCACAATCACTAAGGCACGTTTGTGACCAGCTTCAGATTTGGCTGCAGTGCTTTTGGATGTGGACCGAGGAGCGTTCGCCATAAGTAACCGTATTTCCTATTTAATGGTTTAAAAATTAACGTTCAGCCAAGCTATGTAAAAAGGCTTTCATCTCATCTAATTGAGTTGCGCGAAGATCGGCTTCTTCATCCCAATAGATTCCTACACAGTTTGCCTGCATATCAATAGCATAAATGCCCTTTAATGCAATGGGTAAGCCTTGGAATTTCTCATCGCCATGCAACAGTTCTAGCTTTTGGTCTGTCACTAAAGCACGCATTAACGGTAAACGTGCATCGGCAATGAGTACACTGTAATACGCCACCATACTGGCACGTGATTCCGTGGCTTTCGGGATTTTTGTCCAGTCAGGCGCAACCACCAAACGAGGGTGTAGTCCCATTTTTCGGGCTTTTTCACGCATCAATCCTAAAGCTTTTTCTCTTGGGCTGACACGCAGACCAAAAATAGAGCCCATCACAAATATAATGATGGCAACGGCAACCCAAATTCCAGTATTTTCCATAGTACAACCTTTCTATTCTTATATTAGAGTTGCATAAGCACAATATAAAACGCAAGATTAAAATAAGCTGTGATTTATTTATTTCAAGTGTTTTAGTCTATCTGCCTACAAACAGCTTAAAATCGTCTTACGTGAAAAGGCATCATTTTCAAAACTTTAAATGGTTGATAAATGATGACTTAAATCAGTCGTATCGATAAAAAACTATCTTGCAGATGGGTTTTAAATCGACTCATGCCATTAATCGAAAAATTCTAAAACTTAGCTTAAAAACATCTCATGACTATATAGCACTTCATGTCCATTCCAATAAATATAGCCTTTTTCAATCAGTTCTTTGAGCAATAAACGAATATCAGATTTTGGAAATAACCGTTCCAGCAAATCACGCAATTCATAAATATCTTTTGGTTTTTCACCTTTTAGCTCACGTAACTTTTTGGCAACTTCCCATTGCACAGGGTCAATTTGGCTAAAGTTTTTAAATAAACTGTGCTGAGGATGTGGCTCTACGGCTTCAGTTTGCGCCACGATTGTAGAAGTGACTGTCGCCTCTTGCGTAGATTCTTCCACGACATCTAAGTCAAGTTGTACCCACTGCTTCAGTACTTTTTTACGAAAGCTAATTTGCTCATCCACTCGCTTTACAATTTTCAGGTTCATCAACATGCCAACCACATGCTGCACTTTGTCTGCCTCAAGTTGCAAAATATTGGCAATCGAGTTTTTTAAAGCCTCTACGTTGGTTGGCTTGCCTGACATTTTTGCCAACGCATCACAATACTTTTTTACCAACAGCAATTCAGGTTTGTTGCGAATTGCCATTGGGCTTGGTAAACGATTTTTGCTTTTCCCAGACTGCGTTTCAGGCTGAATATGAATCAGGTGACAGGCAATTTCAGATGCTTGCAACATTTCCATTAAAATCTGAATACTATCAGCCGCAGAAATCACTTCAACTTGTGTTTCTGGCTCTAGCAGTGCCATCAGTTGCCCCACCACGACCGCATATTCAAACTCTTTAAACTCTGCGCGCGGGCTGTCTAAAATCATAAGCTGACCGGTACTGATCCAGCCAGCCAACTCAGTTAAATCCTGCAAGTTATATTCAAATTTTCCTGCACAATTAAACAGATACACACTCGGATGATGCTCAATAATTTCTCGCAACAAAGTCGCGGTAGGCTGGTTGTTTTCAAGGTCAAGTAACACAACTTTAAAGGACATAAACTTTAGCGGACACAATAGGGTTTAAAAGATTCAGGCACAGCAGCCGAGCATTACAGCGGGAAGTACAGCAAAGGTCAAATTAAAATCAGCACGGAAACCAATACCGTTGATTAAGTACGATTGATTAATAGTGTGGTGGGCGATTGGTCATCGGGTCAAATGGTGCAATCCCATCCGACAAATCTGCCGACTCTACCCGCTGATATAACAACTGCATTTGTTTCTTTAAATCAGCAATTTCCAGACTTTGATGAACCACTTGTTCATTCAATTGCTCAACTAAATCGTCCAAAAATGCAATTCGCACTTGCAAATCTTCAATGGGTGCGGAAAATGACGCCTGATCATCTATACTTTGTTTAGTCATTTCAAATCCTCATTTGAGATTTTTTAGGAAACACTATGGCCTATATTACTTTAAGGGATGTCCAACTCGCATTTGGTGGACCTGCCTTGCTCGACGGCGCGAATTTTAACCTAGAACGTGGCGAACGAGTGTGTTTGATTGGCCGTAATGGAGAAGGTAAGTCTACTCTACTTAAACTGATTGAAGGAAGTTTACTGCCCGATGCAGGTGAAGTGTCTATTCAAAATGGCATCACCATTGCCATGTTGGCGCAAGATGTGCCCATGGATTCAGGCAAAGTCGCCGATATTGTGGCCGATGGTGCAGGTGAAGCTGCTGCAGTATTAAAAGCCTATCACGAAGCCAGTGATGCCTGTGTATTGGGCGATATGGATGCCTGTGACCGTATGGGGAACTTGCAACACAAGCTAGATCAGCTTGATGGCTGGGCGCTAGAAAATAAGGTCAATGCCATTTTAAGTAAAATGGGACTTGATCCAAATGCCGACTTAGCCGATTTATCCGGGGGACGTAAACGTCGTGTATTGTTAGCACGTGCCCTGCTCACCCAACCTGACGTGTTGTTGCTAGATGAACCGACCAACCACTTAGATGTGGAAAGTATTGAATGGCTAGAAAAATTCCTACTCGATCAAAATAATTTAACTCTACTGTTTATTTCGCATGACCGTGCTTTTGTCGATAGTATCGCCACCCGCATTGTCGAGTTAGATCGTGGTGTATTACGCAGCTACGAAGGTAACTATTCACGTTATTTAGATTTAAAGGCGCAGCAACTAGAAGCCGAAGAAAAACAAAATGCGCTGTTTGATAAAAAACTGGCCGAAGAAGAAGCATGGATTCGTCAAGGCATTAAAGCACGTCGTACCCGCAACGAAGGACGTGTGCGTGCCTTAAAAGCCTTACGTGAAGAATCAAAAGCACGTCGCTTCCAACAAGGCAAAGTCAATATGGCAGCGCAGGAAGCCAATCGCTCAGGCAAACTGGTCTTTGATATTGAACATTTACAAGTGGCCTTTGGCAATCAAGCTCCGATTATCAAAGACTTTTCAACACTGGTATTACGTGGCGATCGTATTGGTTTAGTTGGCGATAACGGTGTCGGTAAAACCACCCTGATTAAAGCCATTTTAGGTGAAATTGAGCATGGTGGCTCTGTCAAAACAGGCACACAACTGGAAATTGCCTATTTCGACCAATTACGCAATGTCTTGGATTTGGAAAAGTCGGTCAAAGATAACGTGTCTGAAGGTTCAGACTTTGTTGATGTGAACGGACAACGTCGTCATATCTATAGTTATTTACAAGACTTTTTATTCTCACCAGAACGTGCACGCACGCCGGTTAAAGCTTTGTCTGGCGGTGAACGCAACCGTATTTTACTGGCAAAATTACTACTCAAACCATCTAACCTAATTGTGATGGATGAGCCGACCAACGACTTAGATATGGTCACTTTAGAGTTGCTTGAGGAAATGCTCAGCGACTATAAGGGTACTTTATTGCTGATTTCACACGACCGTGCTTTTATGGACAACGTGGTGACCTCGACTTGGGTATTTGATGGCAAAGGCAATATTGATGAATATATTGGCGGCTATCAGGACTACTTGCAGCAACGCCCAGACCAAACTGTAGTTGATCAAAAAAGTGATGTTAAAAAAGCCGTTGCCAAAGCCGAAGCAGCTGCAGCAGCGCCAACGGCCAAAAAAGTAAAATTGAGCTATAAAGATCAACGTGCTTTAGAGCAGTTGCCAGGTGAAATTGAAGCACTGGAACAGGAACAAACCGAATTGGCTGAAAAACTGGCGGATGGTTCTTGGTTTGTAACAGATGCCAATGCAGCCACCAAAGCCTCACAGCGTTTGGCTGAAATTGATGAAGAACTGCTGAAAAAACTAGAGCGTTGGGACGAACTGGAAAACTTAGCGAATGGTAACTAAGCATATTGGCTTAAGTGATTATTCCTAACTTTTTAAGCACAGGACTTGTCCCCAATACCAAAGCTTTGCAAAACCATTTTAAGCATCTTTCCCATTGGACGTATGCTTTTAAATTTTAAAATCGGTTCGTGCTAAACTGCAACGATACAACACTTTACACGGTCATTATGAGTCAACACACTGAATATCCACCAGGCGAATTTCAATGGTCTTTCCTGTTGCCAAAATATTGGGGCATCTGGATTGGCATTGTCTACCTGATGATTTTAGCCATTTTGCCGTGGGCGATTCAGTATCGTTTGGCGCAGCTTTTAGGCAATCTTGCCTTTAACAGCATGAAGTCACGTCGCGTAACTACGTTACGCAATTTGGAAGTGTGTTTTCCTGAATGGAGCGAGGCTGAAGTACATGAAAATGCTCGCCAAGTCTTTGTTGATCAAATGCTGGGCGTATTTGAAACCTTAAATGCGTGGTACTGTCCACAGTGGTTTAAAGGACGTACTCAGGTTGAAGGTTTAGAACATATTCAGCAAGCCCAAGCAGATGGTCGCGGGGTTTTATTGTTAGGTACACATTCTACTCTGCTAGATGCAGGCGGCTATGTCTGTGCGCAATATTTTGACCCCGATGTGGTCTATCGTCCACAAAACAATCCATTACTGGACATGCTGATTTACCGTTGTCGCGCCACCATTTACGGTCATCAAATTGACCACGATGACATGCGTGGTTTAATCCGTCACTTAAAAAATGGTCGTGCCATTTGGTATAGCCCAGATCAGGACTTTGGTTTAAAACAAGGTGTTATGGCACCGTTTTTTGGCGTACCTGCAGCGACAGTTACAGCGCATCGTCGTTTACTTAAAATGACCAAAGCCGCAGCAATTCCGTTATATTTTTACCGTACAGGCAAGCTTTCCAACCCGCAATATAAAGTCTTGATTGAGCCTGAACTGCTGGATTTTCCAAGCACAAATGAAGTAGCAGATGCAACGCGCACCAATTTCATTATCGAGCAGCAATTACGGATCGCTCCTACCCAATATATGTGGTTTCATCGTCGGTTTAAGAGCCGCCCCGAAGGTTATGACAGTATTTACTAATCTGTACGGCAGAAGGAAAGATTCATGAAAGTCATGCAGTTATTACCCGAATTAAACAGTGGCGGTGTAGAACGCGGTACGCTCGAAATCGCCCGAGCCTTGGTCGCTCAAGGACATACGTCATTGGTGGTGTCGAATGGCGGACGGATGGTCAACCAACTCGAAGCTGAAGGTTCCACTCATTTAAAGTTAGCCATCCACAAAAAATCATTATCAAGCTTGTGGCAAATCCATCCTTTACGCCAACTGATTATGCAACATCAACCTGATATTGTGCATGTACGTTCCCGCGTACCTGCATGGCTAACTCATTTTTCCCTAAAAGGTATTCCAGCCGAAAAACGTCCACACTTAATTTCAACTGTACATGGTTTTTATTCAGTTAACCGTTACAGCCAAATTATGACCCAAGCGGAAAAAGTGATCGCAGTTTCTGACAGTGTAGTCAAATACATTCGTGATCATTATCAAAACTGTCCACCTGAAGATATTGTCCGTATTTATCGTGGAATTGACCCTGCTGCATTTCCGCACGGGTATCAACCTTCGGCACAATGGATGCAACAAACCTATCAAGATTTCCCAGAACTTGAACATAAGTTTTTAATTTGTTTGCCGGGACGTATCACCCGCTTAAAAGGTCATGAAACATTGATTGATCTAATTGCGAAATTAAAAACCCAGTATCCACAGATTCATGCTGTTGTTGTAGGCGGTGCAGATGTTAAAAAAGCAGCTTATTTACAGGAACTGGAACGCAATATTCGGGATAAACATCTGACCGAAGCGATAACCTTTGTTGGACACCGTTCTGACATTCGCGAGTGGCTTGCGTTTAGCGATATTGTACTTTCACTTTCCAATCAGGCGGAAACCTTTGGACGCACTGCACTTGAGGCTTTATCTGTAGGAACACCTGTGATTGGCTGGAACCGTGGTGGTGTGGCTGAAATTTTGTCACAACTGTATCCGCAAGGGCTCATCGCAGCAGATGACCAAGTGGCTTTATTCAATGCAGTGCAATTGCATCTGGAAATACCGCAAAGTGTCACCCCTGTTGAATTGTTCAGCTTGGCAGATATGTGTCATCAAACCTTAGATTTATATCAGCAAGTTTTGCAGTCAAAATACGCCTAAAACCAAACCATAGAACTGAATCGAGCTGATTGAAGTTTAATTTTTTTTAAAAACTATGAGAGTGAAAAAAATAAGTCCCCCAAAAATCATCGCCCGAGTTCTACATCCTGTAAAACTCGGGCTCATGAGGTTGTGCTTTCAAAACTTATTGTTATTTTATTGTATGGCGTTCCTTACCTACATCATATCCTTGATGTTTATCCGTCAGCGTCGTCTTCCTTAATGGGATATTCCGTTCCCGAGTCCTTGTGCTGATGAATTAATCTTAACCAGATCAGTCAGAATAAACCATGCGTCATGTGCCTAAATCCGTGTAAGCCATTTCGTACACTTTTCGTTTAATTTCTAAACCGATTTATCCTGTGCTTTATACGGTTGTGCAATTTCATCGGTCACCAGTTTTTCTTCTCGCTCTGCTTTTTCAATCCCCTCCTGAATCGCCTGTTGTGCTTCCTGCTCATCGGCATCAGTTTGGGGCAGCTCTTCCTGAATTCGATCAAACACCCGCCCAGTTTGCAATACCACATACACAGGAAAATGGTCTGAACCGATATGCGCCAAACGCTGCATATCCACCAATGCAAAATCGGTACTATGAAATACATGGTCTAATGACCAACGCAGTAAAGGATAATCGGCATGAAAGGTATTGATATAGTGCCGCCCTACGCGCGGGTCGAGCAAGCCACTGATTCTTTGAAACAAGCGCGTAGTCCGCGACCACGCCACATCGTTTAAATCACCCATTACGATACAGCTTTCATCTAAATCTTTGATTTGATCGCCTACAATCAACAATTCGGCATCTCTTAAAACTGAATCTTTGGCTTCGGTAGGACTTGGTGGTTTAGGATGCAAACAATACAACTGTACAGGCTGCCCCGAAGGCAAAATCACACTGGTATGAATGGATGGAATTTCATCGCTGAGAATAAATTTGATCTCAGTGTCTTTTAATGGCAAACGGCTATACAAATGCATGCCATATAAATTATCTAAAGGCACAGCGACCCGATAAGGATAGTCGGCTTCAATCACAGACAAGGCTTGTTGCCATGCCAAATCAGTTTCTAAAGTCAATACCAAGTCTGGTTTTAAGGCTTGAATATGTTCAATCAACAGATGATATTTCTGATTTGGTGTCAGAACATTGGACACGATTAATGAAATTTGTTTTTCAGGATTTAGCTGTTCTGGACGAACTTGTTTGACCTGTTTTTTCCACAGCAAGGTGTAGGGCAAGACCATTTTGAGCTGATAAGCCAAAGCCGCAATCAGTCCAATTAAAATCACTTGGCTAGACACATCCCACGTCTGCTCCCAAATCAGTAGCAAAACAAAGGCAATGATGCCTAAAACCAAGATCTGTAAACGTGGAAAATCTGCGCCCCGAATCCACCATTCATCACGTGGAATCAGTGACCAAAAACTTAACCAAATGACTAATATTGCAAGCCCTTTTACCCAAATCATCTTGCTTTACTCTTTTGTATTTTTTGTCGTTTTTACATGAAAACCAAAGTTATCAATTTTGTATGTAACACAAACAAGAGATTTCACTCAATAATACTCATGTTTTGTTCATGTAATGCTTGCAGTTGCGCCCCCTTTTGATAGACTTATATTCCTTTATTGTTTTTTAACGCACCGAGGCAAAGTGGCATGAAAGTAGGTCTGGTCGGTTGGCGCGGGATGGTGGGTTCCGTCCTTATGCAACGTATGGTTGAAGAAAATGATTTTGCTCATTTTGAACCATTCTATTTCTCTACCAGTAATGCTGGTGGTGAAGCACCAGCATTTGGTGGTAAGACTGCCCCAGCACTTATGGATGCAACAGATATTGAAAGTCTGAAGCAAATGGATGTCATTATTACCTGTCAAGGTGGTGATTACACTTCTGCCGTTTTCCCGAAGCTTAAAGCTGAAGGATGGAATGGTTACTGGATTGATGCTGCATCTACCCTACGTATGGATGATGAAGCGATTATCGTACTTGATCCAGTCAACATGAATGTCATTAAAGATGGCTTGGTGAATGGCACCAAAACATTTGTGGGCGGTAACTGTACTGTTTCACTCATGTTGATGGGCTTGGGTTCATTATTCCAAAACAATTTGGTGGAATGGGCAACTTCAATGACCTATCAAGCAGCTTCTGGTGCAGGTGCGCAAAACATGCGTGAGCTGATCACAGGCATGGGCTACTTGTATAACAACACCAAAGACTTGTTGGATGACCCACGTTCACCAATTTTAGACATCGACTCTAAAATTGCCGAATTACAACGCGGCGAAGGTTTCCCATCGGCAAACTTTGGTGTGCCTTTAGCGGGTTCTCTCATTCCATATATCGACAAACAGCTTGAAAGCGGTCAGTCAAAAGAAGAATGGAAAGGTCAGGTTGAAACCAACAAAATTTTAGGCAATCAGCAGATTGTTCCTATTGATGGTCACTGTGTACGTATTGGTGCAATGCGTTGTCACTCTCAGGCAATCACATTGAAGCTGAAAAAAGACGTTCCATTGAACGAAATTGAAGATATGATTCGTCAATCAAGCCAATGGGCAAAAGTGGTACCAAATACACGCGAAGCATCAATGACCGATCTTACCCCAGTTGCAGTTACAGGGACTTTAACAGTACCTGTTGGTCGTTTACGCAAAATGAACATGGGTAAAGAGTACCTTGGTGCATTCACTGTAGGTGACCAATTACTTTGGGGTGCAGCAGAGCCATTACGTCGCATGTTACGCATCTTAATTGATTACAAAAATGCTTAAGCCTCGTCTTGAGCACTGAATCATTTTGGATTCTGTGATCAAACTCAACAAGCCAGTCAAATTTGACTGGCTTTTTTATGTAATCAACGTGTTAATATTTTACAATCGACATACAACTCGCTACTCTATCCTTTTCGCCTTGCGATAAATGACCGAGCTAACAATTAAGATGACTGTATATAACAAATTAAAGATCGCCATTTTATCTATTTTGGCTTCACAGCAAATGTATGCAATGAATGTTGACCCGATTCAAATTCAGTCAACAACTGGGGAATTGCTCTATGCCGAAATCAACTTTCGTCAATCGAATGTGAATGAAGCGATTGATGTTAGTTTAGCTACGGCCGAAGATCTGATGTCGATTGGTGCGAGTCACCGTCCGCCTGGTCATCTTAACTTTTTTACACGTCGTAACAGCAATGGTACAGGGGTTATCACCATTACCTCATCTCGACCTCTAACCGAGTCTGAGTTGAATATTGTGGTCAAAATTAAAGAAGGCAATGCAACCCGCCTGCAACATATTCGCACCCCATTAAAACGCAGTGCACCTGCGCCATTGGCCGCTATGCAACGTAGCAATGAACAAGCTTTAATGCCTGTTATGATTGTCAATGAGCAAGATATTGCTTTAAATTTACCTGTAAGTACGGCCTATCAGGTTGAAACACCCAAAGCAATTGAACAACAGGCTTTTGAAGCACCGCTAACCATTAAACGCAATACACCGCCTGCGTTAAACCATCAAGCAGTAACAGTGATTCAAACTGCGCCAAGCCGTAGCGCAGCGAGTGAAAATACGACTGTTGCTGCTCCAAAAGCAGCGCCAGCAAAAACAAATAACAACCCAACACCGACAGCATCTACAGCGACTACGTCAGTCACTGCACAACAATCGGCTGATCCATTGGTACAAAAATTTGCTGAACAGCAACGCACGAAGCAACTGGCACAAACTCAGCCTGCTGCTGCCGTGAAAAAGCCTGCACAAACAGCGGCTGCACAGGCTAAACCAAGCCCTGCCACAGCCATGCCTGCAGTCAATACCCAACACGTGGTGCAATCGAATGAATCATTATGGGCAATTGCCTCACGCATTGCGGGTGAAAATAACCGCCCTGTTGCTGAAGTGATGCAGCAAATTAAAGCCAATAATGAGCATGCTTTTATTCAAGGCGATGCCAATCGTTTGCGTCGTGGTGCGACCTTAAATTTACATGCACAAGCTAACTCTAAAACAGAGAAAAAAGCCGCAATTCCAAAACCAGAAACGGCCAGTACACCACAATCAGGCAAAGCCAAATATCGTTTAAATCAAGCAGAAATGAGCCTCGTGGCAGAGAATCAACAGGACTCCACCCACGGTTCTGCCAAGAAGAACACACAATCCACACAAACTTCGGGTGACTTGTCATTAAAAGTTATGACATCCCGTGAGAAAACCGTTAAATTACAGAGAAACGTAACAGAATTAGAATTGGCATTACGTCAGAAGGATCACAGAATTCAATTACTCAACGCGCGCCTTGCTGAACTGCAACAACAATTGCAAAAACAACAAGCCGCAAATAAGCCAAAACACTAAATGTTACACACAATGATTTTTTTGGGATAAGGTCAAACAGGGACCACATCCTCAAGGGGTATAAACATGCTGATTTATGTGATTCCGTTTATTTTATTACTGGTGATCGCAATTTTCTTGAAAAAGCGTGAAGCAAGTAAAGAAGCCGAACCAAGCAACAAGAAAACAGCAGCGCCAGCCAAAACCAGTGGCAAGAAAACCACAACTACCAAAAAAGTTGCCCAGAAATCGGTGGTGGTTGAAGAGGTTGTTCCAACTCCACAACACTCTACCCCTGTACCTGTTAAAATTCAGACAAATATTGAAAATCTGATTAAGGAACGCAATTTCTTTGCTGCGGAAGCACAGATCAACCAGGCCTTAAAACGTGATAATTCTTTACACGGTCTGTATTTATTCTTGCTCGACATTCATTTACAGCAAAAAGATGAGTTTGCGATTGATCAATTACTCAATCATATACGCGCTTTGGGCCTTGATGATATTTTGGTTCAAGCAGAAGCTCAAAAACAAGTATTTGATGAGCAAAACAACAAAGCAATTGATGGGATTGATTTTCAACCAACGACTCCAGCGGATTTAGAATCGGCTCCTGTTGAACAAAAATCAACTGCTGATTTTGATGCCCTCATACAATCAAAAGATGATATCTCTTCTGATAGCTCTTCTTTTGACCAGTTACAGCACGAACTAACTTCAAATAAAACAGCAGCACCTGAAGCAGCTTTAGAATTTGATACCTCATCGTTAAATTTCAGCCCTGCTGCTGCACCTGTAGAAAAAGCAGCTGAGCCTGAAGTAAAAGCAGAACCTGCTGCTTTAGACTTTAATTTTTCTGTAGATACTGCACCAGCAACAGAGAAAACTGAAACACCCGCAATTACTCCTGAGCCAAGTACAAGTGCTACAGAAGCAGCCCAACCGCTTGAGTTTTCTTTTGATTTAGAACCGAATAAAACTGAAATAGTAGCATCTGAAACACCAGCAAATGCACCTGCTACAACTAAAGCCCCAAGTCTAGACTCCAATTTTTCTACACCAGAAAGCGCATCTGCGGTTGAAGCAAAAGCTGAACCTGCAACGCCTGATTTTAATTTCACATTTGACAGTGCGCCTGCTGAGGAAACCAACCTTCAGCCTGCAATTGAACCTGAAGTCATTGCTGCACCAAGTATTGCACTTGAACCTGCTGCAACCGTTGTCAGCACAGATGTTGATCTAAATGATCCATTGGTGAAATCATTCCCAGACTTATCTCAAGTGGATGAAATTCAGTTGAACTTAGACTTAGCGAGCCAATATGTAGAGTTGGGCGCTTATGATGCTGCGAAAGCTTTACTTAGCGAACAAGGCGCAAATTATTCTGCTGAACAACGCCAACGTGCCGATCAGTTACTGAATCAAATCGCTTCTTAATTCAAATCAGATTAAGATAAAGCAGTCATTCTTGGCTGCTTTTTTTATGATAAAAAAAATTGCGTTAATCTATATGGGCGGCACTTTTGGCTGTGTCGGTGAACCACTAAGCCCAATGCCTGCGGAGCAATTTCTGCCACGCTTGGCACAGGTCTTACCCCTAAATTTAGAGATTGAATGCTTTGTTGCCCCTGTCATTAAAGACAGTAGTGCCTGCACAGCCGCAGACTGGTTACAGCTCATTCAATATATTCAAAAATTACAACACGATGATTTTCAACATTTCGTTATTTTACATGGCACCGACACCCTCAGCTATGCCAGCGCAGTCTTGGCACGTTTTTTAGCGCAAAGTACCCATGTCATTCTCACGGGTAGCCAATATCCCTTACTCAATGCACAAGGCACAGATACCCGTGAATTTAGTGATGCCTTGGACAACCTGAATTTTGCTTTACAACAGATTCATCAAGTGACTCAGGGCGTATATCTCGCCTTCCATAATCAACTGATTCATGCCGCAACGGCACTGAAACAACACACCACCGAGTTAAATGCATTTATAGGTCAGTCCGCTTTGGTTTGCACGGAGAGCAAATCGCAGAATGAGCCAGCATTCAACATTAGCTCTCAACATATTGAAAAAGCCCAGCACTTTAACTGCCTGAATTGGATGTTGCAGCCAATTGCCATTTCTGCTTTGGTCGATAATTTAAAAGCCTTACAGCAACATCCCCCACACTGCCTCATTTTACAGAGTTATGGTACAGGCAATATGGCCGTCAATGCCGAAGTGATTGAGTTAATTCAGGCCTTGCAAGCTCAACAATGTGCCGTCATTCTCACCACACAAGTCACTTTTGGTGGCATGCAACAACGCTATGCAATCAGCCAGTGGTTACAGGACAGCAAAATTTTAATCAGTGATTGCCAAAGTCACGCAGATCTTTATGCCAAAGCCTTAAAAATGTATTTACAATACGACAGCCTTGCACAGTGGTATGCGCATTGGCAGTCTTCAGTGTGATTTGAGGTGATTATGCAGCGTTTTGCAATCGGAATTGAGTTTTGTGG
Source organism: Acinetobacter sp. YH12205 (assembly GCF_013418125.1). Classification (NCBI taxonomy): domain Bacteria; kingdom Pseudomonadati; phylum Pseudomonadota; class Gammaproteobacteria; order Moraxellales; family Moraxellaceae; genus Acinetobacter; species Acinetobacter sp. YH12205. The sequence goes on along the minus strand of NZ_VPCQ01000005.1, from coordinate 263,906 downwards.
CATTCGGTATCGGGGTTGGCAGACCCAGCAAGCAGGCGTACCTAGTGTGCAGGAAACCATTGAAAAAGTTCTGAGCAAAATTGCCGATGAACCCATTATTTTACATGGTGCAGGACGTACCGATGCAGGCGTGCATGCAACCAATATGGTGGCACATTTTGATACGCATGCCATTCGCCCTGAACGCGGTTGGTTAATGGGTGCCAACAGCCAACTACCCAAAGACATTGCGATTCAATGGATTAAAACGATGGATATGGACTTCCATGCCCGTTTTAAGGCTCAGGCACGGCGTTATCGCTATGTGGTGTATAACAATCCACAACGCCCTGCCTTGCTGCACAAACAAGTCACCCACGCTTATTATCCTTTAGATGTCGATAAAATGATTGCAGCTGCGCAGAAATTTGAAGGGACACATAATTTTGAAAGCTTTCGTGCTGCAGCGTGTCAGTCCAATCAGCCTGTCCGTCATGTCAGTCATTGTCGCTTAATTCGTCACGGCAATTATTTGGTATTAGATATTCAAGCCGATGGTTTTTTACATCACATGGTTCGCAATATCATGGGTTGTCTATTGGAGATTGGACAAGGTTTATATGACATTGCGCATATTGACCAAATTTTTGCAGCTCAAGACCGTAAAGCAGCAGGAATTACCGCCCCACCCGATGGCTTGTATTTTATTCAGGCACACTATCCTGAACAGTTTGATTTACCGAAAGTTCCCTTAGGGCCACATTGGTTAAATATGCCGGAATAATTTAATCCCTTCCGACCTCCCTTTTCCAAAGAGAGGAGCTCCATTTCGAGGCTTTAAAACGAAAGTCCCCCTTTGAAAAAGGGGGATTTAGGGGGATTCTGTTTAGGAAAGGTTTTAAATTTTCAAACTTAACGCTGCTTGCGCTTTCTATATTCCACTGGGGTTTCATTGGTCCAGCGTTTAAAGGCACGATAGAACGTACTTGGCTCTGAAAAACCCGTTAAGTACACAATCCGCTCCACGCTTTCATTGGTATTCGATAATAATCGTTTAGCCAGACGACAGCGATAATCGGACAGAATTTGCTGAAAACTGGTATTGGCTTCGCTCAATTGGGTACGCAAACGGCGTGGCGTGATATTCAATTGCGCCGCTACTGTTTCCAATGTCGTTTCACCGCTTTCTAAAGTTGAACCAATGGCACGGCGTACTTCACCAACCAAGTCATAACGCGCCAGCTCCTGCAGCTTTTCCAATGCCAACTGTTCGTGTAATTGCAATAACTCAGGTTCTGCCTGCCACAGTGGATAATCCAAAATACTCGGATCAAAATACAAACGCGTTTCTTTCTGCCCCAAACTCACAGGACATTCAAAGACACGGAAATATTCATCATCTGCAGCACCATCACTAAAGTTAAAGTCAATATAAATAGGCTGAAAACGACCTTCGGTAATGAATTTAAAGAAGCGTAAAACACCCGACATGGCGCATTCAGAAAAATGACGATTGACGATATTTTCTGACCACGGCTGCACGCCATTGGTTAAATAGCAGCGTCCATCTTCCACCACCAATTTGGCATCAAAAGCATCACTAATCAGGCGTTGATAAGCCAAAGCACGTTTTAGGCCTTCACCAAAGTTTTCTGAAGAAATAAACAAATGTTCAATCACCTGCCCGCGATAAAGTGGCAAATGTTCCCCCAGATGTAAACCAATATCAGGGTCTTTACTGACTTCCTCAGCCGCAACCCAAAACGCATATTGTGCATTTAAAGGCGTACGCTCATTGGCTTCGACCTGATTTAAGGCCACACCTGCTTTTGTTAAAATATCTTCGGTTGGCAACCCCGCACGACGAATCGCTTGGTAGCCTAAACGCAATACAACCGATGCATCAGTTAGCTGACCCACGCAAAAACCTTCCTTGTATGTACTTCATTTATACTTAAAAAGATTGAAATTAGATTAACTGCGATTGACCGAACTGACAACCTACCCAAGCCCATTTTTACAGAAAAAGTATAAACCGATGATTCGCTTATTTTACTAACAGATGCGCTGTGTATAGGGTAAAGCATCTTGTTTTTTTCAGAAAAATTGCCTATAATTTGCGCCTTTCCAATTTGATACTCAGGTAGGCTATGGCCAATAAAGAGGAACTCATCGAGTTCGAAGGCGTTGTCACCGAAACGCTTCCTAATACTATGTTTCGTGTACGTTTAGAAAACGGTCATGAAGTGATTGCTCACATTTCTGGTAAAATGCGTAAACACTATATTCGTATTTTAACAGGCGACAGTGTGAAAGTTGAAATGACACCTTACGACTTAACCAAGGGTCGCATCACTTACCGCGCACGCTAAGTTTTAGAGTAAGCTAAAGCCACTTTCGGAGTGGCTTTTTTACGTTCACTTAAAAAAATTCTGTTTAGCTTTTCATTCGTCCCCGCCGCTTATCGAATCACCACATTCTTTTCTTGCATTGCCTTCTACAATAAAGTTTTGAGCAAGGGAGAAAAAGCATGTTATTTCGATCCTGCGTTGCTTGTATAACAGGTCTTTTTGCGCTCAGTTTAGTGGCGTGTAGTAGTAATCCACCGCATTCCACTTTAAACCGCGATGCGTATTTACAGCAATTTATTGGTCAATCTAGCCAATATATCCTGACCCATTTGCAATTAAGCCAAATTGGCTATCAACAGCTTGGTACAGCTCAAGCTACCCCTCAATTGCTACATTACCGTATCATTCGTCCTGTACGTGTTCCGATCCCTATGGCGCAGCATCCCACTACAGGTATTGGTGCTGTTCCGTTAAATATCGGTATCCCGAGTCATGAAAGTTACGATGTTGCACTGACTTGTGATTTGTATTTTCGCCTACAGCAGGGTATTGCTACCGCAGTGTATGTTTCGGGACAACGCTGTTAAGTCTCCTAGCTAAAACACTCTGAAAGTACAAAACCAATAAAAAAACGCAGCCCGAAGACTGCGTTTAATGATTTGATTTTGAGCTGTAAGCGATAGGTTAAATCGCTTAAATTTTTAGTTGAGTGCCGTAACGACTGCTTGACCCATTTCAACAGTACCAACTTTATTCATGCCTTCAGACATAATATCGGCAGTACGTAAACCTTGATCTAATACATTGCCTACTGCATCTTCAATGGCTTTTGCTGCCGCTTCTTCGCGGAAGGTGTAACGTAACATCATTGCCACAGAAAGAATGGTTGCCAATGGGTTTGCCAAGTTTTGACCTGCGATATCTGGCGCTGAACCATGGCAAGGCTCATACATACCTTTGCCATTTTCGTCTAAAGATGCAGATGGCAACATACCAATAGAACCTGTCAACATCGCCGCTTCATCAGACAAGATGTCACCAAACAAGTTACCTGTCACCAATACGTCAAATTGTTTTGGCGCGCGTACCAATTGCATCGCTGCGTTATCGACATACATGTGCGACAAGTTGATTTCTGGGTACTGCTCTGCATGTAACTGAGTCACAGTTTGCTTCCACAATTCAGTCACTTCCAGTACGTTGGCTTTATCTACCGAACATACTTTACCACCACGCAATTTCGCCATTTCAAACGCTACTTTTGCAATGCGTTTGATTTCTGACTCAGCATATACGTCGGTGTTAAAACCTTGTTTTTCACCGTTTTCTAATTCGCGAATACCACGTGGCTGACCGAAATAGATACCACCCGTCAATTCACGCACGATTAAGATATCTAAGCCCGATACAATTTCAGGTTTTAAGCTTGAAGCATCTGCCAATTGTGGATACAAAATTGCAGGACGTAAGTTCGCAAATAAATTGAGTTCTGAACGCAATTTTAACAAACCACGCTCTGGACGGATTGAGCGCTCAATGTTGTCCCATTTTGGACCACCAACTGCACCCAATAAAATTGCATCGGCTTTTTTCGCTTGCTCAGATGTTACTGCTGGGTACGGTTCACCATGTGCATCAATTGCAGAACCACCCAATAAACCTTGTTCCCAAGTCAAACCCAAATTGAATTTTTCATTGACACGTGTCAGCACTTGTTCAGCAGCTTTCACAATTTCTGGACCAATGCCGTCACCAGCTAAAATCAAAATATGTTTTGACATGAGAGTTTCCATTGTTCATGACAGTCAAAGACTGTGGGATTAAATTTTTTGTTCTACAAACTCACCCAAGCCATTTAAGACATTGTAGGGTTTGCAAAAACGTCGAATGGTTTTGTTGTTTTGCACCAAATCTACACATAAAGGATCTGGCGCAGACACATTTAATAAGCTGCCTTTAGTACGACTTCGATCACGATACATTCTAAAGGTATATTTTTGCCTGGCATTAAACTTATGAATTACATGCAGTTTTTCTGCACGATCTTTAGAAATGGGATAAAAGCGAATCACCAATTCATGTTGTTTAGGCGGTACAGACAAATACAAGGCATTGGATTTATTTAAGGATGATTCCTGTAAACGTACCAAACCCTCCTGAATGGCAGCACGTGTAACACGATGTTTTTCTGCATCGACAATTGTGACCGTATTTAAACGCTCAAACTCACAATCATCTGTACCCGCACAGTAAATCAGTGCATTGGATTTGCTTTGTTCAGTTTCTTTCACCTGTTTAATGCGTGCTGTATTCCACGTTTGGCATGCGCTTAGCATGGTGATACATAATCCAATGACAGCAAGCCGACCGAAAATTTTAGTCATTGTTCGCGCCCAACCTCACCTGTTAGATACAAAATATAAAAATTATTATGTGCCGATGTTAGCAAGAGTTAGGCAGCGATGCTATGACAAATTTCAGCGAATTTATGCCTGAATTTCGGCAAAAACCCATGGACGCGACTGCTTAGTTTTCTCTTCATAAGCACGAATGTCATCGGCTGCTTGTAATGTTAAGCCAATATCATCCAAACCATTCAATAAACAGTGTTTACGGAATGGATCTACTTCAAATTTAAATGCCGTACCGCTTGGTGTACGTACTTCTTGTGCGTCCAAGTCGATGGTTAATTGATAGCCTTCAGTCGCCGCACACTCTTTAAATAATTGCTCGACCTGCTCTTCAGACAAGATCACAGGCAACATGCCGTTTTTAAAGCAGTTATTGAAGAAAATATCGGCAAAGCTTGGTGCAATAACGGTACGGAAACCATATTCATTCAATGCCCAAGGTGCGTGCTCACGGCTTGAACCACAACCAAAGTTGGCACGTGAAATTAAGATTGAAGCACCCTGATAACGCGGCTGATTCAATACAAACTCAGTATTAATCGGACGTTTTGAGTTGTCCTGACCCGGATAACCTTCATCTAAATAACGCAATTCATCAAATAAGTTATCGCCAAAACCTGTACGTTTGATAGATTTCAAAAACTGTTTTGGAATGATTAAGTCTGTATCGACATTGGCACGGTCTAATGGTGCAACGATACCTTGTTCAACGGTATATTTTTTCATGTTTAATTCTCACTGAATCCGTAACCTCTCCCTTGCCCTCTGCTATAGCGAGAGGGAACGCCATCTCTCTGAGAGAAGGCTGGGATGAAGGCATAACTTAGAATGAACGTACGTCTACAAAATGACCTGCGATTGCTGCCGCAGCTGCCATTGCTGGACTCACCAAATGGGTACGACCACCGTTACCTTGACGACCTTCAAAGTTACGGTTTGAAGTCGATGCACAGTGTTCACCCGGTTGCAATTTGTCTGCGTTCATTGCCAAGCACATTGAACAACCTGGTTCACGCCATTCAAAGCCTGCTTCTACAAACACTTTGTCTAAGCCTTCTTGTTCCGCTTGTTGCTTAACTAAACCAGAACCCGGAACCACCATCGCCTGTTTAATGCTTGCTGCAACTTTACGACCTTTAATCACTTCAGCGGCTGCACGAATATCTTCAATACGCGAGTTGGTGCATGAGCCAATAAATACGCGGTCTAATTGAATATCTGCCAAAGACTGACCTGCAGTTAAGCCCATATATTGATAAGCACGCGTCCAGTCATTGCGCTGTACGTCATCTTTCGCCTGTTCTAAAGTTGGTACGGCTTGTGACACTGGAATCACCATTTCAGGTGAAGTTCCCCAAGACACTTGCGGCTCAATTTCTTCACCTTGTAATACCACTACGGTGTCAAAGTGTGCACCTTCGTCTGAGTGTAAAGTATTCCAGTAAGCAACTGCTGCATCCCATTGCTCGCCTTTTGGTGCATAGTTACGACCTTTCACGTATTCAATGGTTTTGTCATCCACAGCGACCATACCTACGCGCGCGCCTGCTTCAATCGCCATATTACATACTGTCATACGTCCTTCAATCGACATATCACGGAATACTTGACCACCAAACTCAATCGCGTGACCTGTACCGCCTGCAGTACCAATTTTACCAATGATCGCTAAAACGACATCTTTCGGTGTAACACCTTGACCTAATTTGCCATCTACACGCACTAGCATGTTTTTCATTTTCTTTTGAACTAAGCATTGGGTTGCTAATACGTGTTCAACTTCAGACGTCCCAATACCATGCGCTAAACACCCAAATGCACCGTGAGTCGCTGTATGTGAGTCACCACAAACTACGGTCATACCTGGCAAAGTTAAGCCCTGCTCAGGCCCAACCACGTGCGCAATCCCCTGACGGATGTCGTTGATGTCAAACTGCACCACGTTAAAGGTTTTACAGTTGTCATCTAAAGTTTGTACCTGAATACGTGAGGTATCATCTTCAATACCTGCAATACCGTCTGCACGTTCTTTCTTAGACGTTGGTACGTTATGGTCAGGCGTTGCCACGTTGGCACTTAAACGCCACGGCTTACGTCCTGCAAGTTGCAAACCTTCAAAGGCTTGTGGAGAAGTCACTTCATGCAATAAATGACGGTCGATATACAATAAAGCCGAGCCATCATCACGTTGAGTGACCAAGTGATCATCCCACAATTTGTCGTACAAAGTTTTTGCAGCTGGATTTTGTGCTTGTTGGTTTTCGCCTGCCATGTCAGATCTACTCCACTGGACTGGGTAATTTTTTCATTAATTTGATTATAACCGCGAATTTGTATAAATCTAATTTATCATTTTTATTAATTTAAAAACTTTTAGGAATTTCTAGCAAAATAATTTTTATTGATTCATCACGACCTGCCTATAAGCAAAAACAAATAGATGCTTAAAATTTTGACCTTATAATCTTTCTATTAAAATCTAATTTTCCAATCAAAATTACAAAATTATTCGTTTTTACAAATTAAATAAGAATAATTATCCTTTAGCTATCCACACAGAAAACGGTCAAAGCAGCAGAAGGAGTATTCACATGAGCCATATTCAAAAATTTGTCGCCAACAATCAACGCATGTTCAAAAAAACTTTAAGCTACTACATCATGCACATCACCGTGGCGATGGTGGTCGGTTATATAGTCACAGGCAATATTTGGATGGCCATTACCTTAAGTTTGGTCGAACCGACAGTACAAGCTGTTGCGTATTTCATTCACGAGCGGATTTGGGAAAAGAAAGCACAAACGCAAGATTCTAAAATTATCGCTTAATGGTTTTATAGATTCTGCTTGTGAATATTCCATTTCAGTTTGAGATCATCTTGGTTGCAGCCCACGATGATATTTTTTTTATCTCTACTGTATCTCCACAAGATCATCCCAAACGCATAGTTTAAAAATAAGTAGAATTTGTTTTGATTAATTCTAATTTTTTCTAAATAATAAGCACAGTAATAAAAAATCTTTATGGATGGTGCAAATGAATCTTGCAGCCTTTGAAGCCTTTGTTAAAGTCATGGAAACAGGTTCTATTTCTTTGGCAGCAGATCAGTTATTTATTACCCAACCTGCGGTGACCAAACGTATTCACAGCCTAGAAGACTATTTTGGCGTGAAACTGTTTGAATCAGCAGGTCGTGGAGTGCAAGCCACGCATGCAGCACATTCATTATTACCCAAAGTCAAAAACTGGCTGAATGAACTGGGCGATATTCACCACACCCTCAGTCATGAGCAAGGACAGGTTCAAGGCAAACTGAAAATTGGTACCAGTCATCATATTGGTTTACACCATTTACCCAATCATTTGCGTGAATATGTGCAAGAATTTCCCAACGTCACGCTAGATGTGCATTTTGTCGATTCTGAACAGGCACATGAACAAGTTTTGGCGGGCGATTTAGAACTGGCTTTTCTGACCTTACCGCCTAAATTAGATGAACGTCTGTCTTATGTCACCATTTGGAATGATCCATTGGTGTTTGTGGTTGCGCCTTTTCATCCTCTTGCACATCAGAAAAACCTGCAATTGACCGATTTACTCGCCTACCCAAGTTTGTTGCCTGCCGCGCAAACTTATACCAGTCAAATCACTTTGGCAGAATTTGAAAAGCAAGGCGTCAAACCCAAAGTTACCATGAGCAACAATCCGTTAGAATCAATTCGGATGTTAGTGTCAATTGGTTTGGGATGGTCTGTTTTACCTAAAACGTTGGTCAATCAGGACTTACAACAGTTAGATATTGACTTAGAAATGAACCGTCAATTGGGCATGGTATGGCATCCGGGACGGACGCAATCACGCGCTGTTTTAGAATTGATTGAGATGATGAAACACTAAAAGATTAATGGTTTCTTTTGAATGAAAAACACCCTCAGACACGATTGTACTGAGGGTGTTTTTTTATTGGCTCAACTTGGACACAAGTGAAGTCTTAACGACTCACCGAATCTTCATGCAAAGATTCATTCAATTGGTCTACCACAATTGCCCATGAACCATCCGATTTCATTTTTTCGACGATAAACTGACGCTGTGCTTCCGTCCAAAATTCTGCCTCGGCAATTGTTGTTTCTGCATTCAATTGATGCGTTTCAATAAATTGCTGAATCGCAGCTTCACTGGCATCCAAACCCAGTTGTTCAAATAAATGTGTCATTCTTGGGCGTACACCACTCATTTTTTCACTCCTGATCATTTTTAATTCTTGTCTTACCTTAGCATGCCTATTCTAAAAATGAATGACATAATCCAACATTGCAATAAATAAAAACAAAAATAAATCAATAAGCTAGTAAAAGCCAGAGTAGCAACACCTCAAAAAAATTCAGACTTAAATTGACCAGTCCTGCACATCCCAACCTTGCTCTTCAGCCAAAGCCTGTAAACGTGCATCAGGATTTACAGCAATGGCGTGATCTGCATATTCCAACAAGAAACGATCATTAATCGAGTCTGAATATGCCCAAGATTCTGTCACTTCACGCCCTGCAAGCCATTGCTCCAAACGCACCAACTTGCCTTGTTGATAACACGCAGTATTAATGACTTTGCCTGTATATTTACCATCGACCACTTCGGCATTGGTGGCAATAATTTCACTAATACCAAACTCACGGAAAATAGGTGCAGTAATAAAGTCAGATGTTGCTGTAATCCCCACCAATTCATGCCCTAATTCTTGATGACGCTGAATAGCTTTAAACCCTTCAGGGCGCATTTGTGGACGAATCACCTTTTGCATAAATAGTTCATGCAAATCTGTGAGGTACTGATTGTCGTGCTGGGTTAAAAACTCAAATACAAATTCGTTATATGCAATTGGGTCGAGTTGCCCTGCTTTGTAGTCTTCATAAAACTTGTCGTTCATGGCGCGATGGCGAACAGGATCAACCAAGCCTTCACTTACCAAAAACTCACCCCAAGAATGATCTGAATCAGTATTTAACAAGGTGTGATCGAGATCAAATAGCGCCAATTTCATGAAAATACTCGTAAAAACTGAAATTTAAGAAAAAAATTGTAAATCTATCTCCGCTAGTCGATAGAAATTCGTTAAGATCATAGCAATTTTAACATTATTTACACTTTGCGTTTTCGAGTTGGAGAAAAGAAATCATCATCCCCGAGTGCAAAGTCATAAATTAAACAATATTTAGGTAGCCAAATGATCGACTCAGAAGGTTTCCGACCCAATGTCGGGATCATTTTGGCAAACGAGTTTGGACAAGTTTTATGGGCAAAACGCATTGGTCACAATGCATGGCAATTTCCGCAAGGAGGTATCCAATATGGAGAAACCCCTGAACAGGCACTTTATCGTGAGCTGAGAGAAGAAGTTGGCTTACTGCCCGAACACGTCCAAGTTATCGCGCAAACTAAGGGTTGGCTGCGTTATCGTTTGCCACATCGGTATATACGCACGGATTCAGATCCCGTATGTATTGGTCAAAAACAGAAGTGGTTTTTATTGCAACTGACAGCGTCAGCGCATCATATTCGGCTGAATTTGTCAGACCCACCCGAATTTGATCAATGGCAATGGGTCAGTTACTGGTATCCGCTTGGTCAGGTCGTCAATTTTAAACGTGACGTCTACCGTAAAGCGATGGTGGAATTGTGCAATCAATTGCCCCTGAAAAAACCTTAAAATTTGCATGAAGATGTAGATTTTTTAGCTTATTGTTATAGGGTCATCTGTGGTGTAAAACTGACCTCAAATCATTGATTGGAATATGGAGTAGCGCGTATGTCGAACATGCAACTGGATACCCTTAGACGCATTGTACAAGAAATCAATGCGTCCACCAGTTTGCATGAATCACTCGATATTATGGTCAATCAGGTCGCAGAAGCCATGCATGTGGATGTCTGCTCTATTTACCTGCTCGATGAACGCAATCAACGCTATTTGCTCATGGCATCAAAGGGTTTAAATCCTGAGGCTGTGGGGCATGTGTCTCTACATACCAGTGAAGGTTTGGTCGGTTTAGTCGGACAACGTGAAGAAATTGTCAACCTAGACGACGCACCTAAACACGAACGCTTCATGTATTTGGCCGAAACAGGCGAGGAAATTTATAATTCTTTCCTTGGCGTGCCTGTCATGTATCGCCGTAAAGTTATGGGCGTTCTTGTGGTGCAAAACAAGGACAAACAAGACTTTTCTGAAGCGGCAGAATCCTTTTTAGTGACACTTTGTGCTCAGCTTTCAGGTGTCATTGCGCATGCGCATGCCGTGGGCAACATTGATGTGTTCCGCAAACCCAACAACCTGCCTGCCTACAAAACCTTTCAGGGCGTATCAGGTTCGGGCGGGATTGCACTGGGTCGTGCGGTAATTCTGTATCCACCTGCAGATTTGGCGGCTGTACCTGATCGTGAAGCTGAAGACATTAGTGAAGAGTTAGAATTACTAGACAACGCACTAGATGCAGTGCGTCAAGAAATTCAGGCACTAGATGACAAAATGCAGGATGCCTTAATGGCAGAAGAACGCGCTTTATTCAGTGTGTTCCTACGCATGTTGGATGAAAATGCCCTGCCTGCAGAAATTAAAGAACTGATTCGTGAAGGTAACTGGGCACAAGGTGCAGTGCGTATTGTAATTGACAATCACATTGCCCTATTTTCGCAAATGGAAGATGACTATTTACGCGAACGTGTTTCTGACCTGAAAGATTTAGGGCGTCGTATTCTCGCCTCTTTACAAGAAGCCGATGCCAGTCACCGTGAACTGACCGATGAAAGTATTTTAATTGGCGAAGAAATTTCCACAGCAGCTTTGGTAGAACTACCTGTCGATAAAATTGCAGCGATTGTTACCACCGAAGGCGCAATGAATTCTCACATGGTCATTGTGGCACGTGCTTTGGGTATTCCAACCGTAGTTGGCGTAACTGAGTTGCCGATCAACAGCCTAGACGATGTGGAAATGATTGTAGATGCGCACCAAGGTCGGGTGTTTATCAACCCGCCACGTCGCATGCGGACACGCTATAAAGAAATTCAAAAAGAAGAAGAACAGATTGCCAAAGACCTCAAGCAATATGAAACCAAAGATGCCATTACCCCTGACGGCGTAGCGGTAAAATTGTATGTCAATACAGGCTTGATGATTGACGTGGTGCGTGGCGTACAACGCGGTGCTAAAGGTGTTGGTTTATATCGTTCTGAAATTCCATTTATGCTGCGTGATCGCTTCCCAGGTGAAGAAGAACAGCGTGCTATTTACCGCCAACAGCTCAGTCACTTTGCCAACAAACCTGTGGTGATGCGTACGCTAGATATTGGCGCAGACAAGGACTTGCCGTACTTTTCGATTGAAGAAGAAAACTCAGCCTTGGGTTGGCGCGGGATTCGCTTCACGCTAGATCATCCTGAAATTTTTTCTTCGCAAATTCGTGCCATGCTCAAAGCCAGTATTGGTTTGAATAATCTGCATATTTTGCTGCCAATGATCACCAGTGTCAGCGAGGTTGAAGAAGCCTTGTATTTGCTAGATCGTGACTTGCAAGCAGTGCAGGAAGAAGAACAGGTTAAAATCACCAAACCGAAAATTGGCATTATGGTAGAAGTACCGAGTGTGCTGCTGCAAATTGATGAATTTGCCCCGTTGGTGGATTTTTTCTCGGTAGGATCAAACGATTTAACCCAGTATTTATTGGCAGTGGATCGTAACAATCCGCGTGTGGCCAACGTCTATTCACACTTTCATCCTGCAGTACTGCGCGCCTTAACCCGCTTGGTGAAAGAATGTCATAAATATGACAAGCCTGTGAGCGTTTGTGGCGAAATGGCAGGAGATCCGCTGTCTGCGGTAATTCTGATGGCAATGGGCTTTAATACCCTGTCGATGAGTTCAAGTAATATCTTGCGGGTGCGTAAAGCAATTTGTCATGTACCGATGACCGATGCGCAACATTTATTAGATCAGGCGTTAAAAATGAATAATCCGCTGATGGTGAAAAGTCTGATGGAATATTATTTTAAAACCCATGGCTTGGGCGATATGGTGAAACTAGCGACACGTATCGTATCTCCATAAAACTTAGTTTAAGCCTCAAGCAACACACCATTCACTCCAAAAACAACAAGGGCGATAATCATCGGAATATCGCCCTTGTTTGTGTTTACTATAGCCTCGTTTGGCATTTTTCTTACGGTCTACAAAAACCTGACTTTTGTTGACCTCGTGCATGTGCTTGGCCACAAAGTTATGCTGAATAAGCTCAGGCTGTTTTTTCTTTGCCATTACGCTGTTCCTTTCGGTTGATCATGGAAATGAGCAGTGTCGCTACTCTTTTAGATGGAGATGTTGAGGGAAAATTCAAGCCAATTGCTTCTGCATAACGTGACTATTCTCTCACCAATGTTCCATATTAAATTGGGAAGCCGATCATACGCTTTTTTGTACATTTTACAAGCGATTTTCACTCAATAGTGCTAAGATAAAAAGAAGGGGAAATAAATTATTGCCGCCACTTTATCAGATTTTTCTGACGGTTATTTTTGAAGGCTATTTTAAAGAACACTCAGCGGCTTTACCCATACAATTATAGCATAAAATTCTAAAAAATTTTATTACTTTTCAAAGACTTATTAGTTATAAAATCCACTAGAAAAACTGCAATGATTGGCTAATATGAATATAGAAGATCAGTTTAACAAGACCATTAAAAACAGGAGTCAAATTCATGATTTATGAAGTTTCTGGAGATATTTTACTGAGCGAAGCACGTGCGATTGCTCACGGTGTTGCCCCTAACGATAACTTTGCAACAGGTTTGGCTTTAAGTCTGCGTGAGCACTGGCCTGCGCTATATAAAGACTTCCGCAACTATTGTCATATTTACCATCCTAAAGCGGGTGAGCAATGGACTTGGGTCAATGCCGAAGGTCAACGCATCGTCAACCTGATGACTCAGGAAGCGGCTTATGACAACGGTTCAAAACCAGGTAAAGCATCGACAGAATACGTCAACCGCACTTTGAAAAACTTAAAACAGTTGATTGAAGAAGAGAAAATTGAAAGCTTGGCGTTACCGCGTCTTGCAACAGGTGTAGGCGGTTTAGATTGGGAAGATGTACGTCCACTCATCTACAAACACTTAGAAGATTTGGATATTCCAATTTACATCTACACTCTATATCAAAAAGGTGTAAAAGCTGAAGAGCCTGCGAAATAAGTTTCGCTGAAGCAATCAGCTTTGCTACAAGCGAGCGTGATTGATCACGACTCGACTGCAATATACGGTTCAATTCACCCGTTTGGTTTTACCAAGCGGGTGAATTTTTTGTGCAGAATCAAGTAGCAAGGGATGCTATGCTGAAAATGCACGCTGCAAGATGGATGCAACATCGACCTGTTTAGGTTTAAGCATACCCACCACTTGCCCATGCAATGCACTATAACGCGACTGAATAAAACCTTCTGCCACAAAACTTGGCGCATAACGCAACAACAAAACCGCTTGTGCCAAAATCACCAAACGGCTCACCAAAGCACGTGCCATAAATTGTAAATCGTTGCTGTTCGTGGTCTGCAATAACTGCTGCAAACCATCTAATTCACTGCCCAAAATAGGATGAGTAACGGCAGTGCGAGCAAAATCCTGCAATAACACCTGAATCAGCTCAGGTTCTCGCTGCATAGCGCGTAGTACATCCAGACACATGACATTGCCTGAACCTTCCCAAATGGTATTTACAGGTGCTTCTTTGAAAATACGTGCCATGATGCTGTTATCGACATAACCATTGCCACCAAAAACTTCCATCATCTCACCTGTAAGTTCCACCGCGCGTTTGCAAATCCAGAACTTTGCAGCAGGGGTCATTAAACGCTTCCATGCCAAAGACACAGCATCATCGCTTTCATAACAATGTGCCAAATGAAAACTGAGCTGTACCGCAGCTTCAGTTTCCAAAGCCAAATCTGCCAAGACTGCCTGCATTAATGGCTGATTCGCCAAAGTCTGTCCAAATGCTTGACGTTGTCGAGTATAGGCAAGGCATTGCACCAAGGCTTGACGCAGCATGGCACTACTGCCCACAGCACAGGTTAAACGAGTGTAGTTCGCCATTTCAATAATGGTGGGAATACCGCGCCCTGCTTCGCCAATCATGATGCCCCACGCCTGCTGAAATTCGACTTCAGAACTGGAGTTACTCCGATTTCCCACTTTGTCTTTTAAACGCTGTACCTGAATATTATTTTTTCTGCCATCTTCTAACCAACGCGGTACAAAGAAACAAGCCAAACCATCTTGTTCGGTATTGGCGACCACCAAATGTGCATCACACATTGGTGCAGAGAAAAACCATTTATGACCTGTGAGCAAATAGGCTTGCCCACGCCCTGTTGCTGCGACTGGAATGGCAAGCGTTTGGTTGGCACGTACATCTGAACCACCCTGCTTTTCGGTCATGCCCATGCCCAACCAAATAGATTTCTTTTGTGAAATCGGCACATCACGCGGGTCATATTCATGCGATAACAGTTTTTCGCCCATGCTTGCCCATAATTCAGGTTCACGCTGAATGAGCGGAATACTGCCTAAAGTCATGGAATTTGGACATAAATTGCCACACTCAACCTGTCCCGCCAAATAAAAGCGACTGGCCCAATCGACCCATTTTGCCGTAGATTGCGGTTGTTTAAATGGATGTGCATGCGTGTCAAACTTGCGATTCAGCGCCATCCAGTGATGCCATGCGGGATGAAACTCCACTACATCTTTACGGCGTCCACGTGCATCGAAGGCATGTAAAATAGGCGTATGCCGATTGGCTAAATCGGCATAGTGATAATATTCTGCCGATGCTGCAATATGTCCCAATTCGCTCAGTCGAGTCTGATCTTGACTGCCATAACGGGTTAAAATTTCTTGTAAAACCGTATCGGTTTCAAATAAGTTATAGTCTTGTAATTCATCAAACTGATTTTGAATTTGATGGGTCATCCATGTCTGCATTGTGTCACTCCTAGACAAACGCGATGCTATCATTGCATTTAGTATAGAGAAAAATATGTGCTCAGGTGTTCGGCTTTATTTATGAAAAATTCTGAGGTTCAAGTGCGCCGTAAGCCGCGCCAATCGCGGGCTAAACTGACTCAAGAGGCTTTACAGGAAAGTTTTGTTCGGCTTTTGCATGAACGCTCGGCAGCTGAAATTACCATTCGTGAAATTACTAATTTGGCAGGTGTCGGTTTAGGCACTTTTTATGAATACTTTGCCAAGAAAGAAGATTTACTGGCATTGACGATTCACCTGCAAGTCAAACAGCATGCAGAACACTTAAAAAGTTATGCCCAACAGCAACTTGAGTTATCCACAGTTGTTGAAATAAACCGCTATATTGCAACCATCATTCAGTTTCAGCTTCAGCAAATTCAGGCACAACAATGGCTTTGGGCGCAGACTTTTTTACTGGAACGGCAGGTATCACACATTGAAACTTACCAAAAAAGTTACAGCATGATGCTACAGATGTGGCAACAGATTTTCGCACCTGTCATACACAATGCCGAACAACAACTGCGCCTTGCTTTGAATCTGCATCGCATCAGTTATGGTTTTATTTCGCAAAGTTTATTAATCAATCCACATTATCAAGATTGGGATGCCTTGCACACCGATATTTCATTGGCGATTCAACCGTTTTTAGTCTCTGTTTCAGATATTTAATGCTGCAAAAACTATTAGGGTCTGTTGACACTTCGTCTATGTTTGCGACGACGCATATTTTTTTAGCTGATATAAGGCATGAGATAGGGAATTTAGTCATTCTAAGTGACTGACACATAACGTAATAGCAGCAAAAAATATGCTTGTCCTGAAAGGCTGTGACTAAAACTTTCTCAGATTGCGTTATGAAACTTGGCAATAGTCTCGCTATTCCCTGCGTTTCATGCCTGATCTGCTCAGTTTTAGCCTACAGCGCAAGCCATTTATGAAATGTCAACAGACCCTGATTTCCACACAAACAATAATCGAATACACCAATCATAAACAATAAATTTATCTATTTGTAAAATTATAAAAATCGTTTTACATTAAAATGGTGAGATTTGAAAAGCTTTCATCTACAAAGCCCGATCTGCATGGTATTGTGGTGTTGTAGTTGATTTTTTAAACAAACAAAACGGTTCATGGCCGCTTGTTTTAGAAGCTAAATTTCTAATACAGCCCACCACATGATGATCACAATAATGGAGAACAATGATGAGCCAAGAGATAAAAAAATGCCCTGTAACGCATTTAACCACCGATGCAGGCGCACCTGTTGTAGATAACCAAAATAGTATGACTGCGGGCGCACGTGGCCCACTCCTTACTCAAGATTTATGGCTCAATGAAAAGTTGGCAAACTTTGTACGTGAAGTAATTCCTGAGCGTCGTATGCATGCCAAAGGTTCAGGTGCGTTTGGTACGTTTACGGTCACGCACGACATCAGCCAATATACCCGTGCCAAAATTTTCTCTGAAGTTGGCAAAAAAACTGAAATGTTTGCTCGTTTCTCTACCGTTGCAGGTGAGCGTGGCGCTGCCGATGCAGAACGTGACATTCGTGGTTTTGCTTTAAAATTCTATACTGAAGAAGGCAACTGGGATTTAGTCGGTAACAACACACCAGTGTTCTTTTTCCGCGACCCACGTCAATTCCCTGACCTGAATAAAGCGGTAAAGCGTGACCCACGCACCAACCTGCGTAATGCGACCAATAACTGGGATTTCTGGACTTTGCTGCCAGAAGCACTGCACCAAGTCACCATTGTGATGTCGGATCGTGGTATTCCTGTGGGTTATCGTCACATGCATGGTTTTGGTAGCCACACCTATAGTTTTATTAATGCCAATAATGAGCGTTTCTGGGTGAAATTCCACTTCCGCACTCAACAAGGCATTCAAAACCTGACCGATGCAGAAGCAGCAGAATTGATTGGTCGTGACCGTGAAAGCAGCCAGACTGACCTTTACAATGCCATTGAACGCGGTGATTTCCCGAAATGGACGCTGTTCGTGCAAATCATGCCTGAACTGGATGCAGAAAAAGTCCCATATCACCCATTTGACCTCACCAAAGTTTGGCCGAAAGGTGATTATCCACTGATTGAAGTGGGTGAATTTGAACTGAACCGTAACCCTGAAAACTACTTCCAAGATGTTGAACAGGCTGCCTTTGCACCAAGCAACCTTGTACCAGGAATTAGCTACTCGCCAGATCGCATGTTACAAGCGCGTTTGGTCAACTATGCCGATGCTGCACGTTACCGTGTTGGTGTGAACCATTCACAAATTCCAGTGAATGCTGCACGCTGCCCTGTGCACTCAAACCGTCGTGATGGTCAGGGTCGTATGGATGGCAACTATGGCAGCTTGCCACACTATGAGCCAAACAGCTTCCATCAATGGCAAGAGCAACCACAATACCGCGAACCACCGCTAAAAATTCGTGGCGATGCAGATTTCTGGGATTATCGTGAAGATGATAGCAACTATTTTAGCCAGCCGCGTGCCTTGTTCAATTTAATGAACCCTGAGCAAAAACAAGCACTGTTTGATAACACGGCACGTGCTATGGGTGATGCTTTAGACTTTATTAAGTATCGTCATATTCGTAACTGTTATGCATGTGACCCTGCTTATGGCGAAGGCGTTGCAGCAGCTTTAGGCATGACCGTTGCCGATGCGCAAGCAGCACGTGCCAGTGACCCTGCACTTGGTCAGCCTGGCGTACTGTAATCTTTGTAGTTAAAGATCAAGTCAGTCTAAACAGCAAGACTTTAAACACCAAAACAAAGCCCCTATTTCGATAGGGGCTTTGTGTTCTATATCTATCATTGCCACTTTTCAGTAGCGTGAAAAGTAGCGTGTCACTTTTATTTAAGGTCAAGTTTTTAAAAGATTAAACAATTAATTTCTTACCCTCACGAATACAATAAAACGGATTCATCAGTTTAGAAGAACGCTTCATGGCTTGATGCAAATCTGCCTCAGGCTGATCACGTCCTTCATCAGTCAATTCAAAGGTTCGATAGTGAATTGCCAAAGAACATTTGGAATGCAAATCTTTATGCGCCTGAAAGGCATCTTCAGGGTTCATGTGCATATAACGCATCAGATTACGTGGCTCATAAGAACCAATAGGCAAAAGTGCCACACGTGGTGCGCCAATACGGGTTTGTATTTCCTTAAAATGTGGAGAATAGCCTGTATCCCCCGCAAAGAAACAATGGTCTTGCCCATGCAAAATGGAAAAACCTCCCCACAACGCCATGTTCTGATCACGTGCACCACGCCCCGAACCATGTTGTGCAGGGGTGTACACAATTTTAAGCTCTTTAAACAAAGCCGACTGCCACCAATCCATTTCAATCACATGCAAGTCTGGCGGTAAATACCAGCTATTGCCCAAACCTGTATAAATAGGCATGGCAAATTGATGGTTCAACCATTTTAAGGTGGCTAAATCCATGTGGTCATAGTGGTTGTGGCTAAGCAGCACGGCATGAATGGTGGGTAAATCTTCCAATGCAATGCCCGCAGGACAGGCACGTTTAGGCCCTCTGCCCTGTTTCGGGCTCACATGCTCAGCCCAGACTGGATCAGTCAATATGTTATAGGGGCCAATTTGAATCAATACAGTGGCATGCCCTACAAACCAGACTTGCCAATCATCCAAACTGGCCTGTGGGCGTAATTGTGGAACCGCACGCGGCGTTGCAAAGAACTGTTGTGCCTCTTGTTGGGCATTGACCTTCCAGCTGTTCGATTTACGTTTTAGCAACCATTTCAGCAAATCGGTTTGGCTGCGCCCCTCAGGACACGCCACAGGATTAAAAAACTGCGTGCCATCATAATGATTTGAAGGCAAAAACTGTAGCTTGGGTTTACGCCAAGTATGTGACCAACAGGCTTCCGTTGGCAGTTGAAAATGCTTTTGTTCCACGTTGTTCATGTAAGCCCAATAATATATAGCGCATCGGCCATGATGCTTTTAATCCTGATCTGTTCAGAAATAAACACAGCTTTGGTTCATGTGTTGACTCTATCACGCATAGTAGCGAAATCAAGCAGGCAATTTCCTTTATGTTTTTGTTGTTTTGAGAAAAAAGTCGTATCGACAGCGGGTTAATGATCGGAAATTTACACCTCAGATAAACGAGGCTTTAGAAAAACCTAAACACGGGTATAGCAATGCGGGCTTAGCGTTTAGCAAAATATTGTTCGCGCCATTCTTTCCAGAAATACATCACAATCCCGAACATCACCACGGCAATGCCAATAAACGCATTCATGCTGATGTGTTCATTATTTAAGGTCGCACCTAAAATTAACGCGATGATGGGAGTCATCACATTACTTAAAGATACGGTTGAGGCATTTAAACGACGAATCAGCCAGAAATAACACAGCATGGCGACAATAGACGACATGATCATGGTAAATACAAAACCAATCATGGCTTGGCTGCTTGGCATTTGAGTCGGGAAATGCGACCAAATAAAGGGAATTAATAACAATGACCCTGCCGATGATACCAATAAAGAACCTGTGGCTTGTGACATCGGCTTTAAAGGAGCATTGATTTGTTTGACCCAAAAAATTGAGCTGATATAGGACAACATGCTGATAAACATCAACACCACGCCCCATGGATTCACTTTGCTGTCGGCAGAGTCTGCAAAGACAAAGCTGAGTCCTGCAATCGCAATTGCCATCCCTGTCCACTGTAAGGCAATCAATTTTTGCGTGCGTAAAATCACATGACCAATCAAGCCTGCGATTAAAGGAGAAAAGCCAAAAATCAGCGCCATTAAGCCTGAAGTTAAATAATTGGCAGCCAAGTAAATAAATAGCTGTGCACCAATTAAATTCAGACTACCCGCCAAATAGCTTTTCACTGAGGTGTGATCAAAAGGCAGTGGATCGCGCATCAGTTTGAGCAAGCATAGCGCAATCACGGAAGCCCCAATGTAGCGGATAATCAAGACCCACATAGGGTGAATTTCCTGCACACTCCAGACAATCGCCAATGGCGTGGTCGCCCAGATGAGTACCAATAAGGCATAAATACTGGCAGTTACCACAACAGGAGATGTATTCGCATTCATCGTTTGCTCAACATAAAATGGACACTTTTCTTCGGCAGATAAAAAACAGACCTAAGTTGCCTCAGGTCTGTTTGATATCAGTTCAAGCTTACTTCACCAATTTACGAAGGTCTTGGCTCACATCTAAATATTTGTCTGCTTCAAAAGCAGCTTGTTTAGCAATCAGCTTTTTCAAGTGACGCATATCTTTGGCTGAGTTGACGGTAATTCCGCCCACAATCACGCCATCGGTCACACCAAACAATACGAATGAAGACTCACTGCGTTTGGAAGCATCCATCTCACCACGCACATGCCATTCTGCTGCTGACATATCTCCTACAAATTGGTAGTTAATGTCGAGTTGATCAGTCCAGAACCAAGCGGGATTGGCTACAGGATGTTCCACGCCCATCACATGACGCGCGAAGATACCTGCTTGCAGGTTGGCATTTTCCCAAGTTTCTACACGACGATGATTGCCACATTCACGCAGTTGTGATGCGACATCGCCCGCAGCATAAATGTCTGGGTTTGAGGTTTGACAGTTTTCATTCACATGCACGGCAAAGTCTGCATCTAAGCCTGCTTCAACTGCCAGTTGTGCGTTTGGAATAATCCCAATACCGTAAATCACCGCATCGGCACGTAGTTCTTCGCCACCTTCTAGGGTCACGACAATTTCTTCACCATCTAGCTTGCAATCTGCAATTTGCGTAGACAGACGTACATCAACTCCTGCCAATAACTGCTGTTGCAGTAAAAACTCACTCAAGATGAGTGGTGATGAACGTCCCATCACCATTGGTCCCATTTCAATGACAGTTACCTGACAGTCTTTAAAACGTGCTGAAGATGCCAACTCTAAACCAATCACACCACCACCAATTAAGATGATGCGACGACCCGCTTGCAATACAGGGACTAAGGCTTGCGAGTCTTCAAGATTACGCAACGTGTAAACGTGTTTACCTAAGGCATCAAAATTTGGCAAGCGACGTGCAGCACCGCCTGTGGCAAGTAACAACTTTTCGTAGGCAATAACCTCACCATTTTGCAATTCAACCGTATGTGCTTCGGCATTGATTTTGCTCACGCCATTGCCACGAATAGTGGTCACACCTAGTTCTGCCAATTTTTCTTCCGACAGAATCTCGATTTTGGTTTCTTCAGGACGCAAAATCACATCTTTAGACAACGGTGGACGCTCATAAGGCAAATGTATTTCATCGCCAATTAAGATGATGTTGCCTGCATATTGATTGCCGCGCAGCTCAAGAATGGCGCTCGCCCCTGCCTGACCTGCACCCACAATCACAATTGTTTCTACACTCATGGGCTTAACCTTTTAACTCGGCAGATACGATGCCAAAGCCCGCAATCCACTCACTAATATCTTCATAGCAATGCGTGGTCATTTCATACGCACCCAGTTCATCTAACGCAGCAAAAGCAGCCATCCACGAACGGACTTCCTGACCACCACGACCACCATCTCGACGAATTTCAGCTTCGGTCATGGCTTCCATAGCCACAAAGTCTGCCTGTTTGAATTTTTCAAGCAAGGCAATATCCCACTCAGGGCTGAGCGGCACAGCCACAGAGGTATCACCTGCTGCAAGTTTTTGACCGACTGCAATCACTTTAGCCTGACGTGCATGACGTGCTTCAGGACTCGGATTACGACCTGCAATTAAAAATTCTTCAACTTCAGGCGGTACTGAACCCATTTGCGGTGTTGGTGGATCGTGCGACAAACCACCTGTACCTAAAACAAGAACACGTTCATTTTCAAGATTCAACGACTTGATAAATTGACCCACAGCACGCCCCAAAGCAATGGTACGCTTGGTGGTTGGCATCGGCGCTGCAGCGCCATTAATAAACACGGGAATGGTTGGATAACGATCTAGCTGCCCTTCACACAAAAAGTGTAATGGCTGAGTCACCCCATGGTCGGCCTGCATACGATACGAATATGCAACATCTACACCTTCATCCAACACACGGCGCACCATCGCCAAGGCTTTGTCTTCAGGCACATCAATACGGTTGTTGTCTTTGCCGTAGTCCCAGTCACCCGCAGCCGTAGCACGAATACCGACACAGAAACTTGGCATCAAATCGTAAAAGAAACCGTTGAAATGGTCTGGACCAAAGGTAATGATCAGGGTTGGATCGTATGCTTTGACTTCGGCAGAAAGTTGCTCAAAGGCAGCACGAACTTTTTGTTCTTTAGATTGATCTTGCGGTGTTGCAAATTCCATTAAAGGACTGTGCGATGCACAAATGAGTTTAACGGCCATGAAAGACTCCTAAATAAGGAAGGCAGCCCAGAGAAAGGCTGCCGATTCGTCTATTGAATTTAGACTCAATTTTATTCGTCAAAAAAACCTGCACGTGGTTGACGCAAACCACGAATACCCAAACCACATTCTGCATTGATCAGAACGCCAGTCAGCGCACGGTTATTTTGACGCGATGCCAAGAGCACATACGAACCAGTCATGTCTTCTGGCTCAGGCAAGAAATTCAGCGGCATACCGCGTGCAATTTTTTCAGGATCACGTGCATCGAGTAAGCCTAGGTTTTCCTGACCTAAAGATGCTGCGCCCTTAATATTGACATTCATCGCTGAAGGCGCAACAGCATTGACACGTACTTTAGGTGCCAATTCATAAGCCAACTCTTTCATGATGCCAACACCTGCATGTTTAGATGCAGTGTAAACAGGACCACCGCCTGAAGAATACAGCGCAGAATTGGATAAGGTTAAGATGATAGAACCTTCAGATTTCACCAACTCATCCAGTGCTGCTTTTGCCCCCAAGATTAACGCCTTGGTATTGATGCCCATGATTTCATCAAAGGCTTTTTCAAGCTGCTCACCAGAAGTATTGACGATATCTGCGTAGTGATCCCAAATCCCTGCATTGCCAATAAAGCAATCCAGCTTTCCAAAACGCTCCACAGTGGCCTGCACAGCACGGACATTGTCTGCATAGTTGGCAACATCACCAGCGACTGCCACGATTTGATCACCAAAACGTTCTTTTAAGGCATCGACTTTAGATTGTGAGCGCTGTAACACGCCCACATGCGCACCTTCTTCAAGAAAGCGCTCGACCAAAGCCCAACCTAAACCAGAACCGCCACCTGTAATCAGTGCCACTTCGCCTTTTAGCCAACCCATGCTTACTCTCCTGCCATTTCTACATATAACGCGCCGTCTTCAACCACCACAGGGAAAGTTTGAATCGGGTCGGTGGCTGGCAAGCATAATGCTTGACCAGTCTTTAAACAGAAACGTGCAGAATGCAGTGGGCATTCAACTGTGCCATCATCTTCAAGATAACCTTCAGACATTGAGGCATTGCCGTGTGAACAACGGTCATTCATGGCAAAGAACTCACCACCGTTGTTGAATACTGCCAGTGCTTCAATACCGTTCACACCGCAATCCACTTTTAACGCTTCGCCTTCGTCTAATTCGTCAACTTGGCAAACAAAGATTTTATTCATTAGAAGAATACACTCAGGTTGTGTGAGTTATAGGTTACTTGGTCAAGTACAATCTTACGGTTGAAGATCTGGAAGCCTAAGCCACCTTCAACACGACGGATTTTGTCATGGCGCTTACCACAGTAAATAGTCACGTCTTTCTCTTTTTGAGTACGGTACAACAAGTAAGTTACGTGTACGTCGTATTCACCTTCGACCTCTGTCGCTTCAACAATCACGTTGCTGACCATATGCGTGGTACGTGACGGAGGTTCTTCAGCCCATGCCATACCTGTTTCCAGACGTGCAACACGGCGCTCAAGCAAGTGTTTGTTGTCGTTGAACACCCAAGTTGTAGGTGGTTCAACTGAACGACGACGGTCACGGGTTTGCGCATTTGGTGTGGTACGCAAGGTATAAGAAATGTCTTCTGCCATGAGGTCTAACCACTCACGGAATTTCCAGTCGTCCAGCAATTTTGCTTCGCGATACAAGAATTGGCTCACTTCATGTTGAAGTTCTAAACTGATTTGACTCATTTCATTAGCTCCTTCTCGTATTCGTCAGCTGCTTTTTCAACGTCTTCCCATTTTTCATGGATCAGCAAGTCTGCCCAACGGCGGTACATACCACGTGCTGCAGTTTCAGAGAAAATGTAGTTGGTGATTCCTGGAATACCATCTTCACGTACTTTTTCGTTGCCTTTACCCATTTCGACAATGAGCTTGTTTTGACGTGCTTTATAGCCGCGCAATACTTTTTGAATTTCAATCCAGTTTTCAGAGTCATCTTGCTCTAAGAAACCTGCAGGACCGAAAGCACGTGTTGCAGAACGCTCAAATGCTTCTTTCACGTCTTGAGGTGCTTCAGCATCGGCAATACAGAATGCCCATACTTCAGTTTTATTTGGACCACGTGGATGCCATACGCGCAGTGTTGCAGTACCGTTCAACCAAGACAGTGTTGGGAACATGGTGTTGTGACCTGCAAGACGTAAAGCACGTACTTCGCCTAAACGCTCTTTCACTTCTTCGTAAGTTTCGCGGAAGTAATTGGCAACTTCACCATCAACCCATACGTTTGCATCTGGTTTTTCTGTAAAGAAGAAACCTGAACCGTGACCACGTGAACCATACTGAATTGCATCTTTGGCAGTTTCCCAAACAGGACGAGCTGTTTGCGCTGCACCTAATTGTTTGCTGCTGTCATCATCTGGTTTTGCACCAAGTACCTGAATGGCAGAGGCGTGTGAGAACAAAGCGTGATATTGGTCAGAAGCAAACTGTTCTGCAGCAAATTTCCAGTTACAGTCAATTTCCCACTTGTGTACGCCACCAATAATTTCAGTACCACCCGGACGACGGTCAATCACGCCATCTAAGTACCAAGCGATGTCGCCCATATATTCTTCTAGGTCTGGAGTGGTTTCATCCCAGCAACCAAAGATCAAGCCTTTGTAAGACTTCACGCGGTTCACTTCCACCAAGCCCCATTGCTCTTTACAAGCACCTTGTGGATACGCACGTTCTTCTAAAGGAATATCTTTGAGTGAACCATCAATACCGTAAGACCAACCGTGATATGGGCAAGTAAATGCACGGGTATTACCACAGTCTGCAAAGCTCACACGCATAGAACGGTGACGGCACTGGTTTAAAAATGCTTTGATTGAACCGTCTTTTTGACGTGCCACAATAATTGGATCTTCACCCATGTAGGTGTTGAAGAAGTCGCCAGCTTTAGGAATTTGGCTTTCATGACACAGGAACAACCACGTACGGCCGAACACACGTTCAAGTTCTAATTCGTAGATATCTGGATCTGTATAAATAGATGGAGTGATACGTCCATTTTGTGCATCGACCAAAGCGTCGATTTCGCGCACATCAATTTTTCCACTCATGAAAAGCTCTCCTGTGACCAACAACGGCACAAAGTAAATAGACTCAACTTTTGATGGATAATGGTTTTTTAGGGACGTTTAGTGAAATATTTTTTTTGTTTCAATTAATAGTTTTTATAGATTAATCCAACATTATATTTTGCATTTAAATCGTTGCATAATGATGAAACCCTATTTACTTCGTGAATGACAAAATAATTCTCACCGAATAGTTGTTTATAGATCATTCTTTTATTAATCTATAATTAGACATATTTTGAATTAATCTTTGGAATGGTTGTATGGAATTACGTCACCTTCGCTACTTCATTACCGTTGCTGAAGAACTCAACTTCAGTAAAGCCGCACTTAAACTTTATACGGCTCAACCTTCGCTGAGTCAGCAAATTAAAGATTTAGAAGAAGATGTCGGCGTTAAGCTACTCAACCGTACCAAACGTAAAGTCGAGCTAACCGAAGAAGGTGCTGTATTTTTAGAACAGGCGCGTCTGACTTTGGCGCAAGCCGACAAAGCGGTTGCCATGGCACGTCAGGTGTCACAAGCCAAACAGAAAATGCTGCGTATTGGCTTTGTTCCTGTGGCAGAAATGAAAATTTTCCCTTTTGTACTGCCTAATTTACGGGTACAAAACCCAGAATTAAAAATTGAATTGCTAAGTTTGAACAACACTGAGCAAATGAAAATGATTAAAAAAGGTGAACTCGATATCACCTTTACCCGCCACAATATCAACAGTGATGAAATTGAGAGCCAGTTTGTACTGCGTGAACCGTTAATTTTTATTTTGCCCAAAGATCATCCGTTAGCAAAATACGAACGCATTCCTGTCAAAGCATTGAATGGTATTGATTTTATTATTCCTTCGGCAGAAGCTTCGTATAATCTGCATCACCTGATTGTCGATTTTGCCAAACAGCACAACATTGAACTAAACATTGTGCAAAAAGCTGACAACATTTTATTTAATATCAACTCGATTGGTATGGGCTTGGGTTGCACCATTTTACCGGGCTATGTTGCTCCGCTAACCATGGAAAATACCGTCATCCGTCCACTTGATGTAGAACTTCCACATTTAGATTTATACGTCAGCTATGGCAAAAACAGCCATTCCGCTGCGGTACAGAAATTTATGGAACTGCTCACACGTGTGTTCTATTTGGACATCAACCGCGAACAATAATTCTAAAACCACTCGCGTTTTTCAACCTTTCAAAAGTGCTTGCTGCTTGATGTAGTAAGCACTTTTTTGTGCATCCTAAATGCTAAAACAAAGCTTTAGACTTAAGTCTAAACTTATTTTTTTAATCTTTTTCTGAACTACTGCTCATTCTTACACTCAAACATTCGCATTTTTGCAGTCTGCTTTTTCCTCGCTTCGCTACCACATTTCCTGCAAATTACAACTTAAGTCTAATAAGTTAAAATAGGCACCCCATCGCTATTTTCTAAAATTAAGCCGATGATAACAGGCAGTAACACCTTTAGATTGCACATCCAGAAAGGATCAAGAATGATAAAAACACCCTTCAGCAGAATGAAAACAGGGATTCAATATCGTCCTTATTTTTTTATCAGTTTTGTGATTACCATTGTGCTGTATGTTATTTTTCAGACCCTCACTGCATGGTCATGGTCAAGCTGTTTATTGATTAGCTGGAATATCGCGATTTCCTGCTATTTGGTTTTAACCATGCGCAGTTTGTGGCACAGCGATCATGCACATATTTTACAACGTGCCCAACAACAAGATGCCAGCAAATGGCTGATTTTATTCTTGGTATTTCTAACCTTAGTGATGTGCTTTATTGCGATCATTGTCGAGGTGAATTTATTTGCACAAAGTGAGTTTGTGCGCATGGGACATTTTATTTTATCCATTACCACTATTTTATGTGCTTGGTTTTTTATGCACACCATTTTTGCGATTCACTATGCGCATGACTATTATTTGGCACTGCAACAGCAGCAAGAAGGTGGTTTGGATTTTCCCAAGACGTCGCATCCAACCTATCCTGACTTTTTATATTTCAGCTATGTGATTGGTACATCTGCACAAACCGCCGATGTCTCGATTAGCTCACAACCCATGCGGGTACTGAACACGCTACATATTATTTTGGCTTATAGCTTTAATACCACTATTTTGGCAATTTGCATTAACTTGGTCGCGAGCTTTATTCAGCACTAAATTGGGTACATAAAACATCCATAAAAAAGGATGGCAAATTGCCATCCTTTTTTACCTCACTGCGCTTAATTTACGCCACGTGCAGTTAAGTAGTTTTTAATCACAGTGTTAAATTCTTCCGCTTTTTCAACCTGTGACCAGTGACCACATTGGCTGAAAATGTGTGCATCGGCATGTGGCACAATATTTAAAATATCCCATGTACGCGATACTGGAATCACCACATCTTGCGTACCGTGAATCAGCAATACAGGCACAGTGATGTCTTTCATTTTGTCAAAGTCGAGTGGGAACTCGAAACGGTCACGGTCACGCGCGCCCACAACATCCATTAAACGGTCTGAAGCATAGTCATTTTTTGCAGAAGCAAAACGGACTTTGACCAACTCATCTGTAATCAAGTCTTTATTTACCACGAACATTGAAAGCGTCTTTTTAATGCCTTCTTCAGTCAATACAGGATTTGCATGCGCTTTGAGGGCTGCAGTCTGTTTTGCACCGCCTGTACCCATTGAGATAATACCAAGAACACGCTCTGGGTAATCCAATGCCAACTGGAATGCCAACCAGCCACCCAACGAGTTACCCACCAACCAAGTTTTTTCAATGCCCAATGCATCTAAAGTACGTACAGCATGATCTACCCATGCACGGATGCCATATTGTGTGCCCGGTGCAACCACAGTTTGACCATAGCCGATGGTATCAATGGCGATACAACGTGCTTGCTCACCAATTTGTGGCAAGTTTAACCACCAGTTTGCAGCAGCCGATACGCCTGTACCTGAACCGTGTAAAAATAGAATAGGTGTACCTTCACCCACTTCATGATAATGCGTTAATTCGCCTTCTGCTGTTTCAATCCATTTATCTTCTAAGCCAAAGAATGGATCTGTTGTATAGTCAGGGATTTGAACAGTGCTCATATATACTCCTCGTACAGTCTTTAGCTTGCGTTTGGCTCTAGGTATAGAATTTGACGTCAAGTGGACTCATTCAACATTACTTTTACAGGCTTATATTACCTGTTCACACGGCATCAACTGATACAAATTTACGATCACAACCTACAAAAAAACGATTAAACAACTCTTTGAATTTTATAAATTTAATAAAATAAAAGTCTTAATTTATATAAGGTATTTATTCAGTAAATATTAAAAAAAGAGCGACTATAAAAAGCCGCTCTAATTTTTATCTAGCTTTAGAATTTATAAGTGTAAGTCGTGGCGATACGGTGTTCTTCTAAGTCATTCGCAAAGTTAAAATTGGTATCAATGAACATATAATTAAAGCCTAAACCTTTAAGCTTACCTTCTGGCACAACATAGTTCACAATGACGTTATTTTCGTTTTCTTTACCTTCTGGCTTGCCTGCGCCCAGATCGATATTGTCACCGCGGAAATGACGTACTGTCGCTGTTAAACCAGGAACACCCACATCAGCAAAATTATAGGTATAACCCAAACTCCAAGAACGCTCATCTTTACGAATGAAGCTCGCCACAGACCAGTTGTCTAAGTAAGGCTGCGGCACCCACCCGCCCAAGGTCGGGAACATTGGGGCTTTTGTACCGTGCTCACCAAACATTTGTTGATAACCTAACTGTACAGTGTGCATCCCATTGTTGATTTTTGCACCCGCAGACACGGCCTGGCTGTCAATATTGCCATACAGCTTGTCACCCGATTCGCTGTTGTCAAAATAGCGTACATGGGTATCCAGCTTAGTTTTTTCAGCCAAAGTCGTTTTATAGTTTGCAGCGACATAATGTTGTTGATAGATGTTGGTTACATCCGCATACCAATAACTTCCACCTACTTTAGGGGTAAATTGATGATCTACTCCCACAAGATACATGCCATCGTCTGTGCTTAATTTATTCGCTTCAGCAGCAGAAAAATTATTTTGAGGGAACAACGTAAAATCTTGGTATTGGTTATCATAACGTGCATTAATACCGTCTAAATAAGCCAAAGTTAATTTAGTATCTTTTAAATCCTTTGATTCTAACCATGCACCGCTATAAGTCGTTAACAATTGACGCGATGGGTCAAAAAACACCACAGGTGACATTGGTAATAAGTCACCTACTTTTAATTCAGTTTCAGAAAATTTAACTTTTAGAGTTGCACCGACCTTACCAAAATGATCTTTTGACTCTTTACCATCATGCGGCAAAACCCAGTCTGCATTTTTATCACGACCATTGAGTTTTACTGCGTGTTGAACCAGAAGATCAGCACCCACCTGAATTACGCCTAAATCGTGATAACCCGATTTAGCATCCAAGGTGACTGCTTGTGACCATGAACCAAAGTTCCCCGCAGGGTTGTCTTTAATTTGACGATCTAAATAAAAATTCTTAAATTTAAGTTGAACATTGCTGTCGTCAATAAAATCTGCCTGAGTTGCAGTTGTCCCTAAAGTTGCTGTCGCAGCAAAAAGTGCTATCCATAAATTGTGACGATGCATGCGTTTTTCCTATTCATCCAATAAGCGAATCTGGGCATCATGCAAAACTCTTGTCATGAAAAAAATCCGACCACAGTATTAAGCTTTTCTACAAATTCAGCACTTTCTGTATCGAGCAGCTTTTTTCCAAGTTTTTTAATTCTTTTTAACGATAAAAAATTAAGCTCAAAATCCTCACTAAATGAATTTTTATTTGAATTCACTGCTTAATTTAGGTGAAAAACGCTGTTATTTTTTGCATCATGTGAAGGATTAATCTTTTTTAACTTTAAACCCATGTGTTAGCGTTATTTTCTATAAACCCAACTTATAAGAAAAACATTTTAATCAGCACAAAATTCAGCACATTTTACATCTTTCACAGCATAAAAAAGCACCCCAAACGCATTTGGAGTGCTTAATTCAAGTCTGCTTTATATTAAAAACTTAGGCTTGCATTTCACGTGCTTTAGACATAGTCAATGCCAAGTCTTCAATCATATCTTCCTGACCGCCCACCGTACCGCGACGACCAAGCTCAAGTAGAATTTCACGCGCAGATACTCCATATTTTGCTTCGGCACGTTTTGCGAACAATAGG
This sequence comes from Acinetobacter sp. YH12205, assembly GCF_013418125.1. Taxonomy (NCBI): domain Bacteria; kingdom Pseudomonadati; phylum Pseudomonadota; class Gammaproteobacteria; order Moraxellales; family Moraxellaceae; genus Acinetobacter; species Acinetobacter sp. YH12205. The sequence goes on along the minus strand of NZ_VPCQ01000005.1, from coordinate 232,357 downwards.
AACGATGAGTAAACACCTGCATAACCTAAAGTTGCTGCATCACGGTCTGCACGAATTTGATGCGTCATCATTGGAATGATCAAGTCTTCAGCAATATCCTGCACTTTAAACAAGTCCACACCTGTTTCCATTTGCATACGGTTTGCGACCGCTACAAACAATTCAAGTGGTGTATTACCTGCGCCTGCACCTAAACCAGCCGAAGCCAAGTCAACACGGGTTGCACCTGCGGTCACAGCCGATACAGAGTTCGCAACGCCCATGCCCAAGTTATGGTGACCATGGAAACCAATTTCGATGTCTGAGGCGAGGTTGGCACGTAAAATACCTACGCGATCAGTCACATCTTGAGGCAACATATAGCCTGCAGAATCTGTTACATAGATACAGTTTGCACCGTAAGACACCATTTTTTGTGCTTCTTCGAGCAATTTTTCTGGAGAAGCCATGTGCGCCATCATCAAGAAGCCCACAGTGTCCATACCCAGTTTACGTGCTGCAGTAATGTGCTGTTCAGAAACGTCTGCTTCAGTCGAATGTGTCGCCACACGAATGGTTGCCACGCCTACATCATGCGCCATTCTCAAATGATCAACTGTTCCAATACCTGGCAGTAATAGTGCAGAAACTTTTGCCTGTTTCAGGTTTGGAATCACTGCTTTCAGATATTCTTCATCAGTAGCGGCTGCAAAACCATAGTTCACAGAGTTACCACCTAAGCCATCACCGTGTGTGACTTCAATTAAAGGCACACCTGCATCATCCAAAGCAGTGGCAATCGCAACCATTTGCTCTGGCGTGGTTTGATGGCGCATTGGGTGCATACCATCACGTAAAGTCATATCATTAATAATAATCTTAGACATTTTGGTATTCCTTAAGCTTCAGCAGTTTTGAAAACGTGTTCTGCAAACATTTCTGCAGTACGTGCAGCCGCTGCAGTCATAATGTCTAGGTTACCTGCATATTTAGGCAAGTAATCACCCAAACCTTCAACTTCCAAGAAAATTGAAACACGGTTGCCATCAAAAACAGGGCCGTTTACAAGTTTGTAACCCGGTACATATTTTTGCACTTCTTTGATCATGGCATGCACAGATGCTGTAATCGCTGCCTGATCTGGCTCACCTTCCACTAAGCAGTGAACGGTATCACGCATCATTAAAGGTGGCTCAGCTGGGTTAATGATGATGATGGCTTTACCTTGTTTTGCACCGCCAACTTCTTCAATCGCGCCTGCAGTGGTACGGGTAAATTCATCAATGTTTTTACGTGTACCCGGCCCCACAGATTTAGTTGATACCGTTGCAATAATTTCACCGTATTCCACAGGTTGAACGCGAGAAACTGCAGCCACCATAGGAATTGTTGCCTGACCACCACAAGTCACCATGTTGACGTTTGGCACTTCGCCCGCTTCAAGCAATGCTTCAAGGTTCACTGGCGGTACGCAGAATGGGCCAATTGCCGCAGGCGTTAAGTCAATCATCAACACGCCAAGCTCATTCAGTTTGCGGCTATTTTCTGCATGCACATAAGCAGAAGTTGCATCAAAAGCAATTTTAATATCATCTTCAAGTACGTGAGGAAGAAGACCATCTACACCGTCACTTGTGGTTTTTAAACCCATTTTTGCCGCACGAGCTAGACCTTCAGAGGTTGGGTCAATTCCCACCATCCACACAGGCTCTAACCATTCACTGCGTTGTAATTTATAAAGCAAATCTGTACCAATATTACCTGGACCGATCATTGCACATTTAATCTTTTTCATGCATGTACTCTCTTAGAATCTCGATTTATTCCGCAGCAAACGCAGCTGTCACTGAACCAAAGCCTTCAATTTCGACTTTAAATTCTTCACCTGGCTGTGCAACAACCATAGGACCTAAAGCACCAGTTAAGATGATGTCGCCTTTTAACAATGGACGACCACGGCGCACCATTTCATCGGCTAACCACACGGCAGCGTTTAATGGATTTGCTAAACAAGCTTTACCCACGCCTTGAGAAACTACTTCTTCACCACGGGTCATCACCATTTTGCAGTTCACCAAATCCAGATTTTCTAGCTTGACTGGTTTTGAACCTAGAACGAATGCAGCAGAAGATGCGTTATCGGCCACGGTATCAATCAAACTAATTTTCCAGTTTTCAATACGGCTATCGACCACTTCAATGGCAGGCAAGGCATATTCAGTCGCGCTGATAATATCCGCATACGTGTGTTTTTCTTTGGTTAGATCTTGGTTAATCACCAATGCAATTTCTGCTTCTACTTTTGGCTGAATCAGCAAACCTGCAGGAATCGCTTCACCATCACCATAAGCCATATCGGCAAACAACATGCCAAAGTCAGGCTGATCTACACCCAGTTGTGCTTGAACCACTTTAGAGGTCAAACCAATTTTACGCCCCACCAAACGACGACCTTCTTTTAAGGCACGTTCGGTATTCACTTCTTGAACGGCATAGGCAATATCTACGTCAGCACTTTCACCACCAAGTTCTGGGCGGATTGGCGCAATCGCAGTTTGAGAGAGTTCGGCAGTACGTAATGCTTGCGCAACTGATTCAACAACAGCAGAATTCGACATCAATGTTTCCTTAAACTGCAAAAATTGGGCATATACCCCGAGATGTTGGAAAGGTAATAATAGAAAATAGGGATGATGACCCCGATCTTGTCCATTCTCAGGACAAGCTATCCAGCTCAGAGGTATGTAAACTGATTAAGAATCGGAAAAATGGCGGGTTTATGCCAATACTTATTTTCTTTTTTTCAATAGCTATTAGCTATTAATCTATTTTTATAAAAAGCAAGCAAAACAGTTGTCTGTAGGCTATGACATTATTTTCCGAGTCATTGACTCGGCAATTCGCAGCAATCTTAAAATGTCTTAATCCTAACTTTAGACTAAAAGCTAAGCCTTTTTATGACGCTCCCAAAAGTACATAAAAAAAGAGCAACCTGAAATTTTTCAAGTTACTCTAATTTCAAATTCATCTAAATTGTTTTACTGGGTTTAACTCGCCTGACGTAAACGATATTGCTGCACTAAAAAATCATGCAAACTCGGCACATCATCTGCAATGGTTAAAGGCTGATAACGCTGCAACACCTCTACACTATGCACGCCATAACTCACGCCTACACGCGGCATAGCAATATTTTGTGCCATTTCTAAATCGTAAGAAGTGTCACCCACCATAATCGCTTGCCCGACCTGCACATCGGTACTGCTCAAAATTTCCTGCAGCATTAAAGGATCAGGTTTAGATTTGGTTTCACTTGCAGCACGTGTCGCCACAAACAAATCCTGACTTTGGGTTTGCGCCAACACTCGGTCTAAACCTTTACGGCTTTTGCCTGTTGCCACTGCCAATTTCAGTCCCAAACCTGACAACTCATCGAGCATATCTGCCACACCCTCAAACCAAGCATCGGTTTTTGAGTGTTCGACATAGTGTTCTGAATAGCACTGCAAAATCGCTTGATGCAGCTCTGGCACTTCAGGAAATAAACGCTGTGCCACTTCAGGCAAACCCAAACCAATAATACTTTTAGCCGCAGCATCGGTCAGGGGTTGCTGAAATTGTTGTGCTGCGAACTGCAAACTCGCCACAATTTGACCGACGGAATTAAATAAGGTGCCATCCCAATCAAAAATGATGAGTTCTACAGGTTTGTTCATATTAGATTCCTAGATTTGATTCGGCTTTTAAATTCCCTCGCTTTACCTTAACTCAAAAGGATAAACGACCAAGAATCAGCACATATATCACAACAAATATTCGATACGCGAAGGGCGACATGGATGTCGCCGTTTCGCTGTGGCACAGAGATGTTCCATCAGCGAAACAAAAGTTTTTTGTTACTTTTCATCTTTGAAAAGTAAGGCATAGCCTATACACCAAAAATTTAAATTAAAAACTTTAAAATGTGGCAGTGAATTACCCCTGAAAACCTCATCTCCTTTTTGCGAAACAATGTTCCTCATCTTTAAAAAGAAGCAAGCTGCTATCGCACAACAGAGAGTTACAAAAATTAAAACTCAGGTGGCGCCGTCGGCTTATCCGCCTTTTGCGCTCTCAACTGCGCCACCAAACTCTGCATATCTTCAGGTAAAGGCGCTTCAATCACAGGATAGCCTGGAATTTCCAAACGCATGGCATGTAAGCACAAACGACGTGGCGCAGGACCCCGATATTCAGTTTGATGACCATATTTATCATCACCCACCAACGGATGCCCAATGCTTAAACCATGCACACGAATTTGATGGGTACGTCCTGACAACGGCGAAGCATATACCAAGCTTGCATGCATAAAACGCTCAGCCACATTCCACTGGGTTTTAGACTCTTTACCTTCTTTAGATACACGTACACGACGTTCGCCATTCGCCAATTCATAACGATGCAACGGCGCATCAATCAATTGTTGATCCAAACTCACCTGCCCTTTGACAATCGCAGCATAAGTTTTTTGGATTTTATGTTCGCGCAATAAATCTTGCAGGGTTTTTAAGGTACTGCGTTTTTTGGAAATCATCACCAAGCCTGAAGTATCACGGTCAATACGGTGAATCAATTCCAAATATTTTTTACCTGTCGCAGCACGTAAGCCTTCAATCAACCCGTAGGCAACGCCACTGCCGCCATGGACTGCAATGCCCGAAGGTTTATTCACCACCATCAAGCCTTCATCTTCATAAACCACACGGCTCAATAAACCCTGTGCCACCTTGTCTGAAATTGGAGCAGCACTGTCGTCTTTTTGTTCATAGCGAATCGGCGCCACACGAATTTGATCGCCAATATTCAGTTTGGTTTCTGCTTTAATGCGCTTTTTATTGACCCGCACCTGCCCTTCACGAATCAAACGATAGATGCGACTTTTAGGCACCCCTTTTAAACGACTAAACAAAAAATTATCGATGCGTTGACCCGCTTGATGCTCATCCACTTCAAACCAAGTGACACTTTGCCATTGTTGGGTAGAATTCATACAGTTAAGAGACCTAATAAAATACTAAAATTGATTAAAAACTGATCATTTAGGCTATGCTTTACACAAGAAACATAAGCTTAGCCCATAGGCAGATGATGCAAGGTTTGATATAGTCAGCGCACGGAAACCATCGTCAGTGGGTTCACGTTGAATCTTTTCAGGTTTTTCTGAAATAGAGCAATCAACCAACATCCCACTACATACGAGCAGGTCCCAAAAGAATTATGCCGACGCCGAAGGCTTATTATATCGGCAAAAAAGCAAACTGTTGCGTTTAATTGTACCTCAGGTACATAAATCAGTTTGCCTGAAAAAATATGTCGCCAACTCTAGTTGGTTTTTAAACGTAAACTGATACACATCAGATTAGTCGCACCCTGAAAACCACTTCAGGCTAAAGCGTTTGATGTATTGGATCTGCACAATTTGTAAAGATACGACGATAATTCCGTATCAAGACACTCTATCTATGAAAGAAGAGATGATCTTCGAGCAATGTGACAGTGAAAGTTACACACATCCAATACACCGCTCGTCCGCCAGTGAAGCGATCAGGTGACTTTATCCGTTTAAAGGTTAAAGCCGTATTGCCATCATCAATACGTGAATCATACACCGCAGCCCCACACAAAAAGGCCGGTAAAAAAAACTCAGACCACAATTGGTTTTTTTGAGATCTGAGCAGTTGATCCGTGATGCTTGATGTTCGCTACGTGTCTAGCGATTTTTTGCTGTGTATCACTATTAGGTGTTACACCCATGAAACGTATGTTGATTAATGCAACACATGCCGAAGAAATTCGCGTTGCACTTGTCACTGGTCAGCGTCTTTACGATTTCGATTTAGAAAATCGTACCCGTGAACAAAAAAAATCGAATATCTACAAAGGTCATGTGACCCGTGTAGAACCTTCTTTAGAAGCCGTATTTGTTGAATACGGTGCAGGTCGCCAAGGCTTCCTGTCGATGCGTGAAATCGCAAACTCTTATTACAAAGCCGACCCTCGCCAAACTTCTAATATTCGTGAACTGATCACTGAAGGCACTGAGCTTTTGGTACAGGTAGAAAAAGAAGAACGTGGCAACAAAGGTGCTGCGCTCTCTACCTTCATTTCTTTGGCTGGTCGTTATTTAGTGCTTATGCCAAATAACCCGAAAGGTGGCGGTATCAGTCGTCAAATTTCAGGTTCTGTGCGTGAAGAACTCAAAGAAATGTTGGCATCTTTAAACGTGCCACGCGGCATGAGCGTGATTGTACGTACTGCGGGCATTGGTCGTTCACAAGAAGAATTACAGCTTGATTTACAACACTTGCTTGACCTTTGGGCGCAAATTCAAAACACCGCAAGCTCTGGCCCATCGCCAATGTTGGTACACCAAGAAGCAGGTGTGGTGACACGTGCGATTCGTGACTACTTACGTGATGATGTTGCCGAAATTTTAATTGACTCAGAACAAGCTTATAACGAAGCCTATAACTTCGTAAAAGCCGTGATGCCACGTCAGTTAGACAAGCTAAAAACCTATACTTTAAATGAGCCGCTATTCGCGCATTTTGGTATCGAAAGCCAAATTCAAACAGCTTATGAGCGTGAAGTTAAATTGCCTTCAGGCGGCTCAATTGTCATTGACCAAACTGAAGCATTAGTTTCAATTGACATCAACTCGGCTAAGTCTACCCGTGGTCAAGATGTTGAAGATACTGCGCTTAATACCAACCTTGAAGCTGCCGAAGAAATTGCGCGTCAATTGCGTTTACGCGACATCGGTGGTTTGGTGGTCATCGACTTTATCGACATGACCAAAGACCGCAACCAACGTATGGTTGAAGCCAAACTTCGTGAAGCAACACAAAGTGACCGCGCACGTATTCAATTTGGTCAATTATCACGTTTTGGTTTAATGGAAATGAGCCGTCAGCGCTTACGTCCATCACTTGAAGAAGCGACTGGTTACGTTTGCCCACGCTGTCACGGTACAGGCATGGTACGTGACCTACGCTCTCTTTCACTTTCAATTATGCGTAAAGTGGAAGAAATTGCCCTGCGTGAACGTCATGGTGAAGTTCAAGTCGAAGTACCTGTTGAAATTGCAGCATTCTTACTGAATGAAAAACGTCACAGTCTGGTTTACCTTGAGCAAACTTCAAATGTGCGTGTGACTGTATTACCTCACCCACACTTAGAAACCCCGCATTACGAAATTTCGTATAATCCTGAAGGCTTTGCACCAACCAGCTATGAACGTACTGAAGCAACTCGTTCAAGCGAAAAAGAGTTGGGTTATGAATCTTCTGAATGGCATTTAGAAGAAGCAGATCAATCGCACAGCCACGCTGCTGCACCTGCGGCTGAAAAAACCTCTGCAAGAAAACCACAAGCAGCACAGCAAAATAAAGCATCTGCACAACAGCAGCCTGCACCTGCGGCAGCAACAACTACTGCAAGCCCATGTGCCTGGTTAGAAAACCTGTTTGTTCAAAAGCAAGCCAGCACCATTGATCAAGCACGTAGTGCCAACAATGCAGCAGCAGCCATCGAGCAAATGGTGAATAGCGGTGCTGTGAGCCGTGGTCAGTTTGGTCAAATTGCAACTGCATCTGCTGCCCCTGCTGCAAGCAGTCAAAATGTGTACCTTGCACCATCGACAGTGGCACAAAAAACTGAACGTGACTCTGCAGATAAATCTGCTGAACGTGAAGACAAACCTGCTCCGCGTCACAACAACAAAAAGCCGCGTCACAGCAACAACAATAACAAGCACAAAGAGCAACGTGAGCCGCAAACTCAGCACGACAATCAACAACATCAAGTGCATGAAGAAGTGGTTCAAATGTCGCGTCAGGAGCAACGTCAAGAAGCGCGTGAAAACAAACGCAACTCTCGTCGTCAGCACAACAATGACCAAGCACCGCAGCAGCAAGAAGCTCAAAACAACAATGAGCAGCAAAATGCCGTGCCACGTCGTGACCGTCGTAACCAGCCTCGTCCAGAACGCCCAAATCGTCACCGCGACCCAAGCGTATTGAATGAGCAAGCACCTACCGCAGTGGCTTCTAATCAGCCGAAAGTGGACTTAATTGATGCACCGCGTCAAGAGTTCAACACGACGGCTTTGGTGGTGAATGTCGATCAGGCTCAAACTGAAATTGTGGCATTGAATGCTGCGCCATTAGCGGCTGAACCAGTCACAGCAGTAGAAGCAACTGTGCCTGAAACGGTTGCTGAACCAACTCAAGCTGTTGCTGCGGTAGAAGCTGCTCCAGTTGTTGCAGAAGAAACAGCTGCACCTGCGGAAGTACAAGCACAACCGACTGCGCCTGCAAAACGTGCCAGCAATGACCCGCGTCAGCGTCGTCGTCAGCAACGTGAAGTTCAAGCACAGCAAGCAGCTGCACCAAAGTTAACGCCTTCACAGGTGCCAACTTTAGCGCAATACAGCATTGGTAGTCTGATTCGCCACGTCTATGGTGAAGATTGCTCAGTCCTGATTGAACAGTTTGGTTTAATTCCAACGTTCAATCGTGCTTTGCAAAAGTTCACCGATGAATATGCGGCAACGCTTGCAACAGCTGCGCCTGTGGCAGAGAAAAAACCTGTCACACGTGATGTGGAAGTTGCCAAAGCTGCTCCTGAAGCAGAACCTGCACCTGTGTTAGATCTGACTCCACCAAAACCTGTGTCAGATAAGCGTGTTGCCAACGATCCGCGTGAGCGTCGTCGTTTAGCCAAACAAGCTGCTGAGCAAGCCTTGGAACAAGCCAAGCAAGCACAGGCAGTAGAAAAAGCTGAAGCAGAAAGCACACCTGCAGCAGAGCCAACGACTGACGTTGTGGCAACTACCGACGCATCTGTAGAAGCAAACTCTACTGCAGAAACGTCTGTAGCGCTAAGCACAGAAGTCGAAGCAACTACAGAAGTAAACCCTGAAGTAGAGGCTACAACTGAAGCTACTCAGCCAGAGTTGAACGCGCAAGACGACCTTGCACAAACTGTCACTGAAACTGCAGCAGCGCAAGAAGAAACTGCCGTTGAAGTGGTCGCACCTGTACAAGTGGAATTAGCAGTAGATGACCCAGTCGAAACTGCTGAATCTGAACAGGACAAAGCAGAAAAAGAGAAAACTGCACGTCCGCGTCGCCCACGTGGTCGTCCACCTAAAAAAGTAACTCCGCCAACTGAGTCTTAATTCGCACTTTTGCAGCGGAATAAAAAAATCCAGTCATTTTAATGACTGGATTTTTTTTGCTACTTTAGAGCAAATGCAGTGGTGACTTAAATTTAAGCAAGTTAATTTGGTGTTAGGTGTTTTTGATTTTTAACAGCTTTTATAAAAACATCAGTCAAAGCTAAAAATTAGGTTGATTGCACTAGGACTAAGGGATTACAAAACAATAAGACGCGATGCTTTGCAGATGCAACGGATGATGACAAAAACAGGATTCTTATGTACCAGATGACAAAAAGCGATTTAATTGGCTTAACGGATGTTGCGGCAAAAATTCCGCAGTTTATGACTAAAGTGCCCCACCTGATCACAGGGTTAAAGCAAGCCTATTTACGCACACCCAATACGCCTGCAGGCTTAGGTCTTGCGTTTGAAAAAGCCGTGCATCGTAACCCGCATGGTTGTGCCTTGATGTTTGAAGATCAGCAGTACAGCTATTTGCAGCTCAACGCATGGGCTAACCAAATTGCACATTACTATTTAAGCATTGGCGCACGCAAAGGTGATGTCATTGCGGTGATGTTGGAAAATCGCCCTGAATTAATTGCCAGTGTCATTGGCTTGGCAAAAATTGGCGTTATCGCGGCTTTGGTCAATACCGCACAAGTCGCCAAAGTTTTGGCGCACAGCATCAATTTAGTCAAACCAATTGCCGTGATTGTGGGGGAAGAATGTCGCCAAGCCATTGCCGATATTCGCCAAGAACTTGAGCTTGCAGAAAATCGTCTGTATTGGTTTGCAGATCAAAATACCCGTACCGATGCCGGCACTGCGCCTGAAGGTTTTCAAAATTTAGCGCAATGCATTGCATCATTCCCAAGCTTTAATCCTGCCACCACACAGTCGGTACAGGGCAAAGATGGGCTGTTTTATATCTATACCTCAGGTACAACAGGCTTGCCTAAAGCGGTGATTTTCACCAATAGCCGTTGGACGTTGGCTTATGGTACCTATGGTCATGTCTTGGGTTTAAATCAGGATGATGTGATGTACTGCACTCTGCCGCTGTACCATGCCACAGGTATTGTGGTGTGCTGGTGTGGCGTAATTGCAGGCAGTGCCACCTTTGCCATCCGTAGAAAATACTCCACTTCATGCTTCTGGCAAGATGTACACAAATTCAATGCCTCTGCGATTGGCTATGTGGGCGAATTGTGCCGTTATTTAATGGATGCGCCTGCTTCTGATTTAGAGCGTGGGCATCGTGTGACCAAAATGATTGGCAATGGCATGCGTCCTAATATTTGGAGCAAATTCAAAACACGCTTTGGCGTTCAGGAAATTCTGGAACTGTATGCGTCTAGCGAAGGCAACGTCGGCTTTAGCAATGTGTTTAACTTTGACAACACGGTTGGTTTTTCACCGACACCTTATGCGGTCATTCAGTTTGATAAAGAAAAAAATGAACCCGTACGCGATGCCAAAGGCAAATGCATGAAAGTCAAAAAAGGCGAAGTCGGCTTATTGATTGGAAAAATCACCCGTCGCTCACCGTTTGATGGCTACACCGACCCTGAAAAAAACAAGGCGGTGATGATGCAAAACGTGTTTAAACAAGGCGATGCCTATTTTAACACGGGCGATTTAGTCCGCGACATTGGCTTCCGTCACGCCCAGTTTGTTGATCGTTTAGGTGATACCTTCCGCTGGAAAGGTGAGAACGTATCCACCACAGAAGTAGAAAACATTGTCAGTGACTATGAAAAAATTGCTGAAGCTGTCGTGTATGGCGTTGAAATCCCACATACCAATGGTCGTGCAGGTATGGCTGCGATTACCTTAAACGAAGGCTGCCAGTTAGATGAACAAGACTTGCGTCAAATGCTGGTGGAGTTTAAAAAAGCAATGCCCGCTTATGCAGTACCCGTTTTTTTACGCATTCAAAAGCAAATGCAAACCACAGGTACATTTAAATATCAGAAGAACACCCTGAAAACTCAAGGTTTTGATTTAAAACAGTGTGATGAAAAAATTCTGGTGTTATTGCCAAACCAATCTGCTTATTGCGAACTGACCCAAGAAATTTACGACAATATTCAACAGTATCAATATCGCTTCTAAGCCACCAGGTTGCCTATTTTTTGATTAGATACGACAAATTTGTTGCATTTATAATCAAACATAGGCAACTTTTTTATTTTTTACTTGCGCTCGCTTCATATCTTGCTACAATACGCTCCATCAAACGAAGTGGTGCTTAAAACCCTCTGGTTTTTCTTGCACTTCACAATCAAGCCTGCTTGATTGCTGGTTCAGGGTCGTTAGCTCAGTCGGTAGAGCAGCGGACTTTTAATCCGTTGGTCCCGCGTTCGAATCGCGGACGACCCACCATCTTCTTCAAGGTTGATACTTTAAAAATGATCATCGTCATTTTTACTCCTCTGGGTCGTTAGCTCAGTCGGTAGAGCAGCGGACTTTTAATCCGTTGGTCCCGCGTTCGAATCGCGGACGACCCACCATTTCCTTGATCAACCTTAGATGGGTCGTTAGCTCAGTCGGTAGAGCAGCGGACTTTTAATCCGTTGGTCCCGCGTTCGAATCGCGGACGACCCACCATTCCTTCTAAAAAATCTTTAAATTACCAGTCATCACAGCACTGTTCTGTGGATCGTGCAGTTTCGTAATTTACTATAGAATTCCCGTATTCTGCCCTGTTTGACTAACACTTTTATCCACTACACCTTGCTCAATTCAGTTGTAGACGATGTGCCATCATTGATAAATCATACTTTACACATCCCAAATAAAAACTTGATGTAAAAAAACAAAAGCCCAAAAGTTTTTCACGAATGGGCTAAGAATTGAATGAGCGAATAATTAACTTGCTCTGATTAAATGATAGTTTTGCGAAGGTAAGGGATTGCTTTTAAAGTATTCACGATTATTTTCTGTTGCAATCGCAATTTTGTTTTTATCCATAATTAAATTATGGTCTTGATCAACATTATAGTAAAAGTTCACCCCAGAGGCGCGTGCCACCACAATTTGATGCGCGTCTTCATCATAGAACCATAAATCTTTGCGGTATTTTTTTTTATTGTCGTAACTGATTTGCCCCGCATTGACAAAAATACGATGCGCTGTCCCATCAGGCAATAAGGTCAAAATATAATCGACTTTTCCGCTTTCGCACATAACAAACTTATCTTCACAGCTAATCTGAATAGTATAGCGTCCCACATAAGTCAGATGATTTTCGGGAATATGATGTTCTGTTGCAGCCGTTTGTATGGGTGCGGTTGCCTGCCCTGCCACTTCAGTCAGTCTTTTGGTTTCTACCTGTTCTGTATATTTTTGCACTGCAGCTTGCTCAAGTTGTGAATCATCGCATCCAAGCAATGCCACTGCACTCCATATAGAAACTGCGCAAATATTTAATTTAGCCGACACACTATCCCTCATATAGAGTGACCAGACCGAGTATTCAGTCCTATTCAAACCACCGAATAGACAGCTCAATGTAAGGCATGCTTTTCCTCAATCCTTTGTGGTCAAGCGCTTACTCTGCCCATCGCTTCTCTCTGATATTTTAGGTGGATGCTGGTTTAAGCAACACCAAAAGTTACATAACTTTACTAATTGCCTTGCTCACCGCCCTTTAAAAACCCAAGTGCATCACCATTTTTATTCTATATACAGATGATGTGCTGTGAAGCTAAACATCGGCATGTATTTATTTTGAATTTTAGATCTCTTAAGGAGAATTAGATGGCCAATGTTGGTTTATATCGCTCTAACCGCTCAAATATGATTGCTGGGGTCATGGGTGGTATTGCTGAACGTTTTGGTTGGAACGCAAATTTACTGCGCTTAATTTTTGTGATTGTTTCCGTGATGAGCGCTGCCTTTCCTGGCATTTTGGTGTATTTGGTGTTGTGGTTGGTGATCCCTAAACAAAACCAGTCGAATACAACAAACTATACTCAGGGCTACACAAGACCTGTGCGCACGGTCAATCCTGATCAAGACCGATAAACGGTATTGAAATTTTAAAGACTGACCATATTTAAAGATTCATAGGCTTGAATCATTTACCGATTCACTTGTAGACACCACCCTATTCACACAACTTTCTTCTTTTTCGCTACGATTGCTCCCCCAAGCATCGTAGCTTTTTTTTGCCTTTCAACCTGCAATATATTTTAAAAGTCACAGCATTTCAGGATTGAGTCGTGTTGAATACACATCGACAATGCGAGTCTATTAATTGGTCTTTACAGCAAGCTGTTGATTCAAGACGGCAATCATATCGGCACGGCTAATGATCCCCACCAAACGCTGCTGCTCTACCACAGGAATGTAGTTAAAAGAGCGCTCGACAAAGTACGGCACAAGGTCTTGAATACTCTGTTGCGGTTGCACCGTGACCACTTGGCGTAACATGATATGTTTCACTTGATGTTTCCAGCTATACGGCAAATCTGTTGCGTGTTTAAACCATTCCACTACTTCATACAGCGCCAAAGTTCCAACCAAATGTTGCTCTGTATCAATGACAGGTAAACTCATTAAATTCATGTGTTTGAATTTTTCTAAAGCACTGTGAATATCCTCATCTTGCTGCAAACTGACCACATCTTTACTCATAATATCGGCACAAGTCAGTGCTTGAGTTTGTCGTTCACTGGCTTTGTGTTGCGCTTCTAAAATGATTTTTTGTAAGTCGTATTCACTAATATCTAGCAACTGGGTTTGTGCATCTAAAACATCTTGAATATCTTGCGGCTGAATAGTGGCTTTTTGAGTAGGCGTTGGGTCTTGGGTACGTTGATTCAACTGTGGCGTTTGAGGATAAGGCTTGCCAATCATGCGGTTAAATACAATTGCAATCACCATCAGCAAAACTGAATTAAGCAGCACAGGATAAAAGATGAAGTGATAACCCAGCTCACGCACGGCATCTCCGCCAAGCACTGCGGTAATGGCCACTGCTCCACTCGGTGGATGCAGCGAATCGGTGGTCATCATCAAGAAAATAGATAAAGCCACAGCCACACTAAAGGCTTCGGTTAAATTTGGAATATATAAAGCACAGCTCACGCCCATAATTGCTGCAATACTGTTCCCAACTACAATATTCCACGGCTGCGCCAAAGGACTGGCAGGCACAGCAAACAACAATACCGAAGATGCACCCATTGGCGCGATATACCATGCGTTAATATCGCCCAACACCCACCAACTGATCAGGGAAGATAATGCCAAACCCAATAATGCGCCCAAACCACAAAGTAGGCGTTCTTTTAACGGCAATACTTTAAAATTGGGTTTCAGCGTATTCAGCCAATCAAGTTGTGAATGAAACACGGGCAGGCAATCCAGTGGTGACAATTGGACAAGATTATAAGGCAATCATTCAGTAAGATGTATTTGTTTTATATCTTTCATTTATCAGTGAATTTGTAAAACCCCAAACAACCAACCGCTAGTTGTGCTTTAACCTTTGCCAGCACCCCGCAAAATCCTTATAATTGAGCACAATTTTTCTCTAATTTTAAGTGGATGACCATGAGTCGCGCCATATCGCATATTGATACCTTTCAAGGCTTAATTCTTGCCTTACAAAACTACTGGGCGGAGCAGGGCTGCGTCGTTTTACAACCTTACGATATGGAAATGGGTGCAGGGACATTCCACACTGCCACTTTCCTACGTGCTTTAGGTCCAGAAACATGGAACGCGGCGTATGTACAACCATCTCGTCGTCCTAAAGATGGTCGTTATGGCGAAAACCCGAACCGCTTACAACACTACTATCAATTTCAGGTGGTGCTGAAACCAAACCCAGACAACATTCAACAGTTGTATTTAGATTCTTTAAAAGCAATTGGAATTGACCCATTGGTGCATGACATTCGCTTTGTAGAAGATAACTGGGAATCTCCAACTCTTGGCGCTTGGGGCTTGGGTTGGGAAGTATGGCTAAACGGCATGGAAGTGACTCAGTTTACTTACTTCCAGCAAGTCGGTGGTGTTGAGTGCTACCCTGTAACAGGCGAAATCACCTACGGTCTTGAACGTCTGGCAATGTACTTGCAAGGTGTAGACTCAGTTTACGACTTGGTTTGGACTAAAGGACAGTTTGGTACTGTAACGTATGGCGATGTGTTCCATCAAAACGAAGTTGAACAATCGACCTATAACTTTGAATACGCACCTGTAGAAAAAATGTTTGAACTGTTTGACTTCTATGAAGTAGAAGCGAGCCGTTTAATTGCAGCAGAATTACCGCTACCTGCTTATGAGCAAGTGATTAAAGCATCTCACTGCTTTAACCTCTTGGATGCGCGCGGTGCAATTTCTGTGACTGAGCGTCAGCGTTATATTTTACGTGTCCGTACTTTGGCACGTTCTATTGCACAAAGTTATGTGGCTGCACGTGCAAAATTAGGCTTCCCAATGGCTGAACCACATTTACGTGATGAAGTCTTGGCACAATTAAAAGCACAGGTTGAAGCGGAAGCCAAAGCGCAAAATACTGAGGAAAGCAAATAATGTCTAAACATACAGTTTTATTTGAACTCGGTTGCGAAGAACTCCCACCGAAAAGCTTAAAAACCTTACGTGATGCACTACTTGCAGAAACTGAAAAAGGTTTAAAAGATGCAGGCTTGGCTTTTGATGCAATTGAAGCCTATGCAGCACCACGTCGCTTGGCACTTAAAATTGCTAATGTTGATGCCGCACAAGCAGACACACAAAAACGCTTTGACGGCCCTGCTGTTCAAGCTGCTTACGATGCCGAAGGCAAACCAACCAAAGCCCTTGAAGGCTTTATGCGCGGTCAAGGCATTACTGTAGATCAAGTATCTACATTCCAAGCAGGTAAAGTTGAAAAAGTGTGCTACTTAAAAGACGTGAAAGGTCAAAGCCTTGATGCGTTATTGCCACACATTTTACAAACAGCATTGGACAACCTGCCAATTGCAAAACGTATGCGTTCTGCTGCAAGCCGTACTGAATTTGTGCGCCCAGTAAAATGGGTCGTTTTACTTAAAGATCATCAAGTAATTGAAGCAACGATTCAAGACCATCAGGCAGGTAATGTCACTTATGGACATCGTTTCCATGCACCTGAAGCAATCACCCTTGCACATGCAGATGAATACCTTGAGAAGTTAAAAGCAGCGCACGTTGTCGCTTCTTTTGAAGAGCGTCAAGCGATCATTGATCAGCAAGTAAAAGCATTAGCGGATGAAGTGAATGCGATTGCAATTGTTCCTGCGGATCTACGTGACGAAGTCACTGCACTGGTTGAATGGCCGGTAGCTTTACGTGCCAGCTTTGAAGAACGCTTCCTTGCCGTTCCTCAAGAAGCCCTGATCACTACCATGCAGGATAACCAGAAGTATTTCTGTCTGGTGAATGCTGAAAACAAATTACAGCCTTACTTCATTACCGTTTCAAACATTGAGTCTAAAGACCCGACTCAAATTATTGAAGGTAATGAAAAAGTGGTGCGCCCACGTTTGTCTGATGCTGAATTCTTCTTCTTGCAAGACCAAAAACAACCACTTGCATCACGCAAAGAAAAATTGGCCAACATGGTTTTCCAAGCGCAATTGGGCACACTTTGGAACAAGTCTGAACGCATTGCCAAACTGGCTGTTGCTTTGGCGCCAATTACGGGTGCAAATCCGCAAGATGCAGAAAAAGCTGCTTTACTTGCAAAATGCGACTTAACCTCTGAATTGGTGGGTGAATTCCCAGAACTTCAAGGGATTGCGGGAACTTACTACGCACGTCTTGAAGGTGAAAATGACGAAGTTGCAGAAGCACTGGGTGAACAATACTTACCTAAATTTGCGGGTGATGTGCTTCCTAAAACCAAAACAGGCACGACGATTGCCCTTGCAGACCGTTTAGACACGCTCACAGGTATTTTTGGTATTGGTCAAGCACCGACAGGTTCTAAAGACCCATTTGCATTGCGTCGTTCTGCGATTGGTATTTTGCGCCTTGTAACAGAAAACGGTTTAGATGTTTCAATTGAAGACTTAATTAAACTAGCCTTGGCTGCTTATGGTGATGTCTTGAAAGACCACGACAAGACTTTGGCAGATGCAGTCGCATTCCTTGAAGGTCGTTACCGTGCGAAATACGAAGATCAAGGTGTTGCGGTAGATGTGATTCAAGCCGTTCAAGCTTTATCACCAAAATCTCCACTAGATTTTGATAAGCGTGTGAATGCAGTAAATCACTTCCGTGCCTTGCCTGAAGCGGCTGCATTGGCTGCTGCAAACAAGCGTGTTGCCAACATTTTAGCCAAAGAAACCGCGCCTGAAGGTACTGTCGTTGAAGTAAACTTGGTAGAAGATGCAGAAAAAGCATTATTCGCTGAACTTGCAAAAATCACACCTGTGGTTGAGCCATTATTGGCAGCAAAAGACTACACCACTGCACTTTCTCAATTGGCTGCATTACGTGCGCCTATTGATGCCTTCTTTGACAGTGTCATGGTGATGGCAGATGATGCTGAGTTGAAAGCCAACCGCTTACGTTTACTCGCGCAGTTACGTGATTTATTTACACGTGTTGCAGATGTAAGTGTGTTGCAGCACTAAAGTCTTAATTACTTGTAAATTAAAAGAAACCCCGCTATAAATTAGTGGGGTTTTATTTATGTGGGTAAAAATGAGTAAGTTAGAAAAGGGTGAAATAGCTCTATTTAAATATAATAAATTAAGATTTTCTTTTGCAAATTTAAACGCTGGTGATCAACAAATATTAACTAGTGATCCATGGTCGTTAATTAACTCACATCTCCAACAAAAAATATCAAAAAGCCGTGGTGAAAATAAAGTTTTTCTCGAACGTGCATTATATTTTTCTTCTCTTGCAGAGTCCTTTTACAAAGCAGCTAATAGTGTCTTACTGCCTACAAGAGCCACTCTTTTATACTATGGAATGCTCAACTTAGTTAAATGCTTCCTTTCTTATAACAAAATTGAGCTTGAAACAGTTCATGAGCATCATGGCTTAAACTTACCTCTTGGCACTGAAGGAGTAATTCAGGTAAAACCTAAAACCAATGAAGGCGTGAACATATTTGCTATATTTTCAGAAATACTTGGTAAAAAAATTAATCACCCATTAAACATAAACTTTCGTCAAGCTGTAACAAATATTCCTGAAATTCACAGCCTCTGTCATAGCTTAAACTTAATAAATAAAAGAAAACTTTTACCCATTAATGTAGAGATTCTAACCAATTCAGAACACAATAAATTATTTACTGAAGTGATAATTGATAATGAACAAAAAACAAAAGTGGATATAACTAAGTTTCTCAAGGAGAAACGACTTAATTATTTTAAAGATGGATTCCCTCGTGAAGGAAAAATTGTATATAGATCTAAATACAGAAAATCATATACAAGAGAAAATACAAATACAATCTATCAAAATATCTTAAAAGAGTATTGTCAATTTGACATTACGCCAATCCTAACCAACACAGGCTACCGCTATTATGTTGATTTAAAAGCAGCTGATTTACCTCATCTATCCTACACGTTGTTATCCATGTTTTATCTTGGCACGGTAGCACGTTACAGACCTAGTGAAGCCAATGAACTATTGCAGGGTACGTTAAGACCTGTAGTAAGTGAGTTTGTAAATATTTCACCCAATCAATTCCTTTATCAATTATGTTCTATCTTATTAGAAAAAGAATGCGTAATGCCTTTTTCATCTATTACCCCTATGAGTACTATATAAATCAGGAATAAACACCTCCAAAGAATACTATAGGCATTTCACTTCAGATTCCCTATACTCAACCTAACAACACTCAACAAGAAAACGAGCTTATGAAACTTAAAACACTCATTTTATCGGGTTTAACTTGCCTTTCTCTTAGTGCGTGTACTTCTGCACCTGTTATTCCGCAGCTTACTGCAGGTGTTTTACAAGAAGTGAAAAATATTGAAGTTTACCCAGACACTGTCAATAACAGCGCCAAACTCACAAAATTTATTGATAAATGCGTGATCGAATTTACAGGCACACTGCAAGCAGGTCGTTCTATTGAACAATGGGCATTTAAAGGCAATGCATTAATTTCAGCTGGTTCTGCAACATTTGCACAAGATGGGACTAGCATAGCAACTCACTTTGACTTGCATGATGCAACTGTGCAAAAGAACTTCATCACCTTACGCAACCATTTTCATAAAGATGCGCTTGCACAATGCAACTAAGCTAAAAACAGCTTTGAATGTATCTTGATGTAGCAAGATTGTTGGACTTTCAATATAAATACAGCATCGCTTGATATTTCAAACTAAGATGATAAAAGCAGTGTAGCCATTGCTGCCCTGCTTTAACAACTCTCCAGAGTAACAAGACCCACAATTTTATGTGGGTCTTCTTCTTTAAGTCTGAAACTCTGCCATAGTTTCAAGCACTTTAAAGTCTCAAACACTGTAAATTTCACCTAAAAACACATCATACTTGCGAAAAATAAACACTGCAGATCATCTAGGCTTTATACAATGCAGTACATTCCATTCAAAACCTTTCAACGACCAGTATTCGGCATCCTAAGAGGCACAGCACAATGAAAAAGATCAATATCAGCATTTGTATTGGACTATTGTTCAGTAGTGCTTCGGTGTGGGCACAAAGTAGTGCTGCACAAACTCAAAGTAATAAACCAATTCAGCCTTATGCAGACAATCCAAACCTCTTACATGTTTGGGCATATAAAACTCAGGAAGGTGTGATTCAGGCAGCACAAAAAGTCGGTGAAGTAACCGAAAAAGGTATTGAAAAAATTCGCCCATCGGCACATCAAGCTTTAGACAACGCCAAACAATTGGGCAGTCAGGGTGCGGCTCAAGCCAAACATACTGGGCAGCAACTTGCCAACAATGTAAATACTAAAATTCAGGAAACCAAAGAAGTGATTACAGGACAAAGTGATCATGCCGTGCCTATCTATCAAGCACCATTAAGCGCGCCTTCGCAGAATATCGCCCCTGCAGCCACCATTGCCGCACCTACTCAAGAAGCACAGACTCAGACTCCACCAAGTACAGATACTGAAGAAGAAATTAAAGTGATTAAGCTATAATTTTTTTGATTTATTGGTTTGCTCAAAATTATAAAAACAACTCAGTGCAAATAAAAAAGCCTGCATTTAATCTGCAGGCTTATTCATGTGATAGCGTATCGATTTTTGAATTTGTCGGAATACATAAGCGCCTAATCCCAACAATACCAACAAACCTAAAGCAAAAAATAGATAAGCCTTCGGCTCAGGCGCATCTGCAAACAAAGTCGCAGATAAAATGAAACTGGACAGCAAAACAAGCACAGCAGGCATCAACAACTTGGTCATACATACTACCCTTGGAATGATCAACAAAACCATGTTTTAAGATCATCTTAGCCCAATGGCAAAACAATACAAGTGTCTAAAATTTAAACCTTCTAAATAATGGATCAAACTTTGCAGCTTACTGTTCCAGTTCTAGGGTAAATTTGGCAGTATCTGGCAAATCTTCCACAAAGTCGTTGCCGCCAAACTCATCACTGCTCAGGTTCAAATCTTTATAGCTCAACACAAAATAGTCGCTATATTTTTTCAATATTAATGGGTGCATGCCTGCAGCAAGTGCATCTTGTTCTTTGCATAGTTTCATGACATGACGATCATTCATACTAATTAAATAGCGTTCATCATTCAGATAAATTTGCACCAAACCACTGCCCTTTGCATAAATCGGAATCAGGAATTTATGGTTTAAGGCAATTGCATGTGCGGCATAGCTCTCAATTTTTTGGCTGATGATGTTAAACACCAAACCATGACCAAAATGGTCGAGCAAGACATTACGATTTTCATACGGTAACTGAATTTGTAAGCCAAGTTTGTTTAAATCGTGCTGATCGACCTGTTTATTGCTAAGCAAGGAGCGAATCAGGTTTTGTTTCAACTTGGCATCAAAAAAGTTACTGTCTAGCTGTAAGTTATTGTATTTTAAAATACGACCTAAAGACCAGCGATGGTTCGGCAAGACATTTTCAATCACTTTACGATAGTAAAACTTGCTGTTTTTTTTCACCTTGCGAATTTTTTGGTAAAAGAACGGCGCATCAAAAGGATGGGTTAAAAAGTCATTCAGTAATTCAGAGTTGGCTAAAATCGCAATTGCATCATGCCCTGTAAATGGCAAATGTAAGGTATGTAAATGCGGAATTAAAGGCTGAATTTTTAAATAATGCCCACGATCTTCAGCATAATATTGGTCATAGACCACAATATATTCACGCTGTGCCGATACATCTTGCGCTTGAATGCGCATATTGGCATTTAAGTCTGCATGATAAAACATGTTATAGCGTGGGTCATGAATATCTTCAGGGTCAATTGAATATTGCGGCACCAAAGCCACAATGCGGTTTAAATCCAGCAAATTGGAATATTTAATTGCCGCATAGCCACCCATTGAGCCGCCATAGCCCACGCGAATTTTAAACGGAGCAATCAGGTCTTGAATGGCTGCCAACATGGCACGCATAGAAGCTTCAGGAAACCATGATTTTTCCTTAGGCATGACCCCAATCACATTAAAATGAAACTTTTCCAGTGATTTTTCGGCATTAATAGACGTTCCTTTGGCCCGTGTAATTAAATCGCCAAAAGAAAAAATCAGCTCCTGAGATGAGCCTTTCATGAAAATAGCGCGGATATGTCCGTCTTCAAAAATTATGTGTTTGTCCATTCCCACACCGGCGCCAAGGCGCTGAATTAAACCGTTACTTTAAACTTGAATACCCTGTACGCAAGTCCAAAAGTGAATATGTTATTTTATAGATGCACAGCAGATTAAAAATCGCAAAATATGACACAATCTCTACATCCTGCCGCACAACAAGGTTTTGCTTTAGGGGCAAACCTATATCAACAAGTTCGTCCCAGTTACCCGCAAGAAGTCGATGTTTTCCTGCAAGATCAGCTCCAAGTTCCACTTAATAGCAATATTGTAGACTTGGGTTCTGGCACAGGAAAGTTCCTGCCACATTTGCTCAAACTGACAACTCAGCTTATAGCGGTAGATCCGATTGCCAGCATGTTAGCCGAATTAGAACAACTTTACCCACAAGTTAAGACAATTCAAGCACGAAGTGAGCAATTACCACTGCACGATCAATGTGCAGATTTGGTGAGCTGTGCGCAATCTTTTCATTGGTTTGCCAATCTGCAAAGTTTAAAGGAAATTCACCGAATCTTAAAACCGCAAGGTCATTTGCTGTTAATTTGGAATCAACGTGATATTTCAGTCAATTGGGTCAATGCACTGGCAAAGATGATTTTGCCTTTTGAGGGCGATACACCGCGTTTTCACAATCAGGACTGGCGTCAGGTATTTGCCGATACAGATTTATTCCAACTTACTCACGAGCAGAAATTTCATCACACGCATGTTGGTACAGTTGAACAAGTCGTGTCTAAGCGTTTGCTTTCGACCAGTTTCATTGCTGCAATGCCAACTGAACAGCAACAACAACTCAAAACACAATTTGAACAATTAGTATTAGAATATACGAATAAGCATGTGCAAGATGAAATTGAATTTCCCTATTGCACACATTTGTATGTCTATCAAAAAGTTGAATGAGAGGGAGCAAATAAATGCAAATAACCTTTAAACACGCGATTGCTCCCTTAACAATTTTTTTGGCGTTCTCCCTCAGCGCTTGCGAGCGCAGCAAAGTAGAACATGCAGACAAACTCAGCCCTGAAGATCAAATCATGCAAACTCAGGTCGAGCAAGCCGCGATTCAGCCCTTTGAAATGACTGCGGATGACCCGCATGATATTCAATTGCTGATGGATTATGAACAACGCCATGACCAAATGAGCAATGATTTGGAAGATGAGTTAGAACGCTTGCATGAAAGCCAACAACTCGATGCTGCATTTGCACAAAATCGCCTGCAGGACAACATTCAATCTGCCTTGAGTATGCTCAAAGAACTGGATTTAAAGACACCGCAAGGGCGTTATATTCAAGGCCTAATGAGTCATTATTGGGAACAGCAAGCGCAATATCTAGCAACTCAAAATACAACTTCTGCACCTTATCCTGTCAGTAAAGAACAACGTCAGCAAGGCTTAGCAGACTTGCTACAGGCGCAGCAACAACTAGAACATTGGCGTGGGCAATATCCACAACTTGATGAATAACGTGTTTTACGGACGCTGCTGTAAATACTGATGCACTCCTTCAGCGGCAGCGCGTCCTGTAGCAAAACAGGCTGTCAGCAAATAGCCGCCCGTTGGCGCATCCCAATCCAGCATTTCACCACAGAGAAAAACGTGTGGATTGGAATTTAACTGCAATTGTGCAGATAAAACCTCACGTTTGACTCCGCCCGCACAGCTAATTGCTTCTTCAATAGGACGAAAACCCTTTAAAGGCACCGTTAAATTTTTAATCTGCTGCGCCAATTGCATAGGTTGCTGCCAAAGGGCTTTATCCACCAACTCACGCACGACTGCAGACTTCACGGCATCCAAACCTGCCTTACGCCAAATATTGCTTACAGACTGTTTTTTGGAAGGTTGCAACTTTTGGTAGAGTTGCTCAACGGTTAAATCGGGTAGCAAATCGAGTTGTAACTGCAGCGGTTGTTGAGCGTGCTGCAACTGTCGCAATGCTCGCCCTTGCTTATAAATTAAGCCACTTTCCAAACCATAATGGCTAATCACAATATCGCCCATGCTCGCTTCAGCGCCTTTCACCCATGCTTGCACACGTTTTAAAGGTTGTCCAAAAACTGGCTGCATATAGTTAGACCAGTGACATTCCACCCCTGCATTACTGGCTTGAAAAGGCTGAATTTCATTGGCAGATAACCAACGCTGCCATGCACCATCACTACCTAATTTTGACCACGACACTGCTCCACATGCCATCACAATAGCGGCAAACTGCTGTTGTTCAACTTGCGCTGTACTTAGATTTTGAATACTGAGTTGATTGTTCTTTAAATCACATACCTGATGCCGATAATGAAACTGCACGCCTGCATCAACCAAGCGTTTTAACCATGCGCGTAGCAAAGGTGCGGCTTTCATTTCTTGTGGAAAAATTCGCCCCGATGAACCTACATAAGACTGAATACCTAAACCCTGCATCCAGTTTTGAATCCAAGCCGCATCCCATTGTTGAATCCACGGCGCCAACCATTCCGCCCGATCATAACGCTGAATAAATTGTGCAATCGGTTCGGCATGTGAAATATTCAGCCCCGTTTTACCTGCCATCAAAAACTTACGTGCCGCTGAAGGTTTCTGCTCATAGACATGCACATCATAGGCATACTGACTCAGCACTTCGGCAGCCATTAGCCCTGCTGGCCCTGCTCCTATAATTACAATGCGCTGTTTCATGCCTGTTTACTCAGTTGTTGCACTTGAGTCTGCAGAAACTTTCGCCTCAACTGCAGCAGGTGTTAAAGTCAGCTGCTGTCCTTGCAAAGGCTGAAAATCATCAAAACGGGTTGTATAAGCTACTGGTTTGGTGATCAACAGTTCCTGACAACGCTCGCCACGTGCTAAATATTTGATTTCAAAGTGAGTGCGTGCTGAATCTACTGGAACATCCTGCTGAATAAATGGCAACTTCCACACTTCAATCAGCTGTTGCTGTGCTTCTGCAATATATTCAGGAATATTACTCACCAAAGTAATGCTGCCACCTGCTTTTAAGCGTGACAATAAAAACTCAAAAAACGGCATATTCAACCAACGCTGGGTGGCATTATGCGGTTCTGGATTCGGATATAAAATAAAGAATTGCTCGACTTGAGCAGGAAATAAAGCATGCACAATCCATGGAATCGCATCGGCATGAACAATCTGTAAGTTCTGCTGACCTTCAAGCTGATGCTGTTTTTGCATCGCCAAAAATTTTTCACGGGTGCGCTCAATTGCAATCAACTTGTGCTCAGGATGCTGCCCGCTAAACAATAGGGCGTGTTTACCTTTTCCGGCCCCAATTTCCACACAAACCGATTCATTGGCAATGGCTTGAAAATCACGAGGGGCATGCATACGCTGTGCTTGAAATTGACGAATTGGCATAATCAGATCAAACTTACAAAATTCGGCACAAGTCTATCAAGTCAGGTGCTATTTGCCTAATCCAATCCTGCATTTTTCATTTGGAGTTGATCATGCCACGTACTTTCCCTTGCCCACGTTGTGGCGAAGCTACACAATGGGAAGACAATCCTTTTCGTCCATTTTGTTCTGAGCGTTGCAAGCTCATTGATTTAGGCGCATGGGCAAATGACGAGTATCGTTTACCCACCCAAGATGCTCCGCAAGCAGAAAACTCTGAGGAATAAGCAATAAATTTCCACGCCAAATATTGCCTAAAACTACACATAGTTTCATGGAATTTTTCACATTTTTAGAAAAATTATTCAAAATTTAGTTGTTCTATAATTGCTTTCAGCAGAATTAGCACAGGTTATACTTTGCACTATTCGTGACTCCGTCACTGCACATAACAATAAAGAAAGCAAAAAATAACCTAGGAACATTTCACCATGGAAATCATGTTAAAAGGAATTGTAATGCTGTGTATTTTACTCTCTACCAGCAGTTTAGGCTTTGGACTGTACGCGCATGATTTACTCATGCTGTGCATAGGCATCTTACTGACAATTTTCACAATGCTGTTTGCAATTGAAAGCAAACAAATGCTGAATAATCCCTTTCGCAAATAAAAAAGTCAGCGACTGCTGACTTTTTCTTAAAGCATAAATACACACTGCTTTTAACCTGCTTGCCCCGCCACAAAAGGGTTGTTCTGTTTTTCAAATCCAATGGTACTGATGGGACCATGCCCCGAAATAAACTGAGTGTCATCGGGCAAACTAAAACACTCGCGCTGAATTGAATCTAATAATTGTTGATGATTCCCACGTGGAAAATCGGTGCGTCCAATCGAGCCTTTAAATAGCACATCGCCTGTCCACAAGACGCCATATTTTGCATTATAAAACATCACATGGCCTGGGGTATGCCCTGGTGCATAACGCACTTCAAAGCTTTCTTGACCCAATTGCAGCACTTCACCACCCTCTAACCACTGTGTAACCGTGACTTGTTCAGGGATAGGAAAACCATAACGTGCAGACACTTCTTGCAGTTGATCTAACCAAAAAGCATCTTCTTTCTGTGGACCAATCACAGGAACATTCCAGTAATGTTGCAACGCACCAACAGCCCCCGCATGGTCTAAATGTCCATGAGTGAGCCACAAAGCTTTCACCGTTAAACCCAACGCTTCAACTTCGGCTTTCAGCTTTTCAGGCTCACCGCCTGCATCAATCAAAATTGCTTCTTTGCTTTCTGCATCCCACACAATCGAGCAGTTTTGCTGAAAAGCGGTGACGGGAACAATTTTGACTTGCAACATGGTGGCGAACCTCAAAAATTAATGGCTTAGGTTAAGCTTTACAGCATCAAGATTAGCTTGAAGTAAATGTTTGAGCAAATCCAAATGATCGGCACGGGTATTCAGTGCAGGAATATAGGCATATTCTTTGCCACCTGCTTGTAAAAACAATTCTGCGTTTTGAATTGCCAATTCTTCTAGCGTTTCCAAACAATCTGCAGAAAAAGCAGGACTCATAATTTGCACCGACTTCACGCCCTGCTGTCCCCATTCTTCAAGTAAGACATCGGTATAGGGTTTGACCCATTCTTGTTTGCCAAAACGTGACTGGAAGCTAATTGCCCACTGATCATCATTTAAATTTAAAGCATCGGCAAGCAATTTGGCCGTGATCCGACAACGCTCTGCATACGGATCACCCTTATCGGCATACGGCTGTGGAATGCCATGAAACGACATCAATAATTTTTCTGCCACACCATGCTCGGCTTGAAATTCACGCACACTTTGCGCCAACGCCTGAATGTATAAAGGATGCTGATAATAATCACGAATGATGGATAAGCCCGGCAAATTACGCTGCTGTGGCACCCATTTGGCAACGGCATCATATAAAGGTGCAGTCGAAGTTGCCGAATATTGTGGAAATAAAGGGAACAAAATCACGTGATCTTGAGGATTTTGACTCAAAGCTGCCAAAGCCTGTTGAATACCCGGATTGCCATAGGTCATTACCGGTAGAATATTCAATTCAAACTCAGGATATAGCGGCAATAACTGCTGTTTTAAAGCATCAACCTGTTGCAACAAAATTTCCCGCATCGGTGAATCTTGCTGCCAGACCATGGCATAAGCATGTGCAACACGCTTAGGACGAAATGGCAAAATGAATAAGTTCAAAATGATTTGCCAAATCGGTTTTGGAATTTCAATCACGCGCTGATCAGACAAAAACTGCTTTAAAAAACGGCGAACCGCTGCTGCAGTCGGTTCATCAGGCGTACCTAAATTGGCTAAAAGAACGGTTACTTTGGGTTTTGCTGTAGACAACATCCAGCCCTCGTGTCTGATGATTGAGCCCGACTACTTTAACAGTTTTTTCACTCTGTATTGAGAGATTAATACGGTGTTTTAAATGAATAAACCCGATCGGTATCTAGCAAATTGCTCTCTAAAAGTTTTTGCGCTTTTGCCGTGGTTTGCCACAACATCCGCTGACGATCATCACGCCCCGCCTGCACAATCCAGTCATTTTGACGCATTTGCATTTTAATCTGATGCAAGGCCCGAATATTGATTTGGGCACGTGCAACTGCATGCGCACGTGGCATGATCCGACGTGCATCCTCCAAACCAGTTTCATTCAAATATTCATTCATGCGTTTCGAAAAATATTCTTCAGGGGTTGGATGAATAAAAGTATTGCCTAAAATTGCCAACAACTGCGCCCAACTTAAACTTCGCTCAACTTTCAGCTCTCTAAAGTTACCATCCTGATAGGCATGCATGCGATATTCAAAACGATATGATTCATTCATCGACACTTTAGATACGCTTAGAAACGGGTCTGCTTCGCGCTGTCCCACATCGGTTTCCAGCTGACGTAACTTACTTTTTAAACGTTCAATTTCATCATGCAAAGCTTGTGTATTTTGCGGGCGCACCCAACCAGAAGTCGGATAACGCTCTAGCATTTGCGACATATTAAAGCGGACAGCAAGCTCTAAATCACGCAGAGTGCGGTAGCTAAACACCTGATCGACTTCTTGTTGTAATAATTTACGGAACTCTTTGAATTTTTCACGCAATTCAGGTTTTTCATCATGTAAAGATGAATCACGTGAATCTGGGTCTTCGTGCATAAATACAATGATCGGCTTTTGCTTGGTGACTGCATAAATATACTCTAAATGCATATACCCCACGCCCGACACCGATTGCTCACCGTACTGGCTGCCCAATAGAATCACCACATAATCACAATCATCAATTTGACGGCGTGCAAATGCAGTGCTGAGTGGGGTACGTTGTTCTAAACCCCACGAAAAAAAACCCATTCCCACCAATGTTTGTGCCAAGATCACTCGTTCTGGCTGCATATCTGCCCCAGACGTCGAGATAAAGACCTGATAGCGCTTATCGAGCATTGGTTTCCCCTCTCCTATTGCCATTACAAGTCGGTCACCGTCTACTTGTAATGCCTTTCCCCAATCATAAAAAAATTATCTTAAAGTCAGTCCACAGTACTCACATTTGCGATACTCCAAGAAATATTGCCTGGAATAAGATGCTGCAACACGGGCTTTAATTGTTCTGCATTGTTCCCGCTGACATAACACGCAATTTGTAAAGTATCTGCCAAACTTTGTTCAAATAATAACTCATTTTTAATTAAAATGCGGGAAGTTTGACGCGCAACGGCAATTCCTGAGTCAATTAATGTCAGTTTCTGACCAAAAATGGACTCAATCGCAGGTTTTAGGAAAGGATAATGGGTACAACCGAGCACCAAATAGTCCGCGCCCTGATCGACCACAGGTTGCAAACTCTGCTGTAAGGAACTTAAACATGCCTCACTCATTTGCGCCCCTTGCTCAACAAAAGGCACTAAATCTAGATTGGTGACATTCAAGACTTGCACTTGAGCAGGAATCGCAAAACGCTGCATCACATCTTTAATAAGTTGTCCGCGAAAAGTCGCAGGCGTCGCAAGTACAGCCACAGTTTTGCTTTGGCTATTTAATACGGCAGGCTTTAAAGCAGGCACTAAACCAATAATGGGAAAATCTTCGCCGTAATGATCGCGCAGATAATCTAGACTAAAAGCAGAAGCAGTATTACACGCCACGACCGCAACTTTACAACCTTGTCGATATAACCATTCGATTGCAGCTGCAGTGAGTTCTCGAATATTTTGATCATCACGTGGGCCATACGGCACATGTGCAGTATCGGCATAATAAAGGATGCGCTCATTGGGCAAATATTCTGCAATTTCAATGGCAACTGACAAGCCTCCTATGCCCGAATCAAAAATACCAATTGGCGCACTGGCTTGTGCTTTTGGCATGGCTTGATTTAAGGGAGAAACAGGATGAATGGCTGTCATAGCAAGAGATTCAGCAATACAAAATGGGATGAATAAAGCTTAAACCTCAGCTGCTTAAATGCAAGTGCAAATCACCACTTTTCAACGATAAAATCGTTTCGCCCTGCGCATTTTCACTCAGCTCGCCCAATTCCACCAAATGTAAAAAAGCCGCACGCTGAATCAGGGCATTAATACCAAAACGCACATGCACATAAGGACGCAGCTCACCTGCATATTCACGCATAAAAATAGGATGCTCGGCATCAACAATCACAATATCCTGATGTGTAGTGATAAGTTGAATATAATTTTGCTGTCCGATTTCGACCACATCAACCTGATTGATGAACAAAGGCTCATCTTCTACCTGGATTTCAATTTGTTCCACTGGGGTTTTTAAATAAAACTTGCCCTGCTCTTTCCATAACACACTAGAAAACAGATCAACCAATGCCTGACGTTTGATCAATTGACCTTCGTGCCACCATTCTCCATTGGCTTTGACCAGCAAATCCATTGCTCCACAATGCTTTGGATGCCATTGCTCCAAAGGAGGGATTGATCTTTTGTGACCTGACTGTCCAGTTTTTATATATTGTGCAATGTGCATTAAATTTTTATTATCAGCCGTAGCTACATTTTCTGTCGGTTTGATTGAATTATCGTCATGCTTCATGCTGCAGTACCTTACTGACGGAAAAATAATACGATTCAGCCAATTGGCTAAGACTCGGTTTAAAACTATACTAGCTCACAATACTTACCCATACTGTAAAAGACACGATTAAATTTGTGTCTGGCAACTAAAAATACTCATGGCAGCACCGTTGCTTGATGCGGTTGCCACCTTCAATTATATGAGGAGTCCTACATGGAACACATCGAACGTGAATCGATGGAGTTTGACGTAGTCATCGTAGGCGCAGGCCCTGCGGGTCTTTCTGCTGCGATCAAAATTCGTCAACTTGCAATTGAAAACAATTTAAATGATCTGTCCGTTTGTGTGGTCGAAAAAGGCTCTGAAGTTGGTGCGCATATCCTTTCGGGTGCAATTCTTGAGCCTCGCGCCATCAACGAGTTATTTCCTAACTGGAAAGAAGAAGGTGCGCCTTTAAATGTGCCTGTGACTGAAGATAAAACTTTCTTCTTGATGTCACCTGAAAAAGCTCAGCAAGCACCGCATTGGATGGTGCCTAAAACCATGCATAACGATGGTAACTACGTGATCTCGTTAGGCAACGTGGTGCGTTGGTTAGGTCAAAAAGCCGAAGAATTAGAAGTTTCTATTTTCCCTGGCTTTGCGGCATCTGAAATTCTTTACCATGCCGATGGTACGGTTAAAGGCATCCAAACTGGTGACATGGGCATTGGTAAAGATGGCGAGCCAACGCATAACTTCACACCGGGTTATGAACTACATGCCAAATACACCATTTTCGCAGAAGGCTGTCGTGGTCATTTAGGTAAGCGTTTAATCCAGCAATTCAATTTGGATAAAGATGCCGATCCGCAACACTACGGGATTGGTATTAAAGAACTTTGGGAAATTGACCCTGCAAAACACAAACCAGGTTTAGTCATGCACGGTGCAGGCTGGCCATTAAGTGAAACAGGTTCTTCAGGCGGTTGGTGGTTATACCACGCAGAAAACAACCAAGTGACTTTGGGTATGATTGTGGACTTGTCGTATACCAACCCACACATGTATCCATTTATGGAAATGCAGCGCTGGAAAACTCACCCTCTAATTAAACAGTATCTAGAAGGCGGCAAGCGTATTTCTTATGGTGCACGTGCTGTGACCAAAGGTGGCTTTAACTCATTGCCAAAATTCACCTTCCCAGGTGGTTCTTTAATTGGTGATGATGCAGGCTTCTTAAACTTTGCCAAAATCAAAGGCTCTCATACCGCCATGAAGTCTGGCATGCTTTGCGGTGAAGCAGTATTTGAAGCGATTGCTGCAGGTGTCGCAAAAGGCGGTGACTTGGCGATTGCTCGCGTAACTGAAGGCGAAGATTTCTTTGTGAAAGAGCTAACGGCTTACACTGAAAAATTCAACAACAGCTGGCTGAAAGAAGAACTTTATAGCGCACGTAACTTTGGCCCTGCAATGCATAAGTTTGGTCAATGGATGGGTGGTGCGTTTAACTTTATCGACCAGAACGTGTTTAAAGTACCATTTACTTTGCATGATTTAGTGCCTGATTTCAGCGCACTCAAAACTGTAGATGCAACCAGCTTTAAACCGAACTATCCAAAACCAGATGGCAAGCTGACTTTTGACCGTTTATCTTCAGTGTTTGTATCGAATACCGTACATGAAGAAAATCAGCCAGCACACTTAAAGTTGACAGATACCTCTATTCCAGTGAACGTAAACTTACCTAAATGGGATGAGCCTGCACAGCGCTACTGCCCTGCGGGTGTTTATGAAATCATGGAAAATGATGATGGTTCAAAACGCTTCCAGATTAACGCAGCCAACTGTGTTCACTGTAAGACTTGTGACATTAAAGACCCATCACAGAACATCACTTGGGTAACACCTGAAGGTGGCGGTGGTCCGAATTACCCGAATATGTAATTGCGAATCGCAATTGAGAAACCCAAAAGCAGTGCCTCGGCACTGCTTTTTTATACACAGTTTACAAAATTACCAAGGTCTCATAATCCCTTACATTTTTCAGGTATTTCTCTATTCAAAAGCAGGCGATTGAATAACTTTCCTTGTTATGCTGTTTTTGCTTATTTTTTATCTTTTCTATTTTTAGTTTTTTATTTCGTTTTTTTCAGACTTGAACAACCGAAAATGTTGTTTTGTCAGCTTTTATACAATGCTATTCGGCATTTTATGCAGCACTTAGCACGGTAGCAAAATGTTGTAGATGCTGACTAAAACTGACTTGAGTGGAGTATAAAGCAGTACTTTGAGTTTTATCTTGCTCAAGCATTTGGTTGTTCTTCTTATTTTCATTAGAAGAGGAATTCCAACATGCTTAATTTAACAGACACCCTCAACCAACTTAAAAATGTGCAGGCACAACCTGCAGTCAGCTTATTTCTACCCACACATCGTACCTTTCCAGACAATCAGCAAGATGTGATTGCTCTTAAAAACCAACTTAAACAACTCGAAGAACGCCTGTTGGCAGACTATGACAAACGTCTGGTGGCACAAATTTTAGAACAGATTCATCATCAAACCAAAGATTTGAATCCCAACTACCATTTAGACAGTCTGGCTATTTTTGCCACAGCCGACAGTGCACAAGTACTGCGTCTGCCATTCCCTACCCAAGAACGTATTGTGATTGATCAACAATTTTCAGTGCGTGATTTTATTCGTGAGCTATCTTATGCAGTGCAATACTATGTGGTAGTGATCAGTCGTGAAGTTGGACGTCTGATTAAGGCCTCCAATGATCGTGTAATCCATGAGTTTTCTGTAGATGACAGCGACTTGAATGAACGACTGCCACATGGTGCATTTCCTGTTCAAAATGATAACTTATATAGCACCAGCGGTGCAGAACGTGCCACAGCCGCCAATGAAGACCGTTTACTCAAAGAGTTTTTAAACCGTGTCGATAAAAATGTGCAAACTGTACGTGCCAGTGAGCCATTGGGCTTGGTCATTGTGGGTGATCGACGCAATATCAGTTTTTATGAATCTATTTGCGACCAACCCAATGCCATTATTTTCAGTGTAGATAACGTCACTCAGCTAGAACAAGGCAGCGCACAACACATTATTGACAGTATTCAGACCGAGCTAAAAAGCCATCAACAACAATTGCATCAGCAACATGCGCAGCAACTGGATGAACTCTATGCCAGTGACCGTGTTGTGACCGATCTGCAGCAAATTTATCAGGCAGTGTTGCAAAATAATGTCGATACTTTATATGTTCAACAAGGCTACATGCAGACAGGTTGGGTCGATACCGACCAGCAACGAATTTATCTAGATCAAGCGCACGCACCTGACAGCGCACAAGCCACAGACGATGTGATCAACCATATTATTGATGCAGCACAGCAACACGCTGCCAATATCGTATTTATTCCTGCCGATTATTTACAGTCCAAAGCACCACTGACTTTAATGAGTCGCTATGCGGTCTAAAACTCAGTCCATTTGACTGTGATCTAAAAAACAGCCATGCAGATTTATCTACATGGCTGTTTCAATCAAGATTCAAACTTCTCATTCATACGCAAATCTACGCTTTTTCATGACTTTCTCATGAATAAAACGATCAATTAGAATCGAGTCGTTACCGCCAACTGTACCCGATGACTGTCGCTATGTGATCGCCCGCTATATTCATAATTCAAATTGAGAAAACTATGTTGTCCAAAGTGAAGTTGTGAACCTAAGGCAGCATGATATTGACCTTGATCGGCATGCCATGCATCAAACTTCAGTTTCTCCGCTGTGCCTACATAATGGGTATCTAAATATGCTTTTTCCTGAATCGGTTGGCTGTAATACAAGCTGCCTTGCAATTGCCATGCTGGATTCAACTGGTAATTGGCTTGCAAACCTGCACCAAAATTCCAGCGCTGCATCACCAAATCATCTAAGCTGTTGACACCATCCTGCTGAGTTTGTTTGGCATGAACATAATGTTGGAACGAAGCGTCTAAATACGGTTGAATCTGCATTTTTTGACTGAGTGGATAGCTATAATCTAGACGCAAACCTGCGGCATACATTTGTCCATCAAACTGTATTTTTTGTGCTTGAGCATGACCACGCTGCGCGTCAACATCCACCTGCATGCCTTTTAACCATGCCGCGACACTTAAATCACGATTAAGCTGCTGTGCTGTCCCCATAGTTAGTGCATAGGCTTTGCTCTGACTGCTATTTTTTGAGCCTGTTTGTACGGCATCATCTAAGTTCAGTTGACTGAAATCGGCCTGCGCTGCCAAGGTCATCCCTGCCAGTTTTGTTGCCACACCAACACCTTGATGATGACTACGGCGCTCACTATTTAAGCCGACATAATCCATATCATAACTTTGGTAATCACCCGAAAACCAAAGCTGTTTGGGTTGTGCGGTTGCCAAACGCTGTGCAAACTGACGTTCTTGCTTGCTGCTTTCTTCTGCGACATTTAAAACGGTATTGGCATAAAAACTTGGATCAAGTTGATGAAACAGTTGATTCAATGCCTGCGTAGAAACTGTACTTTCAGCAGCATTGCTATAACGTATAGTTTGAGCAAAATTGTTAAATAAGCGATTGGCAAAAACTTTTTCAGCATCTTCCAGCGTTTCTAACTGTTGTTTCTGATCAAGACTTGCTAAAACTACATCTAAATTACGGGCAACCTGAGTACGTCCTTCAAGTTCAGCAGCAAGAGCCGCCACCGTTTCAGTCGATTTACGCTTTGCCGTAATCACCACATCGGTATTGATTGTATCTGCCGCACGTACAGGCTCGCCCGTTGCATTCAGTTCAGGACGATAACTAACTTGTGTCAACTCAAATAATGGATTGCTTGAGCGATAAGCATCGAACTCACGCTGTACGCCTTGTTGCGCACGTAATACGGTAGTTTGTGAACCTTGTGCAGTAATAAGTGGCTGATCAAGTGGCACTTCATCAAACAGGTTCAAAGTCCCTGCCAAATTGGCGGTTCCCGTTACCGTCAGCAAATTGCCAAAACATGCTTTAAAACCCGCATGTTGCTGCTGATCTGCAGCAATCTGCATCGAATAGTTGCCTGTGATGGTTAAATTGCCTTCCTTTCAAGAAATGCACTGCCTGTTTCGACTTCTAAAGTGTTTTGTGAGGGTTCAAGTTCTTGAATCGTACTACCCATCTCAACTTCAGATGTATCTTGTGGTACTTCAATATCTTGAATTGCACTATCGACCAAAACGGTGTCGGTTAAAGCAGGCTCTACTGCAGGTGGAGCTACCACATCGACAGGTTGCTCTGCTTCTGACGGAGGTGATTCAAGTGTAGGTATCGTATCAGGCTGATTGACATCATTATTTTCTAAAACGGTAGCATCATCGCTAGGTACAGCATCATTGCTGTCTAAAAGTGAATCTTCAGTTGGTGATGTATTGCCATGATCTGTACTGCCACCACTCAAACCACCACCATTGGATGATACATCGCCATGATCTAGCTCTAAATTCACAGGAGGTTGATCGGTAATGGGTGCAGATGGTGCGACAGGTTGCTCTACTCCGCTGCCAATGCCTTCATTTGTAGTCGGTTGATCTTCTTGGCTGACATTTTCTGCCCCCAACACATCAGTGACTTGAACCGTGCTTGACTGAGAGCCTGAACCCGATGAACAGCCTGAGATACTCATGGTCAATAAACACGCCACACTCAGTGGCTTTAAAGAAAAGTTTTGCTTTTTATCTAAAATCATACCGTACTCAATCAAAATGATGATAACGCAAGATTTATTGATGATTGATCACGTAAAAAATTAAGCAGATTTTGCTCAGTCTAAATGGCATATTTTTTTAAGATAAAGACAATCAGTTAAGCCCCCCAAAATTATTTTTCTTAACTTGACTACTTTAATGCGACAGCTTAATCAGCTTTTTCAGCCTTATAAAACATAAACACTGCCATATAACATTCAAACCAAGCAAAACCCCAAATCTGCTTAATTTTATCCCCGAATGTTCTGCAATCGAACTCAATAAACTGATCGCATTATAGGCTAATTTTTCCATATATTAAAAAATATTTAAAATAATTTTGTTAAAAATCAATAACTAAACAATAGACTAAACTCACACTCTAAAAATTATTTCTTATACAACACACAGAGCTTTGTTAGATTTTGCACAAGCACACAACTTGCCCTATCAATGCAGAAAAGTTGAAAAGTTCCTTAAAAAATGTGTAGCAGATAACGCAACTCGTGGATCGTTTCGCCATTTTTTAACTCAAACTGTGAAGCAGGTTGGATTGATGCAAAATTGATGAAAAATTAAAAATAAAGTTGAACGTCATGGCTAAAAACACAAAAGGCATATTTCAACTTGCATGAATTGCAAATGAAATATGCCTATATGGATCACATGACTATTTTATCGTGTTTAAATTATAGTGTTCTAAAAGTGCTGAGGCTAATTTTTGCCTATTAGCCTTTTTTCACCAAATAATGAAATTCTTTATTGCCTTGCTCATCTAAGCGTTCTTCTTGCAATAACAACTCATGCCCCAAATGCATGCAAAATTTTGGAATATCCCAAGACGTCGAATTGTCAGTTGCAAACACTTCAACCACATCGCCAGACTTAGATTTGCGAATGGCTTGATGCAGCATCATCACAGGTTCAGGGCAACGCAAACCGCGGGTATTCAGTTGAATACTAGGTGTGACAGGAAGTTCAGACATGCACAGACTCGATATTAAAACATCGGGCTAGTTTAGCATAAAGCGCAGCCTTGTTTTATGTGTTCCCGCTACGCACAGCAACACATCTCGTGACGTAATTGCCGTCATTTTCTCCCAAGATTAGCAATAGACAACTGTATTTTCTAAGGTATGATTAAGCTAAGTTTTTTAGATATAAAGAGTCTTTAGGAAAGATCATGCACGAGGAATCAGGCCCATCGTGGGGTATGCGTGGCCTAAGAAAATGGTTAGGCACTGCACCAGAAACCCGCGATGAATTGCTAAAATTAGTACAAGATTCACGTCGTTTTTTAGAACCCGATACGGTGGCAATGCTCGAAGGTGTTCTGGATTTACCTGCCACCAAAATCCGTGAAGTCATGACCCCACGTACCGCCATGATTAGCTTACAAGAAGATGATGAGCTACTCGACATTTTGCATGTACTGGTCGAATCGGCACATTCACGTTTTCCTGTGTTCTCATCTGACCAACCCGACAACGTGGTGGGGATTTTATTGGCAAAAGATTTATTGCCTTTACTGACCGAACAAAGAACCAAAGTCGATATTCGCGCCTTAATGCGTCAGCCGTTATTTGTGCCTGAAAGTGCTCGTTCAGACCAAGTATTGCGTATGCTCAAAAACACCCAAACCCATATTGCAGTGGTGATTGATGAGTATGGCACCACTTCGGGCTTGGTTACTTTAGAAGATATTTTAGAAGAAATTGTCGGTGAAATTGAAGATGAACACGACAATATTGACGAAGAAGCAGAATACATCATCCCCGATCACGACCCAAAAACGGCAAATACTTGGTTAGTACAAGCACTTACACCAATCGAACATTTTAATAATGTTTTAGATGCAGATTTTTCTGACGATGAAGTAGAAACTGTGGGCGGTTTATTGCTTCAGGAAATTGGTTTGGTGAGTGATTTGCAAGGACAAGTGATTGTGATTGGCAACTGGGAGTTTACCATTCTTGAAGCAGATGCCCGCACTATTCATCTGATTCGAGCCGTACGTCAATGAGGACTTTTTTTTCCAAGCTGTCTAATCCTGCAGAACATCAACAACTGCCCTTAATTTATCCATTAATCATTGCCCTATTGGCAGGTGCAGTGTTTAGTTTGGCACTTGCTCCCTATCATTACTGGTGGATTGCCTTACTTTCACCTGCTTTGCTGTATGCGACTTTAAGCAAACGCACCCCGAAACAGGCCTTTTTGATTGGTTGGTCTTACGGGATTGGGTTGTGGTTTGTCGGAGCATTTTGGCTCTATACATCCATTCACGTCTATGGCGACACCAATGCCTTTTTAAGCGTGCTGATGATTGTCATTATGGCGCTGTTGATGGGTTTGTTTACTGCCGTACAAACGTGGTTATATCGTCGGTTTTTCCCTGAAACACCACTGACTTTTGCACCGCTATGGGTATTTTTTGAATGGGCGAAAACTTGGGTCTTTACAGGTTTTCCATGGCTGTTTGCAGGTTATGCCTTCACCGAACGCTTTTTGGATAGCTATGCACCGTTGTTTGGTATTTTCGGGGTGTCTTTTGTGGTCATCTTGCTGGCCTGTGCGTTGGTTGAAGTCCTTAAAAAGCGTATCTTCTGGCTGATTCCATCGGCAATTTTACTTTTGGGTGCATGGGGTGCAGCACAACTCAGTTTTGTAACTGCAAAATCTGAAAAGCCACTCTCGGCTTCTCTGATTCAAGGCAACATTCCTCAAGACTTAAAGTGGCTAACCGAATACCAAATTAAGACCTTGGAAATTTATACCCGCTTGACCCGAACTGAATGGGGACGCGACATTATTGTTTGGCCTGAATCATCCATTCCAATGTTCCAGACCGATATTGAACCGTTTTTGGATGCCATGAAAACACAGGCTGAAAAAACGGGCAGTTCGTGGGTGACAGGTATTCCGTATTGGGACTTGCCTGAATCACAAGTGCAGCAACATCCAATGTATTACAACAGCATTATGGCAACGGGAGATGCGGCTGAAGGCTTGTATAAAAAGCAGCGTCTGGTGCCTTTTGGTGAATATATTCCGCTTTCAGGCTTACTGAGTTGGGTACTACCTGCGATGCAAAATGACCCATCCATGAGTGGTTTTTCACGTGGAGCGTCTGAGCAAAAACCGCTTGCAATTAAACAGCATCATTTGGGGGCAGCCATTTGTTATGAGGTGGCTTATCCGAACCTGACCCGCCGCAATGCTAGCCAAAGTGACTTTTTGGTAACAGTATCCAATGATGCTTGGTTTACGGGTACTGCAGGGCCATTGCAACATTTACAAATGGTACAAATGCGCGCCAAAGAAAATGGACGCTGGTTTGTTCGTGCCACCAATACAGGTGTGACCGCATTTATTGACCATCATGGGCATATTGTCAAACAAGCGCCAATGGATCAGGAATTTGTGCTGCGTGGTGATCTGCCTGCCATGCAAGGTCAAACACTGTATACCCAACTCAGCGATTGGCCTGTGCTGATTTTCTCATTGCTGTTGTTAATTATGGGGTGGATTTATCGACCACGTCAGGTGGATGTGTCGTTTAAATCACGTCGTTAATAGTACTGTTCAATAGCGGCTAGAAATAACCATTCATAAAAAAACCGAGCATTAAGCGCTCGGTTTTTTTGGAGTTCACTGAATCAATATATAGACTCAACTCATCTTCTATTAAGGCTGATAATAAATGTCGGCATCGGTACCTTCACCACCCTGCTGACCATCTGCACCAAAAGAATATAAATCAAATGGACGACCTTCTGAACCCGGAATCACATATTGGATGTCATTATCCCAACTGTCTTTCGGATAGCCCCCTTTCACATAACCGCCTGGCAACCAGTTTTTAGCCGAAGCAGGCTGATTCACCAAGGCATCTAAACCACCGTCTTGCATTGAAGGATATTTTTGATTATCGAGTTTGTATTGATCGAGTGCGCCAGCCACACCTTTTAAAGTAATAACCGTAGTATCTACTTTGGCTTTTTCACCACGTCCCATTACGTTCGGTACGATTAAAGCCGCCAACACACCTAAAATTACAATCACCACCATGACTTCAATCAGGGTAAAACCAGACTGTTTACTCGGTTGCTTCTGTTTCATTCAATCTCTCTCATTTATTTATATCAATTCGACATTTATTTTAGATTCTGTTTGAAGAACGATGCTTCAAAACGATTTAAATCATATTGTTCATATTCACAATTGGCAGCATTACCGCAATCACAATCACCAGTACAATACTCGCCATCAGTACCAACATCAACGGTTCTAATAATGCCAACAGGGTAGAAATCAGTGTGGTCACTTCACGGTCTTGCATGTCTGAAGCACGTGACAGCATACGGTCTAACTCGCCCGAGGCTTCACCACTTTTGATCATTTGTACCATCATCGGTGGGAAATAACCACTGCGCTCTAATTGCGTCGCCAAGTTACCACCTTCAGTGACTTTTTCTGCCGCCAAATTGACCGCATCACGAATGACCCAGTTGTTACTGACCGCAGCACCAATATTTAGCGCATCCACCAAAGGCACACCCGACTGAGTCAAAATAGACAAGGTACTGGCAAAACGCGCGGCATTAATCCCACGTGATAATTTTGCAAATAACGGCAACTTTAAGGTTAAACGGTCAAAGGCATAATGCCCTGCGGTGGTGCGTAAAAAACGCACCAACAACAATACCCCCACCACAGAAGCCACCAGTAAAAACGGCCATGCAACACGAATAAAATCACTGGCTTTCATTAATGCCACGGTGATCCACGGCAAGGCATCTTTGCTCTGATCAAAGGTTTTAACAATATCGGGTACGACATAAGTCATTAAACCCATCACAATCGCAAAAGACATCAGCATTAAAATGATGGGATAAATCATCGCCCCTTGAATTTTTTTCTGCATGGCAAAGCGGTTTTCGGTGTAATCTGCCAATTGTTCCAGAATTAAATCCAAATGCCCCGAACGCTCGCCTGCGGCAATGGTGGCAATATATAAGTCTGGAAAACGCCCCGATTGTTGTAAAGCATTGGCCAGTGAATAACCTTCCAAAACTTTGGAACGCACCGACATCAGCAAATTTTGCACATGGGCTTTTTCACTTTGTTTACCCACAGCGCGAACGGCTTCTTCCAAAGGAATCGCAGCAGCCACCAAAACCGATAACTGACGGGTCAGCAAAGCCAAATCATAGGCGGTGATTTTTTTCTGAAACCATTGTTTGCCACTGTGTTTATCTTTTTGTTCAACGGTATCGACACTGACAGGAATCCATTCTTTGTCACGTAATTGCTGACGGATTTGTCGTGCAGAATCACCCTCTAAAACACCTTTTTGCTGCTTCCCTGAAGCGTCAATGGCAGTAAATTGATATGCTGGCATTGTAATGCTCTAATTTTCCAAAATTTCTTGCAACGCAGTTGCGTCTGACCACTAAAATCATTCATATTCTTAGATATAAATTCTGTGCTCACTCTAACACATGCCAAAGTCGAGCACGAAGCCATTTTTCACAGGACGATACGACTTTTTCTATGCCAGATTCCACTTTAGACCCACAGCCTGTTTATCGTATTCGAGTGGCTGTACCCGTATATCTTTACGACTGCTTCGATTATATGCTCAGTGCAGCACAATATCAGCAAGCAGAAGTGGGCGCGCGGGTCTTGGTTTCTTTTGGTCGGCAAAACTTGGTCGGAATTATTGTCGAAAAACTGGCACTCGACACCCCAATTGATCCACGTTTTAAACTCAAAGCCATTAGCGAACTGTTAGATGAGCAAGCGATTTTAGACCCTAAAGTTTTAACTTTGTTGACATGGTCGGCACAATATTATCAATTCCCGATTGGTGAAGTGATGCAAAGTGCCTTACCTAGCTTATTGCGCCAAGCCAAACCCTATAATTTATTGGCACGTACTTGGAAATTGTTGGATGCACATGCTGAAGCTAAAATTACACGCTCAGAAAAACAACAAGAAGCCTATAAAATTTTAAAGCTGCATCCTTCGGGAACTTCTGAAAATATTTTAAATTTGGCAGGCATTGAAACAGCAACCCTAAAAGCCTTGGCGAATAAAGAAATTTGCGCATGTGTTTTGGAAGCCCAAGATTTTAGCCCAATGCCAGTGACTTTGGCGCAAATGCCTTTAACCCCTAATCCAGATCAGAAAAAAGCCATCGACAGCGTACTTAAAGTACGGCAGCAATATAAGGCATTTTTACTGGATGGTTTAACGGGTAGCGGTAAAACTGAAGTGTACTTACACATCATGCATGAGGTACTAAAACAGGGCAAACAAGTGTTGGTGTTAGTACCTGAAATTGGTCTAACGCCACAAACCATTAGCCGTTTCCAATCGCGTTTTCACTGCCACATCGCCCTCTTACATTCAGGTTTAAATGATTCCAAGCGTTTGCAGGCGTGGCAAGCCGCACAAACGGGCAAAGCCTCGATTATTTTAGGTACACGTTCTGCGATTTATACCCCATTGCCAAATTTAGGCTTGATTATTTTAGATGAAGAACACGACCTGTCTTTTAAACAGCAGGAAGGTTTTCGCTACCATGCCCGTGATGTTGCGCTCTATCGTGCCCATCTGGAAAATTGCCCTGTTATTTTAGGTTCGGCAACTCCAAGCATTGACAGCTATGCACTAGTCGATCAAGGCAAAATGCAATGTCTGGAATTAAATCAACGCGCGGGCACGGCACTCATGCCCAAAATCCACCTGATTGATTTAAAAATTGCCAAAAAACAGCACGGTATTAGCCAACAATTGATTGATGAAATCAAAAAACGCTTGGCTAAAAAAGAACAAGTTTTGGTGTTTTTAAACCGACGCGGCTATGCACCCGTATTGATTTGTGAGAGCTGTGCATGGCAAGCCAAATGCCCGAATTGTGATGCCAACTTTACCTTGCATCATCAACCTTATACACATTTGCATTGCCACCACTGCGGTACGATTCATCGTAAACCTGAGCAATGCCCTGCCTGCAACCATGCAGAACTCAAACCAATTGGCATGGGCACTGCCAAAGTCGAAGACAGTTTAAACGAGCTGTTTCCCAATGTAGATGTGATTCGGGTAGATCGTGACTCAACCAGTCGTGTTGGCAGTTGGCAAAAAATTTATGACCGTATTCAACGCAGCGAACCACTGATTTTATTGGGCA
This sequence comes from Acinetobacter sp. YH12205, assembly GCF_013418125.1. NCBI lineage: Bacteria > Pseudomonadati > Pseudomonadota > Gammaproteobacteria > Moraxellales > Moraxellaceae > Acinetobacter > Acinetobacter sp. YH12205. The sequence goes on along the minus strand of NZ_VPCQ01000005.1, from coordinate 189,002 downwards.
CGCAAATGCTGGCCAAAGGGCATCATTTTCCGTATGTGACATTGGTGGCAATTTTAGATATTGATTCAGGCTTACTTAGTGTGGATATTCGCGCACCTGAACGCACGGCTCAACTGATTGTGCAAGTGGCGGGACGTGCAGGGCGTGGTGAGCATAAAGGTGATGTTTATTTGCAAAGTGTGCGTCCTGATCATCCACTTCTCACCACATTGGTCGAGGGAGATTACCGCAAGTTCGCCAAACAAAGTTTAAAAGAACGCAAAGCTGCACAATTACCGCCTTATCGTTACAGTGCTTTGATTCGCTGTGAATCTAAAAGTCAGGAATTAAACCAGCAATTTTTACAACAACATGCACAATGGCTTAGAGAACATTCAGAACAATTAATTGAAATTTGGGGGCCGATTCCTGCGCCAATGGAACGTAAAGCAGGACGTTTCCATGCACACATGGTGTTGTTGTCTAAAGATCGGGCACGCTTACATTTTTATATCAGGAACTGGTGGCAAAATATGTTGCATGAAAAGCCATCCAGCATGAAACTAAGTTTAGATATAGATCCGCAAGAATTTAGCTAATACTGTAAATTGAAACTTAGCTGTATCAGCACTTATTTCAATAATCCACCGCTTTAAACTTTGGATGACCACATGTCCTTATTGTTACAAATAACCATTTTTCTAGGCGCTTCATTGGTTTTGGTTCCCTTACTAAAACGCTTTGGTATTGCGACCGTATTGGGCTATTTGTTTACAGGCATTTTGCTAGGGCCTAGCGTATTCAATATTGCCAGCGACCCCGATGATATTCAGGAACTGGCAGAATATGGTGTGGTGTTCCTGATGTTTATTATTGGCTTAGAACTGCGTCCGCAACGGCTGTGGAAAATGCGCAAGCCCATTTTTGTTTTGGGTAGTTTACAGGTCGGCATCACGGGTATTCTACTTGCAATCTTGGCTTTTTTTGCCTTACAGCAAGGCATTGCCTCAAGTGTGGTGATAGGTTTTGCACTGGCACTTTCCTCTACAGCCTTTGTGCTACAAATGTTGCAAGAAAAGCAGCAACTCAACAGCAGTTATGGACAACAATCCTTTTCCATTCTGCTGTTTCAAGATATTGCCGCCATTCCTTTAATTGCCATCATTCCCATGTTAGCAGGTGCAGAATCGACTCATCATGGCATTGCTTATTTTGCTGCAATCATGGCGACCTTTAGCGGTTTGTTCTTATTTAGCCGTTATCTCATGCGTCCATTTTTTCGTTTTGTGGCTAAAAGTGGCGCACATGAACTGATCACTGCTGTCGGTTTATTCATTGTACTTGGCGTGGTCAGCATTATGGATGTGCTGGGCATTAGCACCACCTTAGGTGCATTTTTAACAGGCGTATTGTTGGCAGATTCCGAATTTAGACATGAGTTAGAAGCCAGTATTGCCCCATTCAAAGGCTTATTGCTAGGCTTATTTTTTATGACCGTCGGGATGAGCACCGAACTGGCAATCTTAATGAATACCCCTTGGCTGATTGTAGGCGGTGCATTGCTGCTCCTGCTCATCAAACTGATTAGCCTCACGGCCATTGCCCGTTATTTCCAATATTCTTGGCGCAATAGTTTGTTGTTGGCGACTTGCTTGGCACAAGGCGGTGAGTTTGCCTTTGTGGTGCTCAGTGTCGCACAAAGTGAAAGTGTGCTCAGCCAGTCCATGCTGCAACCACTGACCTTAATTGTGACTTTGTCGATGGTGTTGACCCCAATTTTATATTGGTTGATGAGCAGTCAAATTATTCCTCGCTTAGAACGTGAAAAATCGCCTGAATATGACGAAATTCCCGATACACATCACCCCATGATTATTGCGGGTTTTGGTCGTTTTGGACAAATTATTGCCCGTGTGGCGTACTTGCAGCATCTGCACTTTACTGCCATCGACAGCAATATGGATAAAATTGATTTTGTGCGGAATTACGGCGGTAAAGTCTATTATGGCGATGCCACTCAACCTGAAATTTTACGTGCCGCAGGCATCGAGCATGCCAAAATCTTTATTCTAGCCATTGATGATATTGAAGACTCAATGAACGTGGCACGGCATATTCGCCTGAATTATCCAGCGCTAAAATTACTGGTACGCGCTCGTGATCGTCATCATGTGCACTTATTGCGCGATTTAGGCGTTACCTATATTTGGCGTGAAACGTATTTATCCTCTTTAGGCATGGCCTATCAGGCTTTGCGCGATTTGGGCATTAATGAAAAAGATGCCTATAAAAGCATTGAGTTGTTCCGTGATTATGATGAACAACTCTTGGCACAACAGCAGCACATTTATACCGATGAACAAAAAGTATATGAAACCCATCGTAACGCTTTGGCAGAACTGGAACACCTGTTTGAAAGTGATGCACAAAACCGTGAAATGCCCTTGGGTGTCGATTTAAAACGCGGCTTGCATAGCAGTCATATTGATGTAACACGTGATGCAGCAAACTGACTTGTGTTTTACAATATTGCCACCATTAAAACAGGGTTATGGAGAATTTTATGTCTGATTTACGCCAACGCTTTTTTATTGAAGATAGCCCTGTTCGTGGTGAAGTAGTTCATCTCGAAGAAGCTTTGCAAACCATTTTGAAACAACGTGATTATGTGCCTGCGGTACAAGTGTTGTTGGGAGAAATGCTTTGCGCCACTGCCCTACTGGCCAGTACCCTAAAAATTAAAGGGCGTATTAGCTTACAAATTCAGGCATCTGGCACATTTAAATGGGCCATGGCGGAATGTAACCACTTGGGTGAAGTGCGTGCGTTGGCAGACTACGAACAAGACCCGCGCTTTTTAAGCGCTGAAGACAGCAGTACCGTCCTGAAAAGTTTGGTCAGTCCTGTACTGTTTATTAATATCGAGCCTGAATTTGGTGAGCGTTATCAAGGTATTGTGCCTTTGGACAAAGCCAATTTAGCTGAATGTTTAATGCAGTATTACGACTTATCGGCACAAATTCCAACTCGTATTGTGTTGGCAAGCAATGCCGAACGTGCGGGCGGTTTGCTGATTCAATTGTTGCCGCGTAACAGTGAAGAAGAACAACAACGGGTCGATGAAGATTTATGGCCGCGTGTGACCATGCTGACTGAAACCTTAAAAGCGGAAGAATTGACTGATTTAGACGTCAATGAAATTTTGTACCGTTTATACAATGAAGAACAAGTGCGTTTGCCTGAAGTGGAAGCCTTACGTTTTGGTTGCACTTGCTCCAAAGAGCGCTGTGCCAATGCCTTAATGCAAATTGGTGTTGCTGCGGTACGTGAAACTTTGGAACATAAGAACCCTATTACTATGGATTGTCAATTCTGCAGCACACAATATAGCTTTAGTGCCGAAGAAGCCTTAGGTTTATTTGGAGAACATCTCAGTTAAATGGCATGGTGAATACCATGATTAATATGTGATGCAATGCTGAAAATTCATCAAAAATGAGCAGTACATTCTGCTCATTTTTTATTTACGTGATGACCATCGTCAAAACCTATTATTTTATTACTTTTCATGTGATTAATTTCACAAAACTTTCATGCAATTACTAGAAAATACCGCGTAAATTGGGTATAAATAATCCCATATTTTTTTTATGCCTTTATATATTTTAGGCTGCTTCTTCTCTGGGATATTGATTTTATGAACACCCTGTTCTTTTCTCGTTTAGCATTCATCAGCGCGATTTGCTGTTCAAGTTTAGCTTATGCAGCCAATGCAGACCCACTTTTGGGCAAATGGAAAACATTAGACTACCGCACAGGTTTTTCATTGTCTGACGTAGTCATGAGTAAAGATAAACAAGGTGCGTATGCCGCTACGATTATAGAACTACGTGCGGTTCCTGGTGCACCGCGTTTGGAAAATTGCACACTCTGTACGGGTAAAAATAAAGATAAGCCACTGTTAGGTTTTGTGCCATTAAGTCACTTAAAAGCTACGCCAAGCAATCAAATTGAATTTTATGAAGGTGACTATTTAGACCCGCGCACAGGTAAACAATATAAAACTCGTGCACGTTTAAGCAGCAATGGCAAACATTTAACCCTTTATAATGTAGACCTTGCCACCAATGCCAGCCGCAAAATGACGTGGGTGAAATACTGATTTTATTCCTCACCAATGCGATAAAAGCTGTGTTCTGCACACTTTTATCGGAATGATTAGATTTAAATTACCAACTCCATAACACTTATATCTTTTCCTGCCTGACATCTCACACTGCTCAATTTGCTTGTTTATTACATTCTTGCTATAAAACCCGAAATAGAATTTTTACTCTATTTTTTAAAATAACAATTTTGGGGATGCTGTTCATGAAAATAAATTTCAGAGGGATTTTTGCGGGTTTCGTTTTAACAACCCTCTCAAGTGTTGGCTTTGCAGAAAGCGATCTACTGGTCGGTAAATGGAAAACCATTGATGATCGCACAGGTTATTCACGTGCCGATGTCGAAATTCGCAAAAAGCCAGATGGCACTTATGAAGGCATTATCGTGGAAACCCGTAATATTCCGGGTGCAGAAAAAATGGTGATTTGTAGCAATTGTCCAGGTAACTTAAAGAATAAACCTTTTATTGGCTTGCCATTTATTTGGGGCTTTAAACAAGATGCTAAAAACCCACGTGAATTTAACCAAGGTCATGTTTTAGACCCAATTGGCGGTAAAGTTTATAAAGGCAAAGCTCGTTTAAGCGCTAACGGTAAGCGCCTCACCTTACGTGGCTATGTAGGTGTTTCAGTGATTGGTCGCAGCGTGACTTGGGTAAAATACTAATTCCAAAAACTAAGATATTGATTTACAGGGTTCTTTTTAAAGAGCCCTTTTTATTACCAAATTTTGAAACAATCCTTTTAAATACCGTACGACCGTTCAATCCAAAATATTGAAATAAAGGATGGCATTGAATAAAAAATAGACTAATATCTATAAGACATCTATACGCACAAGCCAAATTGACACATCAATATAACAGGCGTGAGCACAGCAAAGGGTTGGCTGAATTTCACCAAAGGAATACAAATAAAAGATTCTATTACAGCGTACACAGGCTAAATTAAAGAGAATCACTTATTGGATATCCACCAATTATTGATGTAAAGCAATCCCTCATTTCAGGCGAGCCAACTCGTTTGAATTCGATCAGAAGGAGTATGCCATGACCACTATTTTATATCGTGAAATCACTTCAGACGGACAGCACACAGAAATTATTGAAGAATTTACCCAGTTAGATTTAAAAAAATTTGCCGAAGCGTGTGGGCAAAGCCCTGAATGGGTCTTACAACTTTTAGAATATGACATCCTGCCTTCCCGCCCTGCCGAACGTATCCACCAATTTTTTGGTGAAGATATCAACCGTGCACGCCAAGCCTATCGGCTGCAACGTGATTTTGATGCCAGTTTTTCAGCTGTCGCCATGATGCTTGACCTGATTGATGAAGTGCAAAAATTACGTAAAGAAGTTAAACATCTGAATTTTCAACATAGTTAATCCTCACGCTCTAGTTGTGTGATTCATCACCTTGCTAGAGCGTTTTTCTTTCTATGCCCGTAAATTTTTTTGATGAGAATGATCTACACAATGAAAACTAAAGACTGCAACAAGAAGATTAAAAATATGTTTCCTGAGTTTCGTGATTTAATTCAGGGATTACGCGACAGCAATCCACATTTTTCAAAAATTTTTGAAGATCACGAACAGCTAGACCGTGAAATTAGCCAGTTAGAGCTTGATCCTGTGCATCAGATTAATGATGACATTGAAGCGCTGAAACGCAAAAAATTAAGACTGAAAGATGAAATGTATCACTTGCTGCTTAAAGCGCAAAATGATCAATTAGCTTAAAAGCTCATACAAGTCTAAACCGTACATCTAAATGCAATGATATGCAGGACACAGCAAGAAAAGGCAAAAAGCAAAAAAGATGGCATATTCAAATCTGAAGCTAGTGTTCAAAAATCTGCCATCTTGAGCTAAATGTCTGACTATCCTGCTCAATCTGTGGATAAGCTTATCAGTCCTATGGATAACTTTTGAGGTCTGTGGACAACTTTTAAATCAATACATTATCTTGTGAATCCGCATTGGATGCAGGACTCAATCCATCACCACATCCGTAAGTTTATCTTCTAGATCATTTAAGTTTAGTCAGTTTTTCAACTTCTTTAATGGTGCCTTTCACGGTTTGCTTAATGGGTTCATAGTCTAAAAACCAAAATAAATTCATGGGTTGGTCATTATGTTGCTGTGCCAACATATCAATCACACTTTTTTCACCCAGACCGACAAGGTGCCTACGATAAAAATAATACAGCAACAACAAAGTAGTCATCACCATTACCCCAAGCATGATCCAAAAGGCCTGTGCGTGTTTCAGCCCCGGCATAAACTCAAAGTTCATACCATACACCCCTGTAAATAAAGTCAAAGGTGCAAAAACTGCGGTAATGATGGCTAAAATCCGCATGTTTTCATTGGTCTGGTTGGCAATAGCAGAAAAATGCAGATCAATTGCGGTTTGCACTGCAGAGCGTAAGCGAATGGTATGCTTTTGAATTCGTTCAATGTGACTGGTCAAATCATCCAAACGTACCAAAATAATATCCTGCCGTTCACTACGTTTTTTGCCACGTAAATGTGGGTAGTTATCGACAATTTCATCACGCAATTCCTGCAAGGCTTCTATTTGCTCTTCACATAAATTTTCAACTTGCTGAAACGCCATATTTTCTTGCAGCAATTGATGCCAACGGGTAAAACGACGATGTCCCTGCAACAACTCTTGTTGCCAATATTCCACACGGCGGGTTAGCGGCATGCGAATATCCAAGTAATCATCCGCTACCAAATTCAGTAAACGCAACGTTAAATCTAATGGTGTTGCTGCCAGTTTGCGTGCTTTATTCTGTTCTTCAATCGGGCGTTGTACCGCTGCTTCCACACGTGACAAATAGCTTTCCATGACTTTATTGCCCTGTTCCCGCACACTAATCAAAATCTGCGGTGTCATAATAAAGCTCATCGGCGTAGTGGCCAGTCCAAAAATCCGTTCATGTTTCTCCCCGACTTGTTGCCCTGTTGCAATACGGTCTTCGGGTGTGATCAGTTTACGGAAAATCAATAAGTCATAATCATCTAAAGTATCAAACGCACATGGATGCTCTATATTTAAAATATCGCGCACATGATATTCATTGAGCGATAATTGACTGTACTGAAAAATCTCTTGTTGCCACTGTTCTGCACGGTTAAGCACATCATCACGGGTGCAATCAATCCAGATAAATTCAGGCTCAAGCCCTTCAATTGCCTGTTTTTGCACATAAATATTGGTTTTATGATTGGTATGCAGATAAAAATAATAACTTTGCATAGAACGGGCACTCTATTTCAGTTTTTTTGTACGGTTTTTTGAGATTTTAAGATGTACTCAGTTTAAGCATGGATCAGGCTTCTTTTCAAATACATGCTGTAATTTATGCCGCTTTTCATACAACAAAGATGGTTTGTACGATGCAACAAAATTTTTAGCATAAAAAAACCCGCATTCAGATTGAATACGGGTTTTTTGACCATTTCAGATCATCAACACAGCATTACGCTTGTTCGATATCTTTCATAGTTAATTTGATACGACCACGGTTGTCTACATCAGCAACCTGTACTTTCACTTCCTGACCTTCTTTCAACACGTCTGCAACGTTGGCAATACGCTCATTTGAAATTTGAGAAATGTGAAGTAAACCGTCAGTACCCGGAAGGATATTTACGAACGCACCGAATTCAACAATACGGATTACTTTACCTGTGTAAATTGTACCCGGCTCGATTTCAGCAGTTAAAGCCTGAATTTTTGCAACAGCAGCTTGTGCAGCAGCTTTGGTTTCACCAAATACGCGCACTGTACCGTTGTCTTCAATATCAATTGCCGCTTTAGTTTCTTCAGTAATTTGACGGATGGTTGCACCACCTTTACCAATTACATCACGAATTTTGTCTGGGTTGATGTTAATCACTTGGAAAGTTGGCGCATGCATTGAAATTTCTGGACGCGCACGTGAAATCACTTGGTTCATTGCATTTAAGATATGCATACGACCCGCATAAGCTTGGTTTAATGCAACTTCCATAATTTCTTCGGTGATGCCTTCAATCTTGATGTCCATTTGCAGTGCAGTAATACCGTTGGCAGAACCTGCAACTTTAAAGTCCATGTCGCCAAGGTGGTCTTCATCACCCAAAATGTCAGAAAGTACCGCGAAACGCTCGCCTTCTTTCACTAAGCCCATTGCGATACCCGCAACTGGTGCTTTCAATGGAACACCTGCATCCATAAGTGATAACGATGCACCACAAACAGACGCCATAGAAGATGAACCGTTTGATTCAGTAATGTCAGATACGATACGAATTACATACGGGAAGCGATCTGCTGCAGGAAGAACAGCTTGCACACCACGACGTGCCAAACGACCATGGCCAATTTCACGACGTTTAGGGCCAGACTCACGACCTGTTTCACCTACAGAGTATGCAGGGAAGTTGTAGTGCAACATGAAGTTGTCAGTTTTAGTACCCGATAAGGTATCAACCATTAAGGCATCACGTGTATTACCTAAAGTGGTGGTAACCAAAGCCTGAGTTTCACCACGGGTAAACAATGCAGAACCGTGCGCACGGTCTAGAACGCCAACCTGTACGTCAAGCGCACGAACGGTTTTGGTGTCACGACCATCAATACGTGGTTTACCAGACAAGATGTTGTCACGTACGGTACGGTATTTAAGATCTTCAAAGAGTTCGTTCAAGTCATCTGCAATGCCAGTTTCGTCATTTTCAGGAACGAATTGCGCAACGGCTTCTGCTTGAAGTGCATCTAATGCAGCATAACGGTCTTGTTTGATCGCAATGGTGTACGCTTCAGAAATTTTTGCTTCAAACGCTTCTTTTAGTTTTGCACGAAGGTCTTCGTTTTTCTCTGGAGCAGTCCAAGTTGACTCAGTTGCACCTGCAGCCGCAGCAAATTCTTTGATCGCTTGAATCGCGATTTGCATTTCGTCATGACCGTAAAGCACTGCGCCTAACATTTGGTCTTCTGAAAGTTCTTTTGCTTCAGATTCAACCATCAATACAGCAGATTCTGTACCTGCAACCACAAGGTCAAGGTCAGATTGCGCCATTTGTTCAAAGTTCGGGTTAAGCACGTATTCGCCGTTGATTAAACCCACACGCGCCGCACCAATTGGGCCACGGAACGGTGTACCTGCAATTGCAAGTGCAGCAGACGTACCTAACATTGCAGCAATGTCAGCTTCCATGGTTTTGTCAGAAGATACAACAGTCGCAGTAACTTGAATTTCGTTGTAGTAACCTTCTGGGAACAACGGACGAATTGGACGGTCAATTAAACGTGAAATTAAAGTTTCTGCTTCAGAAGCACGGCCTTCACGCTTACCATAACCACCTGGGATACGACCTGCAGCATATTGTTTTTCTTGATAGTTAACAGTCAGTGGGAAGAAATCTTGACCCGCTTTTGCTGTTGGTTGAGCAACCACTGCAACCAATACAGTCACGCCACCCATAGTAATCATTACCGTGTTGGCTTGACGCGCTACACGACCAGTTTCAAGTACAACTTGGTGCTGACCAAATTGGAATTCTTTACGAATAATATTAAACATCGACATGTTTTATTTTTTCCTAGTTCTTGTGAACAATTATTCTCGTGGAGACCCCTAAGGTTTGGCATTCACAATACAATTGTTTAGGTAAATGACAAAGCTTAGAAGCCGACCTCACTCGAATGAAACACGATTTTTAAACACAAAGAAGGAGCGAATCATTCGCCCCTTCCACTGATCTAGCCAAGGCTAGATATACTTTAGTTTTCAGTAATACAGCATTCAACATGCAATAGTCCGAAAATAAAAGCTTAAATCGAATTAACGACGTAAACCTAAAGCAGCAATCAATGCGCTGTAACGAGTCACATCTTTGCCTTTAAGGTAGTCAAGTAACTTACGACGTTGGTTAACCATACGGATTAGACCGCGACGGCTATGGTGGTCGTGTTTGTGCTCTTTGAAGTGACCTTGTAAGTCATTGATTTGAGCAGTTAAAAGTGCTACTTGAACTTCTGGTGAACCAGTGTCGTTTTCAGCACGAGCAAATTTAGCAATGATCTCTGCGCGATCTGCGTTTGTTAAAGCCATTCGATTTCTCCGAGATGCTTAATAAAAAGATTTGATACCGATCAATTGATTACTCAATTGACTGCCGTGCATCACTACAGCAAGGGCATTATTTTAAGGCAAAAACGTGCCGATTGCAAAACAGAACGACAAACAAGCGCTTTTAATTTTGAGATGTCCCAATAAAAGTATGATTTATGCTGAGGGTGTACACATCATGTTAGGTATAAAGTACCTACGGAAAATAAATATACAATTGTATATGATTGATAATATGTAATATTTTGCCAACCACTTTTCATCTACTGGAATATTTTGCCGTTAAAATAAAACAGCCCGAGCATAGCTCGGGCTGTTTTTGCGCTGTAGTTTCTTGTCTTATTATTCTTATTGTTTTGTTTATTGTGGTTATTTGCGCGTTTTCGCGTCTTATTCTCTGAACATTCCTGTTCTTGCTTTCACGTCCTTGTGTGGTAGATTTTGCCACAATAGTAAAGTGAAAGAAGTCGTATTTCTCGTATCTATTTGTAAGCTTTTTCTTACAACAGGTAAGCATTGTCAGCATTTTGCAAATCACCCAAACTTACAGGCATAAAAAAGCCCTGTAGTCTCTCCCAAAACTACAAGGCTTAGCGGCTGTAAGTTTCCTCTTCTCACTCACGTCCTGTCAGTTCGCTGTCATTCGACATTTATCGTTATTATTCTGCGATTATGCTCAACTATCCCTATTGAGCTTTTTATGTGAAGTCATCTTCTCAAAAAGATCTTGAAATCTCTATGCGCAAATTTCTCGAATCAATGTAAGCCATTTCGTACAAAGCCGCCACTTATTCAGTTTTTCTTAACAATCTAAAACGTCATTAATTCTGGCTAATAAACCACTGCTGCGGCGGGTACGAATCGTCAAGGCTTGCTGCAAAGCTTGCGTATCCACCAACAAACTTACAACTTTTTTAGCACGAGTAATGGCAGTGTAAATTAGCTCCTTGCTCAGCAAGTTTTTTGCCGAAGCATCTAACACCACAGCTGTATGCGTAAATTCAGAACCTTGCGATTTATGAATAGTAAGTGCAAATGCGGTTTCAATATTTTTAGGTAAGCGTGTTGCAGGCACCCACTTATTTAAACTTGGAAAATATACTTCAAACTGACGCTGATCATGTTGCTCTCGCATAAAACAGATGCCAATATCACCATTCGACAATCCCAGTTGATAATCGTTATAGGTCATCATGACGGGGCGTCCTGCATACCAATCGCCATGTTTGGTTTGTTTTAACTGTTGCAACAAGCGTTTTTCAATCTGCAAATTCAGTTGTTGTAAACCCAAATGACCATGACGAATTGCGGTTAAAATACGGTAATCATCAAATACATTCACCACATTCTCAACATGCGCTTGAAATGCTGTACTTGATTGTTCCAAGCCCAAAGTATGTGCTTTTAATACCGCTACATAAGCCTGATAACCATACATCAGCTGATCATAATAATGCGCTAAATTTTCCGCTGAAATTTGCCCATTTTGCTGAGGTAAATATTGCAGTTGTAGGGCATCTATTTCGACTTGCTTAAATTGAATTGGCTTTAATTCACCTGCTGCCACGACTTGCTGTTCAAACTCAGCCAAAACCTGTGCAGGAGAATGTTCTTGCTGAATAAACTTCGCCATTGCGCCAATTTTTGCACCTTCAGCAAAACGACGTGTGGTCACTAAATTGACACGGTTATTTGCGAGTTCAGGCACTTGCTGTAAATCGGCCAATACTGTACCGACATCGACTGAAGCCAATTGATTGGCATCGCCCAACAGAATTAAACGTGCCTGCGCAGGAATGGCAGCCAATAACATCTGTGACAGGCTTAAATCCAGCATCGACGCTTCATCGACCACAATCACGTCATAAGGTAGAGGTTGTTTAGCGTGAAAACGTGGCTTGCCTGTATTGCCTAAGCCCAATAAACGATGCAAAGTCACGGGTCGTAATTGACGTAAAGCATCGACATTAAACATTTGTAAAGCTTGACTATTCAAGGCATTTTGCAAAGCTTCATCCATCCGCTGTGCCGCTTTGCCTGTTGGTGCAGCCATCGCAATCCGAATATTTGGCAAAGCTTGATTAAGCACCGCAACAATATGCGCCAAAGTATAGGTTTTTCCTGTACCTGGCCCACCAGTGATAATACTTAAACTTTGAGTTGCCGCAGTCTGTAACGCTTTTTGCTGCTGTGGATCTTGCAATAAATTAAGCTGTTCGGCTTGTAATTCAAAGGACAAAGGCGGCTGCGCCTGAATCCGTAAAATATCGCTAGCAACCTGATGTTCCAGTTTCCAGTAGCGATACAAATACAAACGCTGCCCATCAAATACAAACGGTGCAATTTGTGGATCAGGATTTAAAGCGCTACGCTGCAAGTTCATGTGCAAATGTTGCAATGCCGCCACTTGTTCTGCGGTTGCAGGAATACAGCTATCCCCTTGCTGAATAGCATCGAGTACCTGTTGCATCAAAATTTGCGCTGAAGCATCAAAAGTGACATTGCTAAATGGCGGCTGACATAGGTAATCCATCCACGCCTGCATTGGCGTTTGAGCTGAATTTAAGTGAATATGCTTGTTTTCCACACAGTTATCCTCAAAGTTATCCACAGGATAAGCAATTGTTTTATTAAGTCGATAAGCTGACTTAGCGTTATTTTTTAAGTTCAAAGTAACCCAATATTTGATCTAGTTGCAGAATAAATTCCGCATCTGGCCGCCAATGACAAACCCCTTGCCCTGCTTGCCCCTGCATACCACGCAAATACAAATAACTGGCTCCACCCAAATGTTGCCGAATATCATAATCTTGCAAACGACTGCCCAAATAACGGTGCAACGCCACCAAATACAAGGCCGCTTGTAACCAATAACTCGATTGGGTCATGTTGTGTTCAAGGTTGGTTTTTTCATAATCGCGCTGATCGGCACCCAAATAATTACTCTTATAGTCGGCAATGTGATAACACTGCCCATCAAAATAAACCAAGTCAATTGAGCCTGTCAGATAACGCGCAGTAGCGGCTTCATTTAAATCTTGAATAGGATGTCCCGCATCTTCAAACAATTGCTGAATTGCTTGAATAAATAAGCGCTGATCTGCCAACGCCAAATAGAATGGAAACTCTGATAAATAATGTGCAGTAGATAAGGCGGAAAGCTGGAAAGTATCGTGCAAAGGAGTATTCAACACATCCTTCAGCCACTCGGTCATGTGCGCAAAAATATCTGCTTCCTGCACAGTCGCGCTGCCTTTGGCAGTGTCGAGTTTTGCCATCAAGTCTGCCAATAACACATCGGAATTAAACTCTTTGTCGTTATGAAAACGACGTTTGACTTCTTCTAAAATGTCGTTATAACTGGCTTTAAAGTCGATGTATTCAAAGAGTTTATGTAAAAAACTCCCCGCTTGAGTACCACGCTGAAAATTAGCTTTGATCCATGCAATCGGTTGAGCCACCTGTACAATTTCCTGTTCCGCTTCGACAGGTTCCTGATTGATTTCATCGGCAGCGGCAGCCTGCTCCTCGCTTGCCAATGCCAAAGTATCGCTACGCATGGCGGCAGGTAAATGTTGTGCCAAGCCACTAAAACTGGTTTTGGTCCGTGGATAAAAACGACGCTGCGGAAAATCTGCGGCTTCAATCTTAATTTCTTGCACTTGTTCGAGTTGTAATGCTGCCGCCAATTGTGTCAGAGGTGCTTCATCACAGCTCCACGCTGCTGCAATTTCTGCTGAACTTGGCGCTTGTAAACGCCAAACATTTAAACCAGCAGATTTTGGTGCAGCCTCTTTTTTACCTTCTTTTGCAGGCGTAGGCTGTTTTAGCATCGCATAGACCCGATAACTGGCGCGGGTGAGTGCCACATACCAAAGCCGATTCAACTCTGCCAAACGGCGCTCACTGTGCTGCTGCGTTGCTGTGGCATCTATGTCTTTATGTTTAATAGCAATGACACGTTGCTCAATGCCTTGCGCTTCCTGCGTTGCAAACACCAAAGCAGACTTGTCAGATTTGGGCGGCTGATCTGCCGACATCAAAAAGACCACTTTAAACTCTAAGCCTTTGGACTGGTGAATGGTCATCAGTTTCACCCCTGCCGCATTAGAAAGTTTCCTCTCAATTTCCCAATCGCGTTTGGCAGGTGATTCAACTTGCTGTAAATACCAGTAATACAGCATGTAAGCCCCTTGATGGCGTTCACTTTGACGACTCAGCAATTCAGTCAAATGACGTAAATTCACCACATGCCGTTCATTGTCAAAACTGCGTTTCGCCACCAAATTTTCCCAAACTTTAAATAAGTTTAGGCAGTAATTCCATGCGGTTAAAAAGCCTTTATTGACCCACATTTCACGAATGCAGTCGAAGTCATAAATAAACTGACCTAAACCTTGTTGCTCAAGTTCAATCAACTGTTGCAGGTTATAACCCAATAAACGTGTCAGTAAGGCGCGCTTGACCTTGGCTTCATCATAAGGATGTAAAATTGCAGTTAAAATTGCTGCCACATCTTTGGCCAAAAAGCCTGTAAAAACACTGCGCTGGCTACTTCTATTGACCTGAATTCCAATCCGTTCAAGCTCGTATTGGGCTTGATCAAGCTTTTGATGACTGGTCGATAAAATGGCAATATCATCGGCTTGTAAAGCGACTTTGCCTGAAGAGTGATCAAAATATAAATCGCCTGCAATGCCTTGATTTAATAACTCGCGAATTTTTCGTGCAATTTGAATGGACTCATCCTGATCATGTTCCACCGTTACCCAACGCAGCGGTGCGGGATTGACCTGTTGCCGATCCATTAAGGCAGGATGAGGACGTGAACCTGCAATGACAGGATCATAAATCACTTTTTCACCAAAAGCGGGTTGGCGTTGAAATAACTCATCCACCACACTGACCAGCTCTTTCACTGAACGATGATTTTGTCTGAGCGAGTAAATGCGACCTTGTTTTTTCAGCACATCATCGCGGGCATTGTTATAGGTCAGCATATCACCACCGCGGAAACCATAAATCGCCTGCTTAGGATCGCCCACCATAATCATACAACCACGCGCATACCACTTTGGATTGCGCCAAATTTGTGCCAGCATGTCATCTTGATCTTGGTTGGTATCCTGAAATTCATCCACCAAAATCAGTGGATAACGCGTATGCACAAACTGTGCAAAACGCTGCCCACGTTCGCCCTGCAAAGCTTCAGCTAAACTGCGAATTTGTTGGGAAAAAGTGGTTTCCCCTTTTTGCTGTAAAAGTTGCGGTAAACGCTGTTTGACGTGTTGTACCAAATAGAATTTTAAATTGGTCTCCACCAATTCAATTTGACGCTCAAAATTAAGTTTGGCATCCACAACTGCTTTAATTTTTCGGATTACAGGATGATCAAAAAAAGCATCTTGCACCTCTTGCGTACATGGCGCTTTCGCTTTGTTAAAAATAGATTTTCTGAGCTTACCGTCTTGATTCAAATATAGTGCAAAGACCGCATTAAACAATTCAGCAAGGTGTGAATTAAAATAATGTTCTAAAGGATTATGCTTAATTTTTTCAATCAGTTTTGGCAAAGCTTCTGTAAATAGTGGCTGCAACCCCTTCTTGTCACTCCCCGCGACATAATGGGAAAAATTAAAACTATATTCACCATCATAATATTCTTTTAATTCTTCAATTTGCGGGATGGTGATACTGGCTAAATTCTGCAACGCCTCTGCTAAATCTTGTACATCCAATTGTCCCTGATCTATGCCCTGAATCTCTGCCGATGCAAAATTCAAACTGGTATTGACCAACCCCTCATAGTCTGCTGCAGATTTCAACCGCCCACATAACAGCATATAGTCCACAACATGCTGAGGCTGTGCTTGAATCCATTCACGCAGCACATCATGCAGCAATTGTTCAGTATAGACCGATGCTTGGTCGGTAATATTGGCGCGCTCAATTTTGCCGCTTTCAAAGGAAAATTCACGCAATAATTTTTGGCTAAAGCTATCCAGCGTTCCGACAAATAATTCATCGAGTTGTGCAATCACCAAGTTCAAACGTGAACTGGCATAGTCCAGTTTTAAGCGATATTCCTGCAGAACATTTTTGAGTAAAGGATCTTGTAGTTGTGCAATTTTCTCTGCAAGGGCGCGTTGATCTAAAGACTGATTTAAACACTGGTCGATATATTGTTGGGTTTCAAGCAAGCGTGCACGAATACGACTTTTTAGCTCGGCTGCGGCGGCACGGGTAAATGTGGTCGCAATCACTTGATTAGGCAAATAATCTTTCAGGAAAATCCGCACCATCAAACTAGATAAAGTATAGGTTTTTCCTGTACCTGCCGATGCTTCAATCCAATGCAAGCCTTTAAATTGCATCTCATGAATTGGGTCATAACAAATTGGGAATGGGCTAGATGAGTTCACGCAGATTCCCCTTGTTTTTGAAGATTTTTCGCAGATTCATAATTTTCAATGATGGGCTGATACAGTCGATGGCTATATTGCTGAAATGCCTCAATCAACAACGGTTCAGTTTCACTGTCTTGAAAAATAAATGACCAGTCTGGGTGATTTTTCTCACTTTCATCAATAAAGCTCCTCCTAGCACCGTCATGCCAATGTTTTACGAAGCTTTCCATGTTCAAAACCTGATCGGACTGAGCTTCATCCCATTGGATTTCAAATTCTTTTTTATCTTTCATTTTTAAAACTAAAGCCGCAGGCAATAACACAGGATATTGCTGTGCGTGTTTCCAGAACTCAAACCACTGGGCTAAATACTCGTGTGCTTGCTGTGCATTGATATTGGCAAAATGAATCACCGCATCTTTACACACCACAATCCGCTCTAAATCTTGATGTTCTGTGTTCTGATAGGCCACCCAAAACAAATATTCCAACCACACTTCGGCATATTTTCTTGGTCTGGCACTCGCTGCCACCACGCTACACCAAAGCTTTGTCGGCTGTTCAGGCACTTGAATACGGATATGCAGATGCGGATTCATTTTCCAAAGCTGTTGCGTTGTTGTGGTTGCCTCGTCTGCAAATTGCTGGAGTGTGTCACGTAAATATTGCTGTTCTTGCAGTCCCGTTTGAAACGTGGCATTTAAGGTTTTACCCACAGGCAAGGTATCTTGCAACAAGCTTTCTGCATCTTGCTCGCCATGTTGCAGTAAAAAATCACGCACACTATATTTTTCCAAGCCATTTAAAATCAGCGGCTCGTGGTTCATTGCAGCAGTGTCGGATTGTAAATTTTCGACTCCAATCGCTTTTAAATAGGCACGTGCAGGGAAACATACATCTCGAATCCATTGCATACTGTCGAGTACCACCACGTCTTGTGGCAATAATGGATATTCACCAAACCATGCTTCGCGTGGTGTGGTTTCTTGCTGCATTTGTTTGGCAACCCGATACCATTGATCTTTAAAGCGAACTTCACGGCTTTCGGCAAAACGCAGTTGATCAAAAGGTTGCAAACTATGTAAGTGATAAAGAGATTTCAATTGTGCGGGAATCTCGACACCATTCAAATTTAAGCGTGAATCGCTAGCTTCATCGGGATGTTTCACAATCAATTCCAAATGCTGCACAAATTCCTGCACCAGCACGGATGGATCACGTACCTCACCATCGCTGACATCAAAACCGTTATAAAATAACCAAACACTGTCTTGCGCCAACAATAAACTATCTAAAAATGCCCCTTGATCATCCTCAATGCGTGAACGATCTCCCAGTTGTGGTTTTAATAATTGCATCAAATCAAAAGCCAATTGCTGGTCACGACTTGGGAACACGCCATTGTCCAAATTCAGCATCACAATCAGCTTATACGGCAGTGGACGAATTGCACCAATTTGGCTAAAGGTAATGGCGCCCGATGGACTGGCTTGTTCGAGTTGGGTTTCGAGCTGGGCTGAAATTTCTTGCAGAATATAATCCAGCGGTAAGCTTAAATGACGCAAATCTTGACCCGACTGCACATCAAAATAACTGGCTAAGGTCAGCATACGGTCATGTTTTTGCACCAAACTAAACACCGATGCCAACACATCTACTCCTGCATCCTGAAACTCACTCAGGTCTTGCATCAGTTGTTTAAGCCAATATTCCACCGTTTTGGCTTGCCCCAATTCATGCTGAATTAGCCAATCACGGCGCTGTGCAAAATCCTGATAAATTTGAACCAGTTTAAAAATCAATTCAAAATCGCTACTTTGCACATCGGCATAACTTAAAGTGTGCTGAACCACGCAATGCTCTGGCACTGCAACGCCCAAAGCCAAACGATCTAAAGCAAACTTTAAGCTGAACCGATAATCTTGATCATCTGCACTCAGGCTGCGTTTTAAATGCTCGGCATCTAAACCACGTTTAAAACCTGCATTGGCCAACAACTCATTCATGCGCTCAATATTGTTTAAATTCAAGGCATAACGCTGTTGTGTGGCAGCTAAACTCAACCAGTCGCCAAACTCCTCAAAGCTAAAACGTCCTTGTACTAGCGCTATACGCCCAACCACCGCACGCCAAGCATTATGAATGTCTAAAGAGCTGATGCCTGCAATTTGAATAGGCAAATACACACTATCTTGACTGAGTTGATGCCCTAAAGCGGCTTGATTCTGCTGTGATTTTTGTTGTCCTTTCTGATAGAGATCACGTTCACTTGGCGGTGCAGCAAATACGCTGCGAATTAAAGATTCTTGTTCTTTGAGTTTCGGACTCAACACCAAAATATCACTGGCTTGGCGGCTGTCATCTTGTCCTAGCCATGCAATTAAACGATCTTTAAGTACCTCAAGCTGACGTAAACTTGAATGACACACATGAATTTGCAATGACTCATCGGCAGGGTCTAAGTCATACGCCTGCGCGACTGGCTCAACCAAATTCAATACATCCGATTGAATTTTGCCAAGTAAATGTTGCGGCTCTTCTTCAGGGAAAAGATCATACCACTCGCCTTCATCACCACTCGACAACGCCGCCAATAAAGAAAAGTGATCGCGTGCCTGCTTACCAAAGCGTGTCAGCAAGGGATGATGTGACTCGCGCATATCGGCATTAAATTCACCATTATATTTTTTGATATACGCAGCAATATCATCATCGCTTACAGTTTTATTTTGACTTTCCATCTCGCGAATAAAGCGACTTTTGATTCGCGCATCCATGTTTAATTTCCACTTAGGATCGACCATGTCTGCCCAATATTCTTGCGATGGGTTGTAATGCAGAATAAAAATATCCATATACTGCGCCAAACGGCGGATAAACAGCAACTGACTTGGCGGCAAATCCAATAAGGTAAAAATCACCAACTGTTTGGGTAATTTGTTAATACACGAATTTGGATTTTCAGGCTCGCCCAAAGCTTGCCAAAATTGCAGATCAATCTCCTGCATTTTTTCAAAATCTGCATGAAAAATATGCAACCACAACCAACTTTGCCATTGCTCTAATTCTTCGGCTTGCTCTTGAGTAAATGCGGCTATTTCCAATGCCGCTTGTTTTTCTTCTTCGCTCTCAAAGTTTTTAGGGATATAAATTTGCTGCTTTAAGTTCAGGCGTTTCTGCTGTCCCCAAACCGCTAACCAATTGCTTTGACATTGGCAGACACCCTCGCAGCCTTTTTGGCAAAAACCACGATAAACCATGTAATTGCTAAATAAACGTGAAACTTTATCTGCTACCCAATACAGCATGTTTTGCTTTTTGAGCTGCTTTTCTAAACCCTGTGACAATTGCTCTGCGCTGTCATAAATTCGCTGAATCAAACGATGTAAAGCATGCTCGGCAGGAAGTGGGTTTTGTTCGTGTTGTATCCACGGTTGTAAGTCATAAAACACACGCCATTGCATCACAATACGCGGAATATTTGCCTGACGCACCCGATCTTTATCGTCTAAAACTGCCTGATAAGCGGCCCATTGAAAGGCACGAATACGATGATGAAATTCAGTATTGGCACTAATGCCTTTTTGCTCGGCTATTTTTTCCGTCAGCCACTTTTCTACTGCCACTGAAGGCACAATAAAATGCTGGGTTTGTAGCACCTGAAGCGGATTCGATGTCGGTTGACGTATGGTTTTCAGCATTTCATTGACTAAAACTTCTATACGTTGGCTTTGTATGACATGAATCGCCATAAGGTATCCTTTAATTTATTTTGAATAAGAATGTATTAAATGTACTAGAAGGCCGTTGATCTATCATTTGCCTCAAGCACAACAAAAGAATAAAGATTATTGGCTATACACTTACAACGGTGTATGCCACTTTACAAGCATACTTTTATTGCCTACTTTATTCAAAAAGTGCTTTGAATAAAGTGGTTTAATTTACCAAACAGCATACGATTATCCGCCATTTTAAGGTTGTACTTATGATAAAAAGAGAGACAATTCCAGACAGTATTGATCCAAGCCTAGACTTGGAAATGATTCGTGCAGAATGCCTAGAACTGGTCAAAAAACGTGCCTATTTTTCTGCAGGTGCAGCCGTCATTCCTGTGCCGTTCTTAGACGTTGTCATTGATGTGGGCATCTTGTCGCAACTGATTCCAGAAATTAATGCACGTTTTGGCTTATCTCCTGAGCAAGTCAGCGTGTATGATCCTGAAACCCGAAAAGTCCACTGGAGCGAATTGCGTAAACGCGGTGTGGAATTTTCAGGCTTAGTCGTGGCGCGTACTGCAGTAAAAAAATCCCTGAATAATGTCGCAGCCAAGTACATCACCAAACAAGTCACCAAGTTTATTCCATTGGGTGGACAAATGGTGGCAGCAGGTTTGGGTTATTTTATTATGAAAAAAATTGCCGAAACGCATGTTGAAGAAAGCTATAAACTGGCAAAAAGCATTCAGCTTAAACAAGCCAAAGTTGTGAATGCTTAATTTTTAAACTAAACAGACTCAAATTCAGCTAACTTAACACGCAGTCTTTGCATCCTCGAGGCAGATTATTCTGCCTTGAGTTGTTTCAAGATGGTTCTTAAAATTTCCAAACGTGCTGCATTTTTGTCATTACTCGGAATGATGTGCCACGGTGCATATTCGGTACTGGTACGTTGCAGCATATCTGCCGCTGCCACCAAATAATCATCCCAACGGCTACGGTTGCGCCAGTCTTCATCTGTAATTTTAAAACGCTTATGTGCGGTTTCCTGACGTGCTTTAAAACGCAGCTCCTGCTCATCTTTACTAATGGCTAACCAAAATTTGATGACGACAGTTTGATGATCATTTAAGTCTTTTTCAAAACGGTTGATTTCGTCATAAGAACGCTGCCATTCCAGTGGGCTAATCAAACCTTCTACACGTTCTACCAATACCCGACCATACCAAGAACGGTCAAAAATATTGATTTTTTCTTCAGGCAGAATTTTCGTCCAAAAACGCCACAAATAAGGACGACTGATTTCAAAGGCTTCAGGTGCACTAATAGTGTAAATTTCGTATTCACGCGGATCCAGTTTTTTTACAATCCGTTTAATCGCGCCGCCTTTGCCTGCTGCGTCCATTCCTTCAAAAACAATGCTGACATTACGGTTATCTAAACGCAGTGCATCTGCCACTTTTTTCGTGAGTTTCTTTAACTCTGCTTTATAGTCATCCTCATTGACCGATTCAGATACAGGATTAAGCAAAACTTCTGGAATTTCTGCAGCTTGCCAAGTGATGCCCGAACTGGTCGGATGCACAGGACAATGCTCTAAAGCACGTAAAATATGCTGTGCAAATTGTTGATCGCGGATGGTTTCATCTTCGCAATCAATCATAATCCAGTCATCGGTAAAGCGTTGGCGCAGCTTTTGCAAGCTGTCATATTGCTTTTTATTGCGCCAATCCAAGCCGTGCAATTTATGCCAATGCACTTCGCTCGGTTCCATATCATCTAGTCGTTTTTGTAGTGATTTCCACGATAAATCGAACCAGATTTTAATGACATCCACATGGTTATTTTTTAAGTCTTCTTCATAGGCACGCATTTTTTCGACATAGTTATCAAACATGGTGTCATCAATTTGTTTAGACACATGCATGGCTGTGCTTAATAAGTCACTATACCAATTGCCAAACATCACCATAATTTGACCTTCGGCAGGAATAAAACGTGCATAAGGCTGCCAAAGTGTCTGTTTGGGATTAAACGGGTGCGGCGCATCGGCTTTTACCCTTAAATAACGCGGATCGACCCATTCTCTTAATTGTTTAACCGATTCACCCTTACCCGCCAATTCAATGCCGCTCACTAAAATCAGCAAACTTTTGGCATTTTTTTCACCTTTGGTGTTTTTTAAAGCATATTGGGCTTCAATTAGCTCGACTGAAAGTTGTTCTTCTTCCATGAGTTTAAATTCAGTATGTGCTTGTGACATCATCTACCCTATTGTTGTGTTATTTAAGCTCTGCTGATCATTCATCTATATTTACGATATTAGAATGAGCGACAGACTTTGATCAGTATACGAATATCGACCCATTTTTTAACAACTTTTCGCTTATTTTTGTAGATTAATCTCACACACTGACCTTTGCCGTTTGGAATTCTGTGTAATTTGTCATAGCGACGAGATCAAACTCACATTAAGATTTGCCCATTCAACTCAATAATGAGACACCCTATGTCTAAACTTGCTGCTTTAGATGAGCTGTTAGAACTGTATTATCAATTTAAATATCATAAAAATCCTATGCTTTTTCAACGCTTACAAGATGTTCAAGCATGGCAAAAACAGCGTATGCAACGCACCCATGCCACACAGTTTGCCGAAAAGCACAATGTCTTGATGGCCGAATATTTTTTAAACCGCTTATATGGCGGTCCAGATTTTGACGCTTTAGCAGGTCAAATTGCTCGCCTACTGAAATATGCACACAAAGCTGAAAAAATCATCCCTGAAAATGCAATAAAAACAGGAACTTCTGGGGTAAGTCTGGCGATTTTGGCAGTGCAGTTAGATGAACAAGTCGCGATACAATTGCTACAGGACTATCCTGAAAATATGCCTTTAAATGATGAGATGATGCGTCTGACTTATTTAAAGCTCGATCAGGGCGAAGCACGCTTAAAACAATTAAATATGTTGGATGAACTGGGTAAAAACCTAGATAAATATATGCGCTCTTTTGTGGTCTATACCGCTTTTAAAATGTGTAAAGGCGCGGCGCAAAAATACAGTTTTCAAATTATGTATGAGTTTATGCAAGATGGCTTTTTAGCCATGAAACCATTAAAGTCCGCAGAGAAATTTGTGAAGCAATTTACTACCACAGAACGGGAAATTATTGCCAAAGTACATGCAGGTGATTTACATCCATTTTCATAATCCCAATGTGTGAAATAACCAACACTTATTCAGCACACTTACGCTATCTTTGGTTTTTTCTGTATATTATTCATAACAATTGCATGATGATTACTGTACAAGTGCTTAGAATCTGTCATCATGCATACACTGCAGCCTTAAGCCTTTTTATCCTGAGGAGTGACTCCAATGTCGAATGAAAATCAAACGCCTACCGCTACTCCCGAGTCGGCACAACCAACAGACAAAGTGAGTCCATTCTTAACCGAACCTCTACCGCAAGGCGCTCCACAAGGTCAGCAACAATCTTTAGAACAAAAATTAACGGATACACCTGTTACGGGTTCAGTGCCAAAATATAATTTGCCGCGCGGTGCCAACACAGGCAATGTCGGTGCAACCACACACTTCGGCTACCAAACCGTCAGCAGTGAAGATAAAGCCCAGAAAGTCGCAGAAGTCTTCCACTCGGTTGCAAGCAAATACGACATTATGAACGACTTAATGTCATTTGGTATTCACCGCTTATGGAAACGCTTTGCGATTAATATGTCAGGTGTACGTCGTGGTCAACGCGTACTGGACATTGCAGGCGGTACGGGTGACTTAGCCAAAGTCTTTAGCCGTGAAGTTGGCCCTACAGGTCATGTGGTACTGTCAGATATTAACGAATCTATGCTGAATGTTGGCCGTGACCGTCTAATTGATGCAGGCTGTACCAATGTCGATTTCGTGTTGGCGAATGCCGAAACTTTAGAACCATTTGAAGACAACAGCTTTGACTTACTGACTATTTCATTTGGTTTACGTAACGTGACCGATAAAGATGCAGCTTTGGCAGCGATGTACCGCGTACTCAAGCCGGGTGGTCGTTTATTGATTTTAGAATTTTCAAAACCAGTATTTGAACCGTTCTCAAAACTCTACGATTTATATTCATTCACAGCATTGCCATTGATGGGTAAAATTGTCGCAAACGACTCAGAAAGCTACAAATACTTGGCTGAATCTATTCGTATGCACCCAGATCAACGCACTTTAAAAGGCATGATGGAACAGGCAGGCTTCCAAAACTGTGATTACCACAACCTGACTGGTGGTATTGTTGCCGTTCACCGTGGTTTTAAACTCTAAGGCGTACCGCAATGTGGTCAATTCTCGCCCTTGGTGCAGTTGAGAAACTGATTCATCATGTTATTGATTTGGATGCGATTACTCGCATCCAGCTCAACCAACTACACGGCAAAATGTTGCGTGTGGTGCTCGATTCGCCACAGCTTTCTGTAGATGTCTTTTTTGATGACAACAAAGTTCGTTTAGAACCTACTGCAACAGGTCACAGCGAGCAGCCTTCTATTTTTGAGCAACGCCCGTTTGATCAAGCGCAAAATATCAGCCCCGCAACGACCACTTTGCATGTTAAAAATGTGGTGCAATTGCTCAAACTGTTGCTATCCGATGAAGTGGGCAATATTCCCCTACAAGGTGACTATCATCTTTTACAAGATATTCAGCGCATTATGCAGCAGGCTGAACTAGACTTGGCCGCACATTTAAGCCCTTGGATTGGTCCTGCTTTGGCTCATGAAGTTGGCAAAATTCAGCTTGCACCCAAGCATTTAAAACGCAGTCTACACAGCCATTTGTTCTTTGCTGAAGATGCCCTAAAAGAAGACAGTGGTCTATTTGCCCCACGCTGGCAAATGGATGACTTACAACAAGACACGCGCATTTTTCAACAAAATTTAGACCGCGCCGAAGCCAAAATTCAACAGCTACAAGCGCAGCTTGATGCACAGCCAGATACCGCTTCTGACACCTTAAACTCCACTCAACCCTAGGGAATAAGTCTTTATGATTCCGCACGTTTCACGTTTACTCGAACTTTGGCGCATTGCCGCGCACTATAGACTCGACACGTTGTTTCCTGCGGAAGAACTACCAGAAAAGGCACGTCATGCGCTCAGTTTTATTCGCATGCACCCTGCGGCTTGGTCAAGTAAAGAACGTAAAAACCCGCTGAAGCTCAAAGAAGCTTTAGAAGAAATGGGACCATTGGCAATTAAACTTGGGCAATTGCTGTCTACGCGTCGTGACCTGATTCCGCCTGAAGTTTTACAGCAATTGGTGTTGCTACAAGACCGTGTCAAACCATTCGGTTCTGACGTGGCACAAATGCGAATTCAGCAATCGCTCAAGGCAGACATCAACACCCTGTTTGCCCGTTTTGATGAGCAACCTTTAGCAGCAGCCTCCATTGCGCAAGTCCATACCGCTGCCTTGCATGATGGTCGTGAAGTCGTCGTTAAAGTCACCCGTCCCGATATTCGCCAGCAAATTCTACAAGATTTTGAAATTCTGGAATGGCTCGGTGCAGCACTGGAAAAACGTCTGGAAGCGGCACGCGCTCTACATTTATCTGAAATTATTCAGGACTATCGTCAAATTATTCTCAACGAACTGGATTTGACCTTAGAAGCGGATAACACCCGCCGCATGCGTCACTACTTTACAGGCTCAAGCATGATGTACGTGCCTGAAGTCTATATGGACAGTAAAGATGTGATGGTGGCAGAGCGCATTACAGGTGTGCCAATTTCCGACACGGCAACCTTTGATCGTTTGGGGATGAATCGTGCCGATTTGGCAGAAAAAGGCCTCACGATTTTCTTTACCCAAGTGTTCCGTGACAACTTTTTCCATGCCGATATGCATCCTGGCAACGTCTTTGTGGAAACCATCAATCCGAATAATCCGCGTTTTATTGCGCTAGATTGTGCGATTATGGGCGAGCTGTCCAAGCATGACCAAATGACCGTAGCACGTATGTTGCTGGCGGTGATGAACAGCAACTTTATGCAGCTGATTCAAGTGGTACACCAAGCTGGCTGGATTCCACCGGGCACAGATCAAGATGCTCTCGCCCGTGAAATGCGCCGTACTGTCGGGCCAATGGTGTCTAAACCGATGCACGAATTGGACTTTGCAGGCATTCTGATTCAGGTCATGGATATTGCACGTCGTTTCCATTTGGAAATTCCACCGCAATTGATGCTACTCCTGAAAACATTGGTGCATGTTGAAGGCTTGGGCACAGACTTATATCCAGAACTGGATATCTGGAAACTGGCAAAACCAATTTTAACGGATTGGATTAAAGCCAATATGAATCCAGTCAAAAATGTCAAAGAAATTGGGCAGCAAATTCCCGACCTGTTACTGGGTGCGCAAGACTTACCAAGTTTAATGATTGACAGTTTAAATGGTTTAAAAAACCAATCGGCTTGGCATTCCAAACAATTGCATGAATTACAAAGCATGCGTCTACAAATGGAACATCAGCAAAAACGCAGCTGGATTTTTGGCAGCATTATGGCCATTTTCCTCTCCATTGCGATTATTGCACCGTGGTATGTCTCTATTGTTTTAATCGCGTTGGCAAGTTTCTTGGCGATTTGGCGTATAGCTAAATAAAGCCACATTGCTTGATAACAAACTGATTAGACGATAAAAAAATTAGAAAGCCTGTTTTAAAGCAGGCTTTTTTATCACGCTGATTTTCTCTAACTCATCCTAAAAACTACCGCATGACTCATCAGTCACCAAATGATGCCTCTCGCCATTGTTGCAAAAATCACCACGCCTACAATTAATGCACATTTGTAGCGTTATAGATCAAGCATGACTCAGCTTTTGCATAAACGTGCCCCTGCACTCAGTATTCGCGCAGGACATCTGGCACGCCAACTGATTGAACAAGAAGGCTTACATGCCCAACACGTCGATATTATTCCAGGTGCAGCAGGCGGCCCCAAAGGTATTGGCATTCAAGGCTTAGACCAAGCTATTTTTGGCGAGTTTTTTGCCCAAGCCCCAAAGCGTCGTACTGTGGTCGGTTCTTCAATTGGCAGTTGGCGCTTTGCCAGTATTTTGGCGTGGGGCGCAAAACAAGGCACTGAACGCCTGTCCGATTTATATACCAACTTGTATTTTCATAAAAAAATGTCGCGCCAAGAAGTCGCTGAGATTTGTCAAAATATGCTGTTTGAACTGATTCAGGGACAGCAACAACAACTGATTCAGCATCCTGACTATCACCTCACGGTCATTTCCGTCAAAGCTCAACATATTTTCCAAAGTGACCAAGCCTTGCCTTTGCTAGCATCTGTGGCTGGAATTATTGGTAGCAATGCCATTGCGCGCAAACATAACCGCTTATTTATGCAACGCGTCATCAGCCAACCTGCGCAAGGTCAGCAGTTTATGGTAGAGGATGATTTTGTCACCCATTACCAAGCCCTGAATGAGCAGAATGTCGCACCGTGGCTGCTCGCCTCAGCGTCTATTCCCGGGGTGATGTCTGCTATTCGTGACATTCCTGATGCGCCCGTGGGCAGTTATCGGGATGGTGGCTTAATTGACTACCATCTAGATTTACCTTACCAAAGTCAGGGCATTGTGCTGTACCCACACTTTACCGACAGCATTACCCCTGGCTGGTTTGATAAAATGTTGAAGCATCGTAAAGCCAATCCTGAAAATCAGGCCCGGACACTCTTGCTATCACCTTCGGCAGAATATTTAAGCAGCTTGCCTTTAGGCCGTTTGCCCGATCGTAAAGACTTCACCTTAAAAGGTTTAGATCAGGCACAGCGCATTCGCTTATGGAAACAATCGGTGGCAGAAAGTCAGCGTTTGGGCGATGAATTTCTGGAAATGGTGGAAAAACAAAACTTCCCTCAATTTATGCAAACGCTTTGACAGTACAAATCTGGCAAGATAATTTAGGTAAATTGTCCTGAATCACGTACACTATAGGGACGATGCAAAATCGTGCGCTCTGAAAATAGCGTCCATACAATTTAAATTAATTTTGGTGAACAACTCATGAATAAGTTGCAATGGCTCGATGAAGTAAAATTTAACGAACAAGGATTAGTGCCTGCCATTGCACAGCATCATCAAACAGGACGTGTGTTGATGGTGGCGTGGATGAATCGTGAAGCCTTGGCACTAACTGCCGAAAAAAATCAGGCGGTGTATTTTTCACGTTCGCGCAATAAATTGTGGCACAAGGGTGAAGAATCTGGACACTTTCAAACTGTGCACGAGATTCGTCTGGACTGCGATGCCGATGTGATTATCCTGCAAATTGAACAACATGGTGGAA
This sequence comes from Acinetobacter sp. YH12205, assembly GCF_013418125.1. Classification (NCBI taxonomy): domain Bacteria; kingdom Pseudomonadati; phylum Pseudomonadota; class Gammaproteobacteria; order Moraxellales; family Moraxellaceae; genus Acinetobacter; species Acinetobacter sp. YH12205. Next base: position 160,241 of record NZ_VPCQ01000005.1, on the reverse strand, counting down.
TTGCTTGCCACACAGGGCGTGAATCTTGTTTCTATCGCAAACTCACCGCCAATGGTTGGGAAATTGTAGATGCACAGCTGAAAGACCCGAATCAAATTTATGGTGAACAAGCCGCCAATGCTCACACCTTAGCCATGAGCCAATCAAAAGCACAAGCTGAACAAGTTGAAGTTTTGGCTTATTTAGGGCAAATGATGAGCGAGCGCAAAACCGCTAATCCTGACTCATCTTATGTAGCCAAGCTATACCATAAAGGCTTGAATAAAATTTTGGAAAAAGTAGGTGAAGAAACCGTGGAAGCAATTATTGCCGCCAAAGATTTCAACACCGAAGCCAATGCCAACAACAAAAATGACCTGATTTATGAAGTGGCCGATTTATGGTTCCACAGCATTGTCATGTTGGGTTATTTCGATATTGAACCGCAAGTGGTACTGAATGAATTGGCTCGTCGTCAAGGTTTATCAGGCTTGGTTGAAAAAGCCAACCGTAGCCATTAACGTGAAAAGCTAACTCTGATCTGTGTCTGTAATCACCAAGCCTCGCCCGACCTATGAGCAAGCCACTGCTATAGATAATGCACGTCTGGGCAAATCTTTTAAAGTGATTGCCTATGCAGGTACAGGTAAAACCACGACCTTACAAATGATCAGTGATGCCATGCCAGAACGGCGTGGCATGTACTTGGCATTTAACAAAGCCATTGCCGCAGAAGCACAAAGTAAATTTCATCGTCAGGTCGATTGTCGTACATTTCACTCGCTTGCATATCGCAGCGTTCCACGTGGAGTCACCGACAAATTACGCCTACCCCGTTTAAGTCCAAGTTTTATTGCCAAAGAGTATCGTTTAGAACCGATTACCCTTAGACGTATGATGGGCGGACGCTATGAAAAATATGTGTTGATGCCAAGTCGTTTAGCCAGTTTGGTGGCCAATGCCGTGAGTCATTTCTGCTCGACCAGTTCGCAATACCCTGCCCCACGACATTTACAAGCACCCAGTTGGTTGCATCCAGATGACATCGACACCTTACAAAAGCATCTTTATCCTGCGGTAGAACGACGCTGGTTGGAGTCAATTGACCCGAATCATCAGGCAGGCATTGGACACGATATTTATCTGAAACTTTGGGCCTTGTCTGAACCCAACATTCCTGCCGATTATGTGCTGTTTGACGAAGCTCAAGATGCCGACCCGCTCATGCTGGGCATTTTACTCAAGCAACGTAATACTCAAGTGATTTATGTGGGCGATGCGCATCAGCAAATCTATGCTTGGCGTGGTGCAATCAATGCCATGCAGCAATTACCTTTGCCTGAATCACGACTGACCACATCGTTCCGTTTTGGTGAAGAAATTGCCCTGACCGCCAATGCCATTTTAGGTGGGCTGAATGAAACCGTGCCACTCTTGGGCAATCCAGAATTACATTCCAAAGTGGTCAACAAACCGCATACCAAAATGCGTGATGCGATTTTATGCCGTACCAACGCCCGTGCCATGGAACTGCTACTGGCAGGTTTAGTGCATGGCGATAAAGTCAGTCTGCAAGCCGACCATGTGCGCTTAAACCGTTTTGTGGATGCTGCCGCGATGCTCAAACAAGGCAAACGTGTGACCGACGTTCCGGAACTGGCATGGTTTAACTCTTGGCATGATGTACATGAATATTGTGAAACCAACGATGGCAGCGACATTAAACCTTTGGTCAAACTGGTGGATGATCATGGTACTAATCCACTCAAACGGGCGTTGGCAAAAATCACCCCAATTGACCAAGCCGACTATATTATTTCGACAGCGCATAAAGCCAAAGGTTTAGAATGGAATCGGGTACATATTGAAGACGACTACCAATTTAAACTGAACGACAAAGAGCATAAAATTAGCGATGAAGAATTAAGATTACTGTACGTGGCATGCACACGTGCTAAAGTCAGTTTAAATATTCATCATATTTACGATTTGGTACAACAACTGAAAATAAAAATGCCGACATCGTTACGCAAAGCGGTGGGGTAATTGCAGCAGGTGCGCTATGAAAATTACATCGGTTCATTTCAGACACATCACCCATTTTGCAGACCTAAAACTCGAACTCAATTATCACGACCTGCCCATTACGCTTATTTTGGCAGACCAAAGCGCGGGTAAAACCTCGCTGTTACGATTTAGTTATCAAGCACTGACTTGGTTTGCCGCTCGCTATAAAGACTTACGCACTGCGGGTTTGGTCATGCAAGATCAAGATATTTTATTCAACCGCTTGCAAGCTAAAATTGATGTTTGTGTGGAAATTCCAGCAGACATAGGCAGTTTGGCAGAATCAAGTAACACGCAAATTGAAAGCATCCAACATTGTGACTGGCAACTATATAAAACCCTAAATAGTAGTGGTGTGGGAGTAAGCAAAGCAGAAACGGCCAAGCTTGAAAAAATGGTGCAGCTTTATCAACACGCCATTAAACACGACCCGATGCAGGGACTACCGCTGATTGCCTACTACCCTGCAGAACGCTTCGTGAATGAAGTCAATTTACTCAATAAAAATAATCCGCTGATTTTACAACCTGGACATGCCTACGAAATTGCCGCGATTCCATTCACGACATTCACTCGTTTTTTTGAATGGCTGCGGGAAATTTCCGATATTGAAAATGCCCAAAGTGCGCAGCTTTTACACAAGCTATATCAGCAACAACAAAGCGAACTCGCACAAACCCTGAATCAGTCCTTATTGCATGCCTATACCCAAATGCATGCACCGAGTTTACAAGCACTGAAAGATGCCTTACAAATCGTGCTGCCTGAAATTGAAGACCTATATCTACAACATCTGCCTAAATTACAACTCATGGTGCGCTGTCAGGGCAAAGATATGCTGTATCAGCAATTGTCGAACAGTCAGCGCAACTGGATTGCTCTGGTAGGCGATATTGTACGTCGCCTCTGTTTGCTAAACCCAAACAGTTTGTATCCGTGTCGCGAGGGAGATGGTATTTTGTTGATTGACCAGATTGATCATCAGCTCGATCAACAACAGGCCGCACAAATACTGACCCGTTTACATCAAGCTTTTCCGCGCTTACAAATTATTGCCACAGGCAACCGCAGCGAACTTTTGGAACAAGCGGAACGCTTTCAATGTTTAAAACTGGAACATCAACAGCTGCATCCCATCGCATGGCAAAGTTTACAACCGCAGTTTGCAGAAATTTATGCTGATGTGCTAGAAACCACTCACACGACAGAAGACGTCAGCCTACAAGAACAAAACCCAACACAATTAGGCACGGCTGAAATTTTGCAGCAGATTCAAAACCATTTAACTGCCGAACAAAAACAGGAGTTGCTGCAACGCTTACAGCAATTGGATAGTGAGCCAACACCTGATCAATTGCCTGAATCTTAATTGCCGAAGTCTTTCAAGGCATACTTGGCCAAAAAGCAAGGAAATACTTTATCCCGCATATAACAGACGGTATATAATGACTTTGCTGTATGCAAAAAAAATTGATGTTGTTTTATTCATGTAATAAAATCAGATTAATTTTGAACTTTTATAGTAAAATCCGATTTTGCTGTAGTTTTTAAAGTTGCGCAATACAACTTTTTTTATACCTTGAATAGTGTCTATTGACCTTTCAAACACGGTGAATGCTGTAAAAATGCAGCAGATGCAGATCAACTTCATCCATAGTTCAACTAGGTTGTAGATTGACGCATCTAAATATTTTTAACACAGCTTTAACCAAACCAAGCACAACCTTATTCGCTGCATCGTCAGCGAAAGATCAGCATATTTTTTGCTGCTTGAGCCGCCTAGCCATGTAAAATTATTTTTGCATGATCTTGTTTTGAGTTTAAGTTGCGACAATACGCTCATCAAAACAATAGACTACGTGTTTACTGACACGACTGATTGGCTTTCAAGATTGAATCTTTTGGATGGTGTGTTGCTGTCCTGTAATCCTTGGAAGATAAGATTCATCCTTTAGGTTTTCAACCTATTCACGACAATGGATATGAGTGTGCTACCGATTATTATATTGTTACCGTTAGTACTGGGCACAACCCTTGTCTCGTGGCTGAAACAATTTTCACGCGGGGTAACGGCTTTAGGGGCGATTGGCGTCAGTCTGAGCAGTCTTATTCTGCTCCTGACTCAAGCAAAAGCAGTCTTTAATGGCGAAACGATCATTCAAACATGGTCTTGGCTGCCACAGTTGGGGATTGATTTAAGCTTTCGTCTAGATGCGCTTGGTTTATTATTCTCCTTGCTGATCACGGGGATCGGCACACTCATTTTTATTTATGCCTATTATTATTTAAGTCCACAAAACTCGCTCAGTAAACTCTATGTTCTCCTCATGCTGTTTATGGCTGCCATGTTGGGAATTTCGCTCTCCAATAACCTGATTTTGTTGCTGACTTTTTGGGAACTGACCAGTATTTCCTCTTTCTTATTGGTGGGTTATTGGAGCAATTACGAGGCAGCACAACGCGGCTCACGTATGGCACTGACCATTACAGGCATGGGCGGACTCGCCATGCTCGGTGGTTTTGTGTTATTGGCGCAAATCACAGGCACCTATCAAATTGACCAAATCTTAATGATGACTGAACAAATTCAAAGTCATCATTTATTTGTACCAACTTTATTGCTGATTTTATTGGGTGCATTTACCAAAAGTGCGCAATTTCCGTTTCACTTCTGGCTACCCAATGCCATGGCTGCACCCACGCCTGTTTCTGCCTATCTACATTCGGCAACGATGGTCAAAGCAGGGATTTTCTTGCTGGCGCGCTTATTGCCAATTTTTGCAGGCGCAGCGTTATATCACAACCTAGTCACCTTTATTGGTCTATTTACCCTGTGTATGGCAGCATTCTTTGCCATTTTCAAAGAAGATTTAAAAGGCTTATTGGCGTATTCCACCATCAGTCATTTAGGTCTGATCATGTGCTTACTCGGCATTGGTTCACCGTTAGCAGTAGCTGCTGCAATTTTCCACATCATCAACCACGCCACCTTTAAAGCGGCCCTGTTTATGATTGCAGGAATTATCGACCACGAATCAGGCACACGTGATTTACGCAAACTTAGTGGCTTATGGCAACTATTACCCTTTACCGCCACCCTCACTATGATTACCGCGGCCTCTATGGCTGGCGTACCGTTGACCAACGGCTTTTTGTCCAAAGAAATGTTCTTCACTGAACTGGTAGCAAACTTATCTGGCCCTGTACTGTTGGTTTCTGCAATTGTTGCGACACTGGCGGGTATTTTTGCAGTGGCCTATTCAATACGTTTGGTACACGGCGTTTTCTTTGATGGTCCAATTGGTAAAGATGTCCCAAACAAAGAAGCTCACGAACCTCCGTTTGGCATGCGTGCACCCGCAACTTTATTGGCTGTTTTATGTATTTTAGTCGGCTTGATGCCTGCCTTATTGGTCGAGCATATTGTCAATAGCACGACTCATGCCAGTACCCAACTGTCGCAGTTTGAAGGCACACATCTGGCAATTTGGCATGGCTTTAATCTTCCCCTGCTGATGAGTGTTATTGCACTGCTTGGCGGGATCATTTTCTATTTCTCGCTCGCCAAAGGTGGAAAAATCCGTGAAATTGACCTCGACCCACATTTAGGTCAATTCCAAGGCAAACTGCTGTTTGAATTATTCTTAAAACATTTGCTACAAGTTTCACGCAAAATCAAACGTAAAACCGAAAATGGTTCACTGCAAAGCTATTTGGTGTGGATCATTGCTTTTACGGTATTCATGGTCGCGCTACCATTATTCAATCAGGGATTAACAACTGGCACACGTGAACTCACACATGCGCCTATGATTGCCATTGTTTTATGGTTATTGCTGTTCTCTGCCTGCTGGATGATGCTGTGGTTCCACCATGAGCGCATCAAAGCTGTCTTAATCAGCGGTGCAGTTGGCTTGGTCGTCACCATGATGTTTGTCGGACTGTCTGCTCCCGACTTGGCACAAACTCAAATCACGGTTGATGTCGTCACCACTGTTTTATTGCTGATGAGTCTATCGCTGCTCCCACAATTGACCCCGTATGAATCTAGCCGTTCACGTCGTTGGCGAGATGCCTTCATTGCGATTGGTGGCGGCATTGGTATCGGCTGGATTGCGTGGCTGGTTATGACTCGCGACCACAATTCAATTTCATGGTTCTTTAATCAGCAATCCATTCCACTCGGTGGCGGAACCAACGTGGTCAACGTCATTTTGGTGGACTTCCGTGGTTTCGATACCTTTGGTGAAATTACCGTCTTGGGCATTGCTGCGATTGGTACGCTGTGTTTAATGGATGGTATGCGTGCGCACGGCACTATCATGACCCAAGGTTTAACCTATCGCTTTAATCCTTCACCGTTGATGCTGCGGATTACCGCCTCATGGATTTTACCTATCGCCCTTGTGGTCAGCCTGTATATTTTCTTGCGCGGTCATAACTTACCAGGCGGTGGCTTTATTGCGGGCTTAATTACCGCAATGGCGTTGATCATCCAATACATTGCGCTTGGTCAAGACCACACCGAACAAATGCTCAAAGCTAAATCTGGACGTTTATACGAAATCTGGATTGGCGTGGGTTTAAGTATTGCAGGTCTGACAGGACTTGCCGCATGGTTCTGGGGACGTCCATTCCTCACCAGCGCACATATTTATGTCAATCCTCCGATTATTGGTGAAATGCACCTCGCTTCGGCTGCCTTATTTGATGTAGGCGTGTATGTCACGGTGGTTGGTGCGGTAATGTTGATGATTTCTGTCTTGGGCGACTCACGTCACTCAGGCATGTCTGGCCCACTTCCAAAGGAGTAATGCAATGATTAGTATTGAGTTTTTAATTGCGTCTGCCATTGGAATGTTAGTCGCGACAGGAATCTATTTAATTTTACGTGCCCGTACCTTTCCTGTGGTTTTGGGCTTGGCGATGATTGGTTATGCCGTCAATATTTTCTTATTCAGCATGGGGCGTATTCAGCTCAATGCACCTGCAATTTTGACTGAAGCTTCAAAAGTCACCGACCCATTACCACAAGCCTTGGTATTAACCGCAATTGTGATTGGTTTTGCCACCACCGCATTTATTGTGCAATTGGCGCTGCGTAGCCGTTATGAAACAGGGACAGACCACGTCGATGCCAAAGAAGAACATCCACTGCTTGACCCACGTGAGGATGAGCCATAATGACTGATTTCCTCCAATTTTGGCTACAGCATTCACCTATTTTTAGCATCCTGATTCCAACCTTTACCGCATTTATTTTAGTGCTATTAGGCAATCCGGGCTTTGGTTCACTCTCACATGACTGGCGTCAGCCATGGCGTCGTGGCATTAGCTATCTTTCTGCCACACTCGGTTTAGTCACTGCAATTAGCTATTTAATTCAAGTCAGCAGTGGGCAAATTATTATTTATAATTTGAGCGAATGGGCCGCCCCGTTTGGCATTATTTTAGTGCTAGATCAACTGTCTGCCCTCATGTTGGTACTGACTTATTCACTTGCCTTGCCATTACTGTGGTTTTCCAGCAAAAAATGGGATGAACGTGGTCGCTATTTTCATACCATGGTGCATTTCCTACTCATGGGACTTTGCGGTGCATTCCTCACAGGCGACTTATTTAACCTGTTCGTATTTTTTGAAATCTTGTTGCTCGCCTCGTATGTGTTGTTATTGCACGGTCAAGGCAAAGCACGTTTTCAACTCGGGATTCATTACGTCACCATCAACCTGTTGGCCTCTGCCCTGTTCTTAATTGGTTTGGGGATGATTTACGGCAGTGTCGGCAGTTTAAACATGACCGATGTGGCACGTCTTATTCCGCTACTCGATGCTGATGCACATAAAATTGCGGTGGCAGGTGGCTTACTGCTATTTGTGGTATTTGGTATTAAAGCCGCTATGCTTCCTGTCGGTTTCTGGCTTCCTAAAACCTATGCCGTGGCGACAACCCCTGTGGCAGCCTTATTCACCATCATGACCAAAGTGGGTGTGTATGCCATTTTGCGGGTTAATGGAACCGTATTTGATGATGCACTGAGCCATAAAATCCTACAAGACTGGTTGCTGCCGATTGGTCTAATTACCTCACTGTATGGGGTCATTGGCGCAATTGGTGCAGAGCGCTTACGTCGTTTTGTCGGTTTTATGGTGCTGTCTTCGATTGGTACGATCCTGATCGCCATTTCGATGCTGAACACACAGGCATGGTCAGCCGCACTGTATTACTTAGTACACAGTACCTTAATTGCAGCGGCTTTCTATTTGCTGTGTGGCTGGATTACCTCACAACGTGGCGCATTTAAAGATCACTTCAATATTGCCCCGCAAATGAAGCAACACAAAGTACTGGCAATCACATACTTCATGATTGCCTTAATGATGGCAGGTTTGCCACCGTTTAGTGGCTTTTTGGGCAAGGTCTTTATTTTGCAAGCCACCGCCAATATGGCACATCAAGGCTGGATTATTGGCATTATTCTCTTGATCAGCTTGCTGAGTATTATTGCATTCACCCGTGTCGGCTTTATTTTATTTTGGCGCGCGACCAAACCTGAAGATGATGCGCAAACTGAAGCCTATTATGAATATCAGGCACTACCTGCGATTGCACCGCCCCGTAATGACCGTGTCATTTATTTTCTCCTAACGGGTTTAGTGCTGTACGTGGTATTTGCCAATCCAATTCAACAATATATGCTGAATACTGCACAGCAGATTCAACATAATGCGGCCTATGAAGCACTGATTCTGAAAAAAGACCGTGCTGCAAATGTGATTAGCGTACAACCTTATGATCCATTGTACTTACCTCAAACCAAGTACGGTGGCGAAGCAATTGACACCAATGCACATTTAATTCCCTATGTGATTGATCCAAACACCTTGGAAGGCGAGCATATTTCTGACTATAAACAACGTCAGATTCAACAGCAAAATCGTGAGGAAGCACAGCAACCTAGCGATACTCAACTCAAACCTGCGGAGCCCTAAACATGCAAAAAACGAGACCAAAAACTTCGTTTTGGGATAACCTGCTGCCACACCCGTTTGTATCTGTCTTGGTGGCACTGAGTTGGCTGATGTTGGCGCATAGTGTTTCTGCAGGGAATCTGTTGATGGCACTGGTCTTGGCGCTCTTGATTCCCAAACTGATCCAGCCCTTTATTGCGCGTACACCAGACATCAACTGGACTGCAGCCATTCGCTTATTCTTCGTGGTGGTCTGGGATATTATGATTTGTAATATTCGTGTCGCAAAACTGGTACTTGGCCCAACAGACCGTATGCAGCCAAAATGGTTCCGTGTCCCTCTCGAAACACAACACGAACAGGTCAACAGTATTTTGGCGATGATCATTACCACCACACCAGGCACGGTTACAGCAGGTATTGACCAAGACCGTGGCGATATTTTGGTGCATGCCTTAAACACTGCAGATGAAAGTGTAGATATTCAAGACATCAAAAATCGTTATGAAAAACCGCTGATTGAAATTTTTGGTGCACAGTCAGGAGAAAAGCAATGATGATTCTGCCTTATGCACTTGGAATCTGCATGGTTGCGATTACGCTGTCCATGTTTATGTGCCTATATCGCCTGATTATTGGCCCTTCAATTGTAGACCGCCTGTTGGCCTTGGATACCTTGTTTTTAAATGCGACCTGCTTGGTGGTGGTTCTGGGTATCTATTGGACCAGTACCTCATTATTTGAAGGTGCGTTATTGGTGGCGATGCTAGGCTTTGTGTCTACTGCAGCACTGGCGCGTTACTTCACCAGTGGTCATGTGATTGATTAAGGAGAATGAACATGCAATTACTCATGGAAATTTTAGTGTCATTCTTTTTAATTATTGGCGCATTTTTCATGTTGGTGGGCGGCATTGGCATGGTTCGCCTACCCGACTTATTTATGCGACTGCATGCCCCTACAAAATCCAGCACTTTAGGACTAGGCAGTTTCTTAATTGCAGCCATTATTTATGCGGCATTTGAAGGACGATTTGGCTTTGCAGAAGTATTAATCACCCTATTTGCGTTTATTACCGCGCCTGTTTCTGCCAATTTAATGGCACAGGCAGCACTGCATTTACGTTTACGTTCGATGAGTGGCAATGTGCCTGAAACCTTAGACCGTCCATTACCGTGGCAACGCCAACGTCGTAATTTACGTCGTTATGAAAAAAAGTCCCATGATGATTTGGTCTAGAATATTAGTCAGGCATTAAAAAAAGCATCGTATCCGATATAACCTTGCTTACATTGCAAAAGCTCAAACATGATAGACAAAAAAATGCCACCCGAAGGTGGCATTTTTTATCATCACTGATTTATTCTTCATCTTGCTTAGGTGCTGCAGGAGGTAAATCTTTTACCGCTTCTGCAATCAAACCAAACATATAGTTACCATAGGCATTGGTTTTATCGTAGTGAAAACGCAAACGCGGGGTAATACGTGTCTTAATACGACGGCTTAACTCATGGCGCAAGAAGCCTGATGCTTTATTCAACACATCCAAGGTTTCTTTATTTGCCGTTTCGCTTTGCTCATCGCCTAATTCACGTCCCATGACGGTCACGTACACTTCCGCATATCCTAAGTCTGGGCTCACCTTCACTGCAGAGATGGTCACAAGACCACCTAAGCGTGGATCTTTCAGCTCTTGGCGAATCAGTTCTGACAGCTCACGCTGTACTGTATCCGCCATACGCTTCAGACGTTGACTACCCGCCATTAAAGACTCCGTTTAATCAATTGAACATCGTACACTTCAATCTTATCAAGTGGTTTGATGTCTTTATAGCCTTTTACTGCAAGACCACATTCCATACCTGCGCGAACTTCTTCCACCACGTCTTTATAACGACGAAGTGACTCAAGCTCACCTTGGAATACCACCACATCATCACGTAATACGCGAATTGGTTTGTTACGGTGAAGTACGCCTTCAAGTACCATACAACCTGCAGCTGCACCGAACTTACTTGAGTGGAACACTTCACGCACTTCTGCAACACCCAAAATAGTTTCACGGTGTTCAGGTGCAAGCTTACCGCTCATCGCATCTTTCACATCATCAATTAATTGATAGATGATGCTGTAGTAACGAATGTCAATACCATCGGCATCGGCTTTTTGACGCGCAGTATTGTCAGCACGTACGTTAAAGCCCAGTAATACAGCTTCTGAAGATTCTGCAAGCGTAACGTCAGACTCAGTGATCGCACCTACGCCTGAACCAATCACACGTACACGTACTTCATCGGTAGACAACTCGCCCAATGCAACAATCAAGGCTTCCAAAGTACCTCGTACATCGGTCTTCAATACCACATTGACAAATGGAACGTCTTTTTTGCCCATTGATGCCATGATGTTTTCAAGACGCATTGCGCTTTGACGCTCAAGACGTTTTTGACGCTCACGATCCATACGCGCATCGGCAACTTCACGTGCTTTCTTCTCGTCATTTACAACAAGAACTTCGTCACCTGCCATTGGCGCTTCAGGTAAACCTAAAATTTCAACTGGAATTGAAGGACCTGCAGATTTAATACGCTTACCGTTTTCATCAGTCATGGCACGTACGCGACCATAAGATGAACCTGCAAGTACCAAGTCACCTACATTCAAAGTACCGTTTTGTACCAGAATTGACGTCACTGCACCGCGACCTTTATCTACACGCGCTTCAATCACCACACCTTGCGCTGCACCTTCTTCAGATGCTTTCAATTCCATCATTTCTGCTTGAATTGAAATTAAGTCAAGAAGTTCATCAATACCTTGACCTGAATGCGCCGAAACCATTGCAACAGGTACGTCACCGCCCCATTGTTCAGGTACGATTTCTTTGGTGGTCAATTCATTCAATACGCGGTCTGGATCAGCCGATTCTTTGTCCATTTTGTTAATGGCAACAATAATTGGCGTACCCGCTGCACGCGCATGGTCAATGGCTTCTGCAGTTTGTGGCATCACACCATCATCTGCCGCAACGACCAATACCACGATATCTGTCGCTTTCGCACCACGTGAACGCATTGCAGTAAACGCTGCGTGTCCCGGTGTATCTAAGAAGGTGATAATGCCTTTATCGGTTTGTACGTGGTATGCACCAATGTGCTGGGTAATACCACCCGCTTCGCCTGCAGCCACTTTGGCACGACGAATACGGTCAAGTAATGATGTCTTACCATGGTCAACGTGACCCATGATGGTCACCACTGGTGGACGTGTCGTTTGAACACCACGTGCCTCTTCAGCAGCTTCAAGTAAGTTATCTTCAGCTTGCGTATCAGATACTAGAACTGGGTTGTGGCCCATTTCCTCAACTACAAGTGCTGCAACTTCTTGCTCAATCGCTTGGTTTTGCGTAACTAACTCACCCATTTTCATGAGTGATTTAATAACTTCGCGTACTTTAACTGCCATTTTTGCAGCCAAGTCCGCAACCACAATCGTTGCACCAATTTCAACATCATAAACTTGTTTTTTAACTGGTTTTTCAAAGCCGTGCTTGTTGGCTTGGCTCGTTTTCAAACCGCGTTTATGTGAGTTTTGGCTGAAAGACTGTTCTTCCTGACCACGACGACCACCTTTTTTCGGTGAACGTGTATTGGTGGTGCTGGTACCACGCTTGATTTCACGGTCTTCTTTGGCAAATGAATCTTCATAAGCCTGACCCACAAGACCAGCCGCCAATGGAGAATCATCTACCACACGAATGGTAGCGGTTGCATCTTCATTTGAGTATTTAGATGCCATCTGACGCATTTGCTCAAGCGTACGTTGCTGCGCTTCTTCAGCAGCTTTACGACGTGCTGCTTCTTCAGTCGCTTTCAACTGAGCTGCTTGCGCTTCACGCGCTTTCTTTTGCTCAGGTGTTTCAGTGACTTTCACTGCTTGCTTCACAATTGGCTTGTTGGTTGACTTACGTTTCACCACAACCGCAGCTTTTGCAACTTCTTGCTTGGCTGTTTCTTGCTTGGCTGCTGCACGCATTGCATCTAAAGCTTGTTTCGCTTTTGCGGCACCTGCTTGAGGCGCGTCTGCTTTCGCTTTGCTCTTTTCTGCCACGTCACGTGCTTGCTGTTCTGCTTGCGCTTTTTCAGCTGCTTCCGCCTGTGCTTTTGCCAGTGCTTCCGCTTTAATCTGTTCAGGATCTGGCTTTACAAATGTATGCTTCTTGCGAACTTCTACATTAATCGTTTTCGCTTTGCCCGAAGTACTTGCCACTTTAGCGGTACTGGTGGTTTTACGTTTCAACGTGATTTGTCCTGCTTTACCCTCTTGACCGTGAACCTTTTTTAAATGGTTCACTAGGGTACTTTGTTGTTCCGTGGAAATAATATCGTCAGCGTTACGCTGTGGTAAACCTGCGTCACGAACCTGTTCCAGGAGTTTCTCAACTGGACGACCTACACTGAGCGCTAACTCTTTAATCGACTTGTCCGTCATATATTACCTCCTAGTTAAACCATGATTCGCGCGCTTTCATAATCAATTGACCCGCTTTTTCTGTACCTAAACCTTCTATATCTTCGATATCGTCAGTCGCTTGGTCAGCTAAATCATCAACTGTAATGACACCACGAGCGGCAAGCGCATAAGCGATCTCTTGTGTCATGCCTTCCATTGCTAGAAGTTCTTCACTCGGATCTTGGATATTTTCTTGCTGTTGCAATGCTTCTGCCAAAGCCACTTCTTTGGCACGGCCTTGTAACATTTCAACAAGTTCTTCATCTAAATCAATTTCGTCAAATGTTTCCGCAGGAACATACGCAATTTCTTCTAATGAAGTGAAGCCCATTTCTACCAATGCCATCGCCAAATCTTCAGCAATGTCTAGACGTGAAACAAACAAGTCCAAGTATTGTTGCGCTTCATTTTGCTGACGTGCGTGATACTCTTCTTCAAGCATCATGTTCAGCTTGTAACCTGTGAGTTCAGAGGCTAAACGTACGTTTTGACCTTGTGAACCAATTGCACGTGCCAACTGATCGCTGGTTGCGAAAATAATGTCGGCAGTACGTTCTTCTTCATCAATCACAATTCCCGATACATCGGCTGGCTCTAAAGCACTGGCGATATATTGTGCTGGATCATCAGACCACACCACAACATCAATACGCTCACCATTTAACTCTTGCTGTACCGCTTGGATACGTGTACCACGCATACCAATACATGCACCTACAGGGTCAATACGATGGTCGTTGGTTTTTACTGCAATTTTTGCACGTACACCTGGCTGACGCGCTGCTGCTTTAATTTCGATGATTTCTTCAGAAATTTCTGGAATTTCTTTTTTCATCAATGCAATCAGCATTTCAGGCTTGGCACGTGACAACAACAATTGTGCACCACGACCTTCACGGTTCACGCTGTACAAAATTGCATTCACACGCTGCTTAGGACGCAAAATTTCTTTGGCGATCATTTCTTCACGCGCCAAATATGCTTCTGCATTGTCGCCCAAATCAATAATAAAGCCATCTTTGGTTTGCTTTTTCACTTCACCGTAAATCAGCTCGCCTACTTTGGCTTCATAAGCATCTGCAACCAATGCGCGTTCTGCTTCACGAATTTTTTGCACAATCACTTGCTTGGCAATTTGCGCAGCAATACGACCGAAGTCAATTGACTCAACTTCAAGTTCGCGAATATCGCCAATTGACCACTTTGCAGGGTCTACATCAGAAATTGCATCTTGGCATGCAGGCATTTCATGATCTTCATCTGCCACCACTTCCCACTGACGGAAAGTGCTGTAGTCACCTGTTTTACGATCAATTTCCACACGTAAACGTGCTTCTTCTGAGTTTGTGCCTTCGTAGAATTTCTTTTTCGTCGCAGCAACAAGAGCCTGTTCAAGCGCCTCAAAAATTGCCTCACGACTTACACCTTTTTCGTTACTAACCGTTTCAACGACGGTAAGAATTTCACGTGCCATAAGTCACCTATTCGTTCAGATTCTTATTAATTTGATTAATCTTGGTAAATCAGGTTTGCTTTATCAATATTGTGACTGTCAATCTCCAATACCTGCTGTTTTTCCACTTCGACCTGAATGGTTTCATTTTCCAGATCTACAGCAACCAATTTCGCTTGAAATTTACGACGGTTTTCTACAGCACTGATTAAACGTAACGCAATGGTTTGCCCAATATATGCAGGCAATTGCTCTAATTGGAAAAATGGACGATCCCAACCCGGAGAGGATACTTCAAGTGCATATTCACCTGAAATTGGATCATGCACATCAAGCATTGCACCAACTTGCTGGGTTACACGTACACAATCTTGCACACCAATACCACGACCTTGCTCTAATTCGCCATCTTCATTTAAGACAGGTTCTGCATTTTCATCGACAGCTTTGTCGATATAAATACGTAACAAAGAACGCTTACCTTGTGGAATAAACTCGATTCCCCAAAGATCCACATCACATGCTTGCACTGCTGGCGCAATTAAGTCCTGAAGTGCTTGAGTTTTATTTGATAGCTTCATTTACTCTCGTCATTCTGCTGCGGTTCAATGGTCTTATTTGACCACTACACATTCATACAAACTATAGTAGTAGTGAAACATGACACTTTGACTTTAGGCCGCGCACGGCTTGTATCGACACTACACGATAGCCAATAAAAAAGGGCGTAATCGCCCCTATTCTTGCACAGTAAAACCAATATCCACTGTGCAAAAAGGCCCACCTAGTTGTGAGCCTCTTTAGAAACTTGGTTGCGGGGATTAGACTAAATCTAACCATCTTTGCTAGTTTATTATGCTGAATTCAATCAACTAAAACTAACGTACCACACCATTAGAAACTTGGTAGCGGGAGCTGGATTTGAACCAACGACCTTCGGGTTATGAGCCCGACGAGCTACCAGACTGCTCCATCCCGCATCAACGTGCAAAAATTATATACAAATATGAATAAGTTTTCAATCAAACTTAGCATTTTTGCCTGACTTAAGTTGCACCTTAGTCAGTATAAAGCGTAAAACTCATATTAGAGCATAATCACACTTTTAAAATATTGGTAGCGGGAGCTGGATTTGAACCAACGACCTTCGGGTTATGAGCCCGACGAGCTACCAGACTGCTCCATCCCGCAACAACATGTAAATACTTATCTCAACCTAAAATAATTTAAGTTGCCTACGCTTAATTCACGATAAGCTTAGGATTGATTGGTAGCGGGAGCTGGATTTGAACCAACGACCTTCGGGTTATGAGCCCGACGAGCTACCAGACTGCTCCATCCCGCATCAACAGATTTGCTGCTTAACACCAACTTATGTTTTCTGGATTATAAGTTGGTGCGGAAGGGGGGACTTGAACCCCCACGCCCGAAAGCACTACCACCTCAAGGTAGCGTGTCTACCAATTCCACCACCACCGCAGCTGTGACGCATTCTAGTCGCATCATGCGAAAAAAGAAAGTGCTAAATAAAATTATTCAGCGCTTTTAGGCGCAGTTGGTGAAGTTTCAGGCGATACTGGCTGTGCAGGTGCAGTCGTTTGTACAGTCTGCAAACTATATGCACCTGTGGTTTGTTTCTTGGCAAACACCGCTAAAGTTAAACTGGTTGCAAAAAACAATGCTGTTAAAATTGCCGTTAAACGGGTTAAAAAGTTACCTGAGCCTGCCGCACCAAATACGGTTGCCGCACCACCGCCACCAAAAGAAGCGCCTGCATCTGCACCTTTACCATGCTGAACCAAAATTAGTCCAATCATTAAAATGGCTAAGATAATATGTACTACCAGCACAAATGTTTGCATGCTGAACTCCTCATTATTGTGTATTTGCAAAGGCTTGCGCAATTTGATGGAACGATGCCGCATTTAAGGATGCACCACCGACCAAAGCACCATTAATGTCTGGGCAGGCTGCTAACTCTACGGCATTTTCTGGTTTTACACTACCACCATATAAAATCGGTAGAGTCACCGCATAAGCGGTGATTTGGCTTAAACCTTCACGGATTTTTGCATGCATGGTTTGCGCATCTTCAGGTGATGCGGTCTTGCCTGTACCAATTGCCCAAATAGGTTCATACGCAATCACTATCTGTTGCCATTGCTCAGCGTCAACCACAGCAGCAATATCACAAATTTGTTGCAAAACAACTTGCTCTGCCTGACCGCTTTCACGTTGTTGCAGACTTTCACCCACACAATAAATAACTGTCAAACCTGCCTGCAAGGCATTTTTAACTTTTTCATTCAAAATGCTTGGTGTGTCTGCAAAAAGTTCACGACGTTCTGAATGCCCAACCAATACATAATCAATTTGACTGTCTTTTAGCAATTCTGCACTGACTTCGCCTGTATATGCACCCAAACCCGCAATACGGGAAAGGTCTTGTGCAACGGTATAGACAGGACGTACTGCTTCGCTCAATGCAGCTTGAATTTGAGTTAAAGCCAAAGTGACAGGTGCAATCCCCAAATGACACTTTTCAGCCTCTACAGGGCTGTCTTGTAATAATGTTTTAAATTCAGAAATAAGTTGCTGAGCATCGGCATGTATCGGATTCATCTTCCAATTGCCAACCACCCAAGGCTTAATCGTCGTAGCCGACATAGAATAACCTGCAAAAACAATTCATTTAATCGCGCACATTCTACACGCAAATCACATTTCTGCTGAGTTTTTTGTACAAGCTTTGCATCAAACTGCTGCATGAAGTATCTTTTCATGGCAGGACTTACAATTTTTTTAGCAGATTAATGTAACTGGTTCATGCTTTTAGGCGATACTTAGGTGGTGACAGCACTTTCAGATATGGTATTTTTGTGCAACAAAAGTATAATTTTAAGATACCAATTATAAACAATCTTGATTTTGAGGACGTTGGGGAATGTCAGTACAACAAGCTACACCTAGATTTACAGGTTTTATTCGACGTTTGGTCGAAGATGGGCTCGTTTCTGCTGAAAATATGCAAACTGCCATTAAAGCCGCACAAAAAGATAATGTTGATATTGTTCCCTATCTCATTCAAAACCTAAATATCGCGCCTTTAATCATTGCTGAAAAAATTTCTAATGAGTTTGGCGAACCTATTTTTGATTTAAGCGTGTATGACTCTGCGCTCATCGTGCGTGAAGGCATTGATGAAAAGCTTTTCAGCAAATATAACCTTTTACCTATTTTTAAGCGCAATCACCTGCTTTACGTTGCGACCAGTAACCCGACCAATATCGAAGCAATGGATGCCATTCGTTTCAACAGTAAAATGAATATTGAAGCCATTGTGGTCGAACACGATAAATTGGTAAAACTGATTGAACAAAACTTTGCGAGTGAGTCTGCTTTTGAATTTGAAGATGATGACTTCGATCTCAACTTTGAAGATGGTAACAGCGAACCAGAACAAGCTGCAGAAGATGAACCGCAGGGTGATGAATCCCCAATTGTTAAATACATCAACAAATTACTGATTGATGCAATTCGCATGGGTGCTTCGGACTTACACTTTGAACCGTATGAAAAAACCTATCGAGTGCGTTACCGTGTCGATGGTGTATTACGTCAAATTGCCACCCCACCCTTACAGTTAGCTAACCGCTTGGCATCACGTTTAAAAGTGATGTCCCAAATGGACATTTCTGAAAAGCGTGTCCCGCAAGATGGTCGTATTAAATTAAAACTATCTAAAAACAAGTCCATCGACTTCCGTGTGAACTCGTTGCCAACATTGTTCGGTGAAAAAATCGTACTGCGTATTCTTGACCCATCTAGCGCGATGCTTGGGATTGACGCTTTGGGCTATGAACCAGAACAAAAAGAATTGTTCATGGAAGCCTTAGAAAAACCGCAAGGCATGTTACTGATTACAGGCCCAACGGGTTCGGGTAAAACGGTATCGCTATATACAGGCTTAAATATCTTAAACAGAGAAGATACCAACATTTCCACCGCCGAAGACCCTGTGGAAATTAACTTAGAAGGCATCAATCAGGTTAACGTCAACAATAAAGTAGGCTTAACCTTCGCTGCCGCCCTGAAATCTTTCTTACGTCAAGACCCTGATATTGTCATGGTGGGTGAGATTCGTGATCTTGAAACTGCAGAAATTGCAATTAAAGCTGCCCAAACAGGTCACATGGTTTTATCTACCCTACACACCAACAGTGCGCCAGAAACTTTAACGCGTTTACGCAACATGGGCGTTCCTTCCTTTAACATCGCAACTTCGGTAAACCTCGTCATTGCACAGCGTTTGGCACGACGCCTATGCCCGCATTGCAAAGCTCCTTCCGATATTCCAAAACAAAGCTTATTGGAAATGGGCTTTACTGAAGCCGATTTGAGCAATCCAGAATTTCAGGTCTATCAACCTGTAGGCTGTTCTGAATGCCGTGAAGGTTATAAAGGACGTGTTGGTGTTTATGAAGTGATGAAAGTCACACCAGAAATTTCTAGAATTATTATGGAGGATGGTAATGCCATCCAAATTGCTGATGCGTCAGCAAAATCGGGGTTTAACAATCTGCGTCGTTCGGGGTTACTTAAGGTCATGCAGGGGGTGACTTCATTGCAAGAAGTCAATCGTGTGACCAGTGAATAGTTGTAAAATTTAAAATAAGGATAAATACGCATGGCTGTCAAAAAAGCACAGATGATGCCCACCTTCGTTTATGAAGGGATTGACCGCAAAGGGGCTAAGTTAAAAGGGGAAATTCCAGCGCGTAATATGGCCTTGGCAAAGGTCACATTGCGTAAACAAGGGATTACCATCAAGACGATTCGCCAAAAGAAAAAGAATATTCTTGAAGGCTTAATGAAAAAACGGGTGTCGACATTAGACATCACTATTTTCACGCGTCAGCTTGCCACTATGATGAAAGCAGGTGTGCCTTTGGTACAAAGCTTTGAGATTGTTGCCGAAGGTCTTGAAAACCCCGCCATGCGTGAAGTGGTTTTAGGCATTAAAGGTGAAGTGGAAGGCGGGAATACCTTTGCTGGCGCATTGCGTAAATATCCTCAATATTTTGACAATCTGTTCTGCTCTTTGGTTGAATCTGGTGAACAATCGGGTGCACTAGAAACCATGCTGGATCGTGTTGCGATCTATAAAGAAAAGAGTGAGTTACTCAAACAAAAAATTAAAAAAGCCATGAAATACCCTGCAACGGTCATCGTGGTGGCTGTGATTGTGACCATTATTTTGATGGTAAAAGTTGTACCTGTATTTGAAGAGTTGTTTAGCTCTTTTGGTGCAGACTTGCCTGCCTTCACTAAAATGGTGGTCAACATGTCACAATGGATGCAGAAATACTGGTTTATTCTGATTATTGTGATTGGGGTCATGATTGCAGGTTTCTTGGAAACTAAAAAACGCAGTAAAAAATTCCGTGACTTCTTAGACAAAGCGGCACTGAAAGCGCCTATTTTTGGTGACTTGGTCTATAAAGCCATTATCGCGCGTTATAGCCGTACTTTAGCCACTACTTTTGCTGCTGGTGTACCCTTAATTGATGCTTTGGAATCGACCGCTGGGGCAACCAATAACGTGGTCTATGAAGAAGCGGTGATGAAAATACGTGATGATGTCGCGACAGGACAGCAGCTACAATTCGCCATGCGTGTCACCAATAAATTCCCTTCTATGGCGGTGCAAATGGTCGCCATTGGTGAAGAATCAGGTGCGCTAGATGCCATGCTGGATAAAGTCGCAACCCACTATGAAAACGAAGTCGACAACGCAGTAGATGGCTTAACCTCAATGATGGAGCCGTTGATTATGTCTGTCTTGGGTATTTTAGTGGGTGGTTTAGTTGTCGCCATGTACCTTCCAATCTTCCAAATGGGTTCTGTGGTTTAATGCAAGAATTAATCGCGTACTTGATCCAAAATCCAACTGCGCTCTATATCGCAGTTGGACTTTTTAGTTTATGTATTGGCAGTTTTTTGAATGTGGTGATTTATCGCACCCCAAAAATGATGGAACAGGAGTGGCGTAACGACTGCCAAATGTTGTTACATCCTGAACAAGCCATTATTGATGAAAGTAAAATCACCCTCAGCAAACCTGCATCGACCTGTCCCAAATGTCACAACCCAATTCGTTGGTATCAAAATATTCCTGTGCTGAGTTGGTTGGTATTACGCGGTAAATGTGGCAACTGCCAAAACCCGATCAGTATACGTTATCCACTGATTGAGGTATTAACTGCTATTTGCGCTCTGATTGTGCTTGCGGTATTTGGCCCAACCGTACAAATGCTATTTGGCTTGCTACTCACTTATACCTTGATTGCGCTCACCTTCATTGATTTCGATACACAACTCTTGCCAGACCGTTATACCCTGCCTTTGGCTGCACTGGGTTTGGCCGTCAACAGCTATGCCATCTATACCTCACCAACCTCGGCAATTTGGGGCTATGTGATTGGCTTCCTATGTCTATGGGTGGTGTATTACCTATTTAAAATCGTCACAGGCAAAGAAGGCATGGGCTATGGCGACTTCAAGCTCCTTGCCGCTTTAGGTGCATGGATGGGGCCGATGATGTTACCCCTGATTGTGCTGCTATCGTCCTTAGTTGGGGCGATTATTGGCATTATTCTGTTAAAAGTACGTAAAGAAAATCAACCCTTTGCGTTTGGTCCGTATATCGCCATTGCGGGCTGGATTGCCTTTTTATGGGGCGAGCCAATCATGAAAGTATATTTGGGACAATAAGGACAGCACATGCGTTTTGTTTTGGGTCTAACAGGAGGAATTGGCAGTGGCAAGTCTGCAGCCAGTGCGTGGTTTGAGACCCAAGGCATTGTTGTGGTCGATGCAGATGTGGTTGCACGTGAAGTAGTCGAAAAAGGACAGCCTGCCTTAAAGCAAATTCGACAACACTTTGGCGATTGGGTTTTACTTGAGAATGGTGAGCTTGATCGTCGTGCCTTACGTGAACACATTTTCAAAGAACCAAGTGCACGACAAGCACTTGAAAAAATCACCCACCCTGCAATTCGTGAATCGATTATTCAACAATTAAATGCTGCCAATAGCCCCTACGTGGTTTTGGTTTCACCACTCTTGTTTGAAACCAATCAACATCAATTGACCCAACATACATTATTGATTGATGCTACTGAAGCACTACAAATTCACCGTGCCTCACAACGTGATGGTCAAACGGTTGAGCAAATTCATAAAATTATTCAAGCACAAATGCCACGTGCTGAAAAACAACGCCTAGCCGATGACATTGTGCTGAACGATGGGCATTTAGATCATTTGTATAGCAAACTTGAAGTATTGCATCAGCAGTATTTAAAGCGAGCGATGCAGTAAGCAAATTAATCTGACTGTTTTTTTTGCTGTTCAAGTTGGGCTTTTAAGCTGTCAGGTCGTGCCCACCAACGCCAAGGTTGCAAAGCGCCAATCCCCATACCCATCAAGCCACATAAAATTGCCAGACTCAACGGCTCGCCCAATAAAGGGACAGCAAGAATCGCAGCAATAAACGGCGCCAAGGTCACAATACTACCAGTTTTGAATGCCCCCAAACGCTTAATTGCCTCGACATAGCTAAGTGTTGCGATGATTACCACAAATACCCCATGAAAAACAGTTTGCAGCAATAAATGAATCGGTTCGGGTGCGGTGAGTTGTTTCGGGAAAAACAGTACGTAAATCGGGACATAGACGATTGCCGACCAAATTGCGACACCTGCCATAGCATGCCAAGCGGAGAGCTTCCATTGTCTTAATAAAACCGTAAACACACCCCACCAAATAGCGCTGATAAAAAACAGTCCATCCCCAAGTCCAAAGGCAACACCTGTTTCTTGATACATCAGCGCACTCATACCCGCAATGGCGGTCAGCATAATTACAATACTGATCCATGTATGGCGGTCAAAAGGCACTCGAAATAACATCCAAGCAGCAATGGCGGTACAAACAGGAATACAGCCATTCAAAAAAATGGCAGCATGCGCAGCAGGTACATAATGAAAAGCACTATACGCAGTCAGGCAATAGCCCACTCCACCAATCATTGCCAAAATAAAAGGCTCTTTTTTCCATAAAAATGCCGTATCTTTTTTCCAGATAAGAATCGGCATTAAAATACAAAAAGCCAAAGCAAAGCGTAAGGCGGTAATATCCCAAGCACTGATCTGCCATTGTGCATTCAGCCGAGCAGTTAGGGTAAAACCACCCCAAATGCACATGGTAACAAACACCAAAGCATAACCTTGCTTTTGGGGAGATAGACGAATCACGGTGTTGAAGACATCAATAGAATAGCAAATACAAAATCAGCAATTAAGCCTGACGCTGACGACAAGCTTCATACAAGGCCATACCTGTTGCAACACTGACATTCAGACTTTGCAGATTTCCTGCCATTGGAATAAATACGGTTTGATCACATTGTGACTGGGTAATTGGGCGTAAACCTGTATCTTCTGCGCCCATCACCACGCATACTGCTGTACCTGTAAAGTCAAATTGCTGAATTGGCAAAGCTTTTTCATCCAGCATCGTACCCACCACACGCACATTAAACTCTTGTTTCAAATGCGCCAAAGTACGTGCCAAATTGGTCACTTGGATAAATTTGACTTTTTCTGCACCACCTGCAGCTACTTTGCGTGCAGTTGGGGTCAAACTTGCTGAACGATCACGCGGCACAATCACGGCAGTAACCCCCATCGCAGCGGCAGTACGGATACACGCACCCAAGTTATGCGGGTCGGTGACTTGGTCTAGCGCCAAAAGTAAAGGCTTACTATCGGCCTGCAACAAGGTGTCCAAGTCTTTTTCATTCAGGGTTGGATGGGGGCGCACTGCAGCCACCACTCCTTGGTGAAAAGGCAAACCTGCCAATTTTTCCAAGCTGTCACGACTGGCTTTTTGCACACTAATACCAAATGGTTCAGCAAGTTCTAAAATTTTTTGTAAACGCTGATCATCACGTCCTTTTAAAGTAAAAAGAGTTAAGACGCGCTCTGGCTCAAGCTCCAATAATGACTCCACCGAGTGAACGCCATAATAATATTCAGGTTTTGCCATGAACGACCTCTAATTAATTACACCTATAAACCAGCGAAAACGAAAAATCCTGCAAAGCTGACTTCACAGGATTTCAATCAGATCTAGTTTAACCGATTCAGGTGAAAATTTCTTGATTCAATTCCGCTTGATTGGGTGCTCAAGCAGGAGAAAAATGAAATCTTAATTCAATACCCTATTGATCGCTTGATTAACCTTCTAAGTGACACACGTAATCAAGCACTTCGTCGGTTTCAATGCTGAAACGGCTATTGCCAGGCACATAGAATGACTGACCCGCGCGGAATAATTCACTTTCTTCGCTATCGGCAATTTTGACACGACACTCACCTGAAATAATTTCCATACGTTCAGGCACATGCGTTTCGAAAATCAAGGCTTGTTCGGTCGGTAAAATTACCCCTAAGGTTTTTTTGGTACCGTCTTCAAATTGCACCGTGTGACTGATGCATTGCCCACCAAAATAGACATTCGACTTTTTCACAACTGATACATGATCAAACTGAGCTGACATGCGTATTCTCCAGGTAACGCGTTTTTATATTTTTGACTGATGTAGTTTAATTCTGTCCTCAGAACTAATCAATCTGTGTTTACAGTGGGCTTTGCGTAAATTGAACAATGTTTCAATACGCAGCATGCAACACGCTGACAGCACAGTCTAAGCCAATGCCAGAGGCATGCAAAGTACTCTGCTCTAGATTCTTCCCCACTAAAGTGCTAAATCTGAATGTGAAACAGATCACGAATAGTATCTATATCGTTTAAGTTCCACCATATCAAGCAGCACCGAAAACTCCCCAAGTGAATATACTGCAATTTAATGACCATCCAATGAAATGATCAAATGATCATGTGTTTTATATATGATGCTTATCGGGTACATTTTTTGTTGTTTGCGCTGCAATTTAAGCTAGAATTAAATAGAAGAAAATAACAGCCTTGTTATGGCATTTCCAAAACTTGACTCTCTTTCACTGACACTTTTCGCAGCTTGGATGCGTTTATGCTGACTCATTTAACACTGATTAACTTTGCCCTTGCCGACCACTTAGCACTGGATATTGAAACAGGTTTTAACGTTCTGACAGGGGAAACAGGTGCAGGTAAATCCTTACTTTTAGATGCGCTCTCTGCCTGTTTAGGTGAACGTACCGATACCAATTATGTACGTTTTGGCTCAGATAAAGCCGATGTGACCGCGAGTTTCAGTTATCAGGACAATAGCCCTGAAGCACAATGGCTAAAAGAACATGAATTAGATGATGAGTCTGGTGAAATCCATTTACGTCGGGTAATTTTTGCCACAGGGCGCAGCAAAGCATGGATTAATGGTCGTCCAAGCAGTTTGGCAGAGCTGAAAGAAATTGGACGCTTACTGGTACAGTTATACAGTCAGCACAGTCAGCAACAATTGCTCGAACCGCCTTATCCAAAACACTGGCTTGATCGTTATTATAATTTTTATGCCCCTGCCCAAGCAGTACGTGATGCTTACAGTACATGGCAAAAAAATATCCGACAGCATCAGGCAGCGCTGGATGCACAGGCAACCCGCAAGCAACGCATCGAAACCCTGAACTTACAGCTCGAAGAACTCGATGAACTGGTACAAATCGATTATAAGGAGATTGAACAAGAGTTTGATCGCCTAAGCCATCATGAACATATCATGCAGGATTGCAGTTATAGCTTAAATGCCTTGGATGAAGCCGAGCAAAACATCACTCAGGAAATTGCTTCAATTATTCGCCGCTTGGAATCGCATGCGGGGCGCAGTGAGCAATTATCGGAAATTTATAATTCATTGTTAAATGCGCAAAGTGAATTAGATGATGCGACAGCCAATTTACGTCAGTTTATTGATCGTCAAAGCTTTGATCCAGAGCGCATGGAAGAACTGAATCAAAAATTAGAAGTCTTTCATCGTTTAGCGCGTAAATACCGCACACAACCTGAATTATTAAAACAAGAATTTGATACTTGGCAAACTGAGCTCACTGCTTTACATGAACTTGAAGACCCTGAAACTTTGGCAGAACAAGTAGAAGTGGCACATCAGGACTTCTTAGCCAAAGCACAACATTTAGATGATATCCGTCGTGAAGCAGCTGCACCGCTCGCTAAACAACTAACCGAGCAAGTTAAACAATTGGCACTGCCTGAGGCACATTTTGAATTTAAATTTGAACCTTTAGAACAAGTTTCTGCGGAAGGGTTAAGTTTTATTCAATTATTGTTTACCGCCAACAAAGGTATTCCTGCACAGCCATTGGCACGCGTGGCTTCTGGTGGTGAATTATCGCGGATTGCCTTGGTTATGCAAGTCATGAATGCCGAAAAAACCGAAGCCGAAGTCTTGGTTTTTGATGAAATTGATGTCGGGATTAGTGGTGGTACCGCAGAAATTGTGGGGCGCTTACTCGCAGGTTTGGCGCAACACGTTCAAATTTTATGTATTACCCACCAAGCACAAGTGGCGGCACAGTCTGATCAACATTTACTGGTAAAAAAACGTCAGACCGACCCTGCCAGCAGCACCATTGTTGAATTAGAAGAAGATGCGCGTATTTTAGAATTGGCACGCATGACAGGCGGCGTTGAAATTAATGACACCACCCTGCAACACGCCAAACAATTACGCCAATTGAAGTTTCAACAGGCTTAAAAACCAACGCTGTCACAAAAAGAGCTTGGTGAAATCACAAAGCTCAAGTAACGTGTATCCTAAAGGAATAGGTTTTTCTAGAAGCAACTGTTTTTAAGGAGAATTGCTTAGGTGACTAAACAATATCTGACGCATCGCTGTCTCATAGCCCCGCCCGATATGAATGATGAGTTTTTTGCAAACACCGTCATCTATTTGGCACGTCATGATGAAGACGGTGCGCAAGGCATTATTATCAACCGTCCATCGGGTATCCAAATCAAAGAATTACTCAATGATTTAGATATAGACGCAGATAATGTGCATCCTCACGAAGTTCTACAAGGTGGTCCATTACGACCTGAGGCAGGTTTTGTTTTACACACAGGGCAGCCAACTTGGCATTCATCTATCGCTGTTGGTGAAAATGTCTGTATCACCACCTCTAAAGATATTTTAGATGCAATTGCCCACAATGAAGGCGTTGGACGCTACCAAATTGCCTTAGGCTATGCCAGCTGGGGCAAACAACAACTCGAACAGGAAATTGCTCGGGGCGATTGGCTGATTTGCGAATCCGACATGGACTTAATTTTTAATTTACCTTATGACGATCGTTGGGATGCCGCTTATCGTAAAATGGGCGTAGATCCAACATGGTTATCTTCAGAGATTGGTCATGCCTGAAACAACACAAGCCCAAACCATTATGGCATTTGACTTCGGTACGCAAAAAATGGGCATGGCTGTGGGGCAGGCACTGATTGAAAGTGCGACCCCTCTCGCCCTCTTTCCCATGAAAGATGGCATTCCGCAATGGGAAAACTTGCTAAAAATTATCAAGCAACATCAGCCACAATTATTTCTAGTGGGCTTACCTTTAAATATGGATGATAGCGAGTCAGAACTGTCTACCCGTGCGCGTAAGTTTGCTAGACGCTTACGCCATCAAAGCAATATCAACACCCTAATGGTCGATGAACGCCTAACCACACGTGAAGCACGTGATGAGCTTGATCATTATCAAGCCCAAGGGCGTGGTAAAAAACTCGCTGCCGATAGTCTTGCCGCAGCACTATTGATTGAAAGCTGGTATCGTGACCCTCACGGCGTTCAGCCTTAAATCCTATTTCTGAATAGATAACATCGACAAATGCAAAAGAATTGGGACATTGATCGTTAGAATGCCTAAGACCATCTGTAAAAAGTCTATTGGTCTGGCGATTTTTTGATATAAAGTGACACCATCCTTTTGGTGTGAATGGGTAAATCCGCATGGCACTGTCTAGCTTTGGCAAGATTCTCACAGTCTTAGACTTATTTTCAACCGCACGTCCTGTCATTAATGTAGATACCATTAGTGAGGAACTCGGTTTATCTAAGCCCACCAGTTACCGCTATTTAAAAGAGTTGGTTTCGGCAGAGTTGTTGCAGCGCATGAGTGGCACATCGGGAGATTACACCCTAGGGCCAAAAATTGCGGTATTGGATTTTATCTCTCGCACGACCGATCCATTGGTCACCATCAGTATTCCGTTTATGAAAAAAATTGCGGAACGTACTGAATTTTGCTGTTTGCTGACCCAACTCAATCAAGATTCCTGCATTGATGTGCATCACGAAATCTTTAAAGATACGCCTTTGCTGTCTTATGGTCGCGGCTGCCCACGTCCTGTTTATGTCGGCTCATCGCCAAAAATTATTATGGCACATCTGCCTAAAGCTAAAATTTTAGACTATTACCAACGTTTTTCTAACGAATTGGCACAAGTCAATTTTGCACAAGATGAAGATGACTTTTTGCAGCAAATGCGCAAAATCAAAAAACAAGGCTATTATTTTTCTAACGGCGAACTCGATGCAGAAATTGCAGGCTTATCTGTACCGATTCGTTTTTCATCTAAAGATGCACCTTATGCATTGACGCTGCTGGCATCTAAAAACCGTTTTGAATTTGTCAATTTGCAAAAACTGATTGAAATTTTGCAGGATAATGCAGAACAAATTGAAAAACAGGTGGAAGTACTGAATACCAGTTTTAGTATAGAACTCACTTAAAGATTTAGGTTATTGATACCTTAAAGCACTGA
Organism: Acinetobacter sp. YH12205; assembly: GCF_013418125.1. NCBI lineage: Bacteria > Pseudomonadati > Pseudomonadota > Gammaproteobacteria > Moraxellales > Moraxellaceae > Acinetobacter > Acinetobacter sp. YH12205. Next base: position 131,411 of record NZ_VPCQ01000005.1, on the reverse strand, counting down.
ATTTAAATACAATTAAAATTTATTCCTGAATAAGAATTTAGAGTGCTAAATCAAGTTTTATTCAATAGCCGTGTGAAAATAGCGAAAGGTCAGATTAATTCTGGGTTGTATAATTCTATTGGACTTCATTAAGGCATGTTTCCAATAGTGTTGTGTCGTGCCACGCATGACCAACAACTGACCGCTGTGCAACAGTAGCTCAACCTTGTTGGCGCGGTGTTTATGCTGAAAACAAAATTTACGGGTTGCCCCCAAACTCAAAGATGCAATGACAGCGTGTCTGCCTAAATTCGGCTCATCATCACTGTGCCAACCCAAGCCCTGCGTACCATCTTGATATAAATTGGCCAAACATGAATTAAAGGGATGCCCGACCCATTGTTCAATTTGCTGTTTCAATCGCCACAAAGCAGGCTGCCATAGCAGTGCCTGCTTAACTGCTCCCGAATAACGATATTGATACTGCTCATCGCCATACCATACCACTTGGCGCTGTGTCCGATAATACTGACCAAAGAGCAGACCTTCATCAGGCTGCCATGCCAAATGTTGCAGAAAATACTGCAAATAACGCTCACTATGCTCCGCACTCAGCACCAAACCATAGTCCTGCACAATGCCGTCATAAGGCAGTACGTTGTCACAACGCTCAGGTGCAAACAATTCTAGATTCATGGTCATTCCTATGCTGAATAGCTTATTGTTTAATCTAAAACAAGGATCAGGACTGCTCACAAAATGACACAGCTTTTTGGCTTGTGAGTCGTGAAGTTCATCCTTAGACTTAAAATCATCGTTCTTATAACAATAATAGCTTATGAATTTATGGCATTTATTTCAAAAATTGCGTCCCTTCGTTCGACCTTATCAGCTCTTGGTGATTGCTACCTTAGTTTTAACGCTCATCGGCTCATTAACAGCTCAAGTCAATGCACTAACTTTACAATACGCTGTTGACCGTATTAACGCCTTAATTGAGGCAGGACAAGGTCTGTCTGCAGGCTGGCACATTTTAATCACCATTTCAGCCATTTTGCTGGGTAAAGAAATCATCAATGCCTTTGTGCAGTTTGGACAGAAGTTTTATGGTGAAAAACTACGCATTTTTGTGTCACAAGATTTGGCACAGGGCATTATTGAGAAATTTTTGCGTTATCGACTGGCCTTTTTTAATCAGGACAACAACCAAGCAGGTAAATTACAAACACGTATAGATCGTGGCATTGGTTCGCTCACCCGCTTAGTGCAAATTTTCTTTATTGATATTTTGCCACTCTTTACCAGTGCAATTGTGGCTTTGGGCTTAATGTATTATGCCAATTTTTATGTGGGCTTGGTCGCGACACTCATTGTGCCTATTTATTTTTGGCTGACCTATCAGCAGGCACAAAAACTAGGAAGCTGGCGACGTAATTTACGTGATGGACGTGAGAAAAAAAGCCAAGGGATTCTCAGCATCATCAACTCAATTACCGTGATTAAATCATTTAACAGAGAAAGCATCGAAGCAGAAAAACAACTCACCCTGCAGAAAAAACTGACCCACAATCAAATGCAGACCCGCCAAACCAGTTTTTTATTTGATGGTTTAAAAAGCTTTATTGAACAAATTGGCGTGGTGCTGATTATTATTTTAACTGCTTATTTTGTGTTAGATAGACAAATGAGCATCGGCATGATCATGTATCACGTGTTGCTGTTTGGCAATGTTTCTGCCCCAATTCGCTCATTGCATCGTATTTATGATGAAGTCAATGATGCAATGATCTATTCAGAAAGCTTCTTTCAAATTTTGGAAGCCGAGCATGAAATTGAGCCAAGTGGTACGCTTAAACCAGTTATTCGAGGGCAGTTTGATCTGCAACAGGTAAACTTTTTTTATCCGAATGGACATCATGCACTCAAAGACATTCAAATGCAGATTCAGCCCAATAAAATTACCGCATTGGTGGGATTGTCGGGAGCAGGAAAATCTACCCTGATCAGTTTATTAGATAAATTCTATGAACCACAACAGGGAACAATTCAGCTCGATGGGATTGATATTAACCACATCGACACTCAATATTTGCGTGACCATATCGGCTTGGTTTTGCAAAAAAATCATATTTTCCAAGGCTCTATTTTTGAAAATATTCGTTATGGCAAAACTGATGCAAGCTTGGAAGATGTGATTCTGGCAGCCCAAAAAGCCTCTATTCACGAACAAATTTTGCAATTGCCTCAGGCTTATGACGCAGATGCCCTCATGCTTTCAGGCGGTCAACAACAACGGATTGCCCTTGCACGTATGTTCCTGAAAAATCCACCTATTATTTTTTTAGATGAACCGACTGCTAGTCTGGATGCCATTGCAACCGAACAAATCAAACAAAGCCTCGATGAAATTAAACAAGGGCGTACGGTCATCATCATTTCACATAGCTTATCGCAAATTATTGATGCCGATTACACCTATGTCATGAAAGATGGCAGGATTGCGGAACATGGCGAACATGATGCGCTTTATCATCAAAATGGTGTTTATAAAGAAATTTTTGATGCGATGGCAAAAAGTTTAAATATTGAAAAAATTGCCAAAACTTATGAGGATGATGCCGAGGAAGAAACCCATAGTTAATCAAAAAGTGCTTCAATCAGAAGCACTTTTTAATGAAGAATCACGATATTTAAGGTTGTTTCAAATATGGCCATGCCGCTTTTAAATAAATAAACATCGACCAAAGCGTTAGAATTACAGCAGTATAGAGCAACAAATAAGCCACCATTTCCAATGGTTGCCAGTTCAATAAGAACACTGAAATCGCAATCATTTGGAATGCTGTTTTATATTTCCCCACTGTAGACACCGCCACACTGGTACGTGCGCCGAGTTCAGCCATCCACTCTCGTAAGGCAGATACGGTAATTTCACGGGAAATAATTACAATCGCGGCAAAAGCCATAGAAATAGTCGGTTGCCATTGCACTAAAACAATCAATGCCGCAGCGACCATAAGTTTATCGGCCACAGGGTCTAAAAAGCGCCCAAATGCAGAGGTCTGATTCAAAGTACGTGCCAAATAGCCATCAAACCAGTCGGTCACAGCAGCAATCACAAAAATAGACGTCAAAATAATATGACGCGTCATGCCACCATCATAACCATTTACGCCCATTGCAGGCGGCCAATACGCCACCAACAAAAAAACAGGAATCAAGGCGATTCGAGCCAAAGTTAATATATTTGGAATGTTCAGGATACGACCTGTTGTCATAGACACCGCCAATGTTTCCCCTCTTTACGCTGCATATTCACAAGTTTTTTGAGGATTTGTCATCGTGAATAGGCTTCACTTTATACGAAATGCTAGTAGGTGTCACTAGGCAAACACGGTGATGGTCTGTCGGGCAATCGCTATTAGCCGATCCTGATCATCCCATAAGTGCGCATATTCTGTGGCATAACCACCGCTAGCATGATCGGTAAAAACTTTATATTTCATCCAATCTTGCAGCTGATTTTGCAAAGGATTGACATAGGTCACATGCCAAGTCAGTGAACTGGCAGGAGCGAGCTGCTCAAACATCGGCAGTACTCCAGGCGGCCACATATCAAAAGCCACCATCAAATCGGCAATGGTCATGGCACGATTCGTATGCTGTTTTGGGTTAAAACGCATCCAGCCTGCAAAATCAGGTTTATGACTAGCAGTAAACGGATATTGTCCTTCAGACCAAACCAAATCCATCTGCTGAAAACATTCAGGTGCTAAAGGATGATGCTGTGTAACAGGCAATTCCGTTGCAGGTGGAAAATTGGGCGCAGTACGTTCTTGTTGCACCACAATGCTGGATTCACGTGCCGCACCAAAACTGGCAATTAAAATGCTTTGTACTGCATCATCCTGCCATAAACGAACTTCGACACTGGTCACAGATTTGCCTTCACGCAGAATTTCCGCCGTGAGCCGTGCCCGACCTTGTTGCACAGGTCCGACAAACGTGACACTGCTGCTTAGCAAGCGCTTTTTCGGATCGGCAATACAAAGCTGGGCTTTTTGCATCATCAAACCTGCCACCAATCCACCATAAATAGTGCGCCCCTGTAACCACCCAAGCGGGATGTCTATCCATTCTTGCTCGGCAATGGCTTGATAGGTCTGTAGCAACGACATAGCTTTTCCTTAAACAATGTTGTGGTTGATATTACAGGGTTTCGATCTGATGTGAATGTTCAATGACGACAGAGTCAATGCACTTTTTTGCTATTTACCTTTGTAGAAAATACTGCTTTTTATGCAGTAAATAGGGTCTGTTGACAATTCGTCTATGTTTGCGACGTGAGAGATATATCTCGCAAGATTTTTAGCTAATATAAGGCATGAGGCAGGAAATTTAGTCATTCATGCAGCACTTTATAAATCGTACGCGCCATTACTTCACCCAGTCCGGGTACTAAAGTCAACTCTTTTTCAGAAGCTTTCAGGACACCTTGTATGCCACCAAAATGGGTGAGTAAATCACGACGACGTTTTGGCCCTAAGCCCGGAATCACTTCAAGTATTGATGAGCCACGTTTTTTATCGCGCTTGGCACGGTGCTTGGTAATTGCAAATCGGTGTGCTTCATCACGTACCTGCTGAATCAAATGCAGCGCCTTATGATCTTCAGGCAGCTGAATTTTGCTGCCATCGGTAAAATGTAGCGTTTCTAGACCAGGTTTGCGTCCTTCGCCTTTGGACACCCCAATCATAAAGGCATCCAATCCTAACTCCTGCATGACCTCCATCGCCATATTCAACTGCCCTTTACCGCCATCAATCAGCAATAAATCGGGCAGCATGGCTTTTTTATAACGGCGCGTTAAAGCTTGGCGCATGGCAGCATAGTCATCTCCAGCCTGAATATCCTGAATTGAAAATTGTCGATAATCACGTTTGCGAATACCACCACTGTCAAATACCACGCAAGATGCCACAGTGTCTTCGCCCATAGTGTGCGAAATATCAAAACATTCAATCCGATCAATCGGGCGTCCAACCACTTGCTCTAACTGATGAAAACGCTCATTTAATTCAAAGTGATTGGCGAGTTTACCTTTAATGGCATGCTGCACATTCATTTGTGCCAATTCTTGCCACTCGGCACGGGTTTCACGCACTTTATGTTTAATTTGAATTTTTTTATCGAAGTGTTGCTGTAAGGCTTGTTCCAACTCTTTGCAATCTGCCACTTCCACATTAACAATCAATTCCGCTGGAATTTCATCGGCCACCTGAAAGTAAAAGTTGGCAATAAAATCGGCCAACATTTGCCCCAAATCATCGCCCAACATATCAGGAAAATAGCTTTTACCGCCCAGCATTTTGCCATTGCGCACATGCATAATTTGCACACAGGTCACACCTGCCTGATAAGCAATTGCGATAATATCGGCTTCGCCTTTGAGTTTATAAATGGCTTGCTGTGCCTGCACATCACGCAACAAAGCCATACGGTCACGGTAAAAGACTGCTTTTTCAAATTCCAACGCTTCGGCTGCAGCTTCCATTTTAGCAATCAATTGCTGATTCAGTTCTTTACTATCGCCCTGTAAAAATCGAATCGAATTATTAACATCTTCTTTATATTCTTCGGGCGAAATCAATCCTACACACGGTGCCGAACAGCGTTTGATCTGATATTGCAAACACGGACGCTGCCGTTGAGCAAAATAACTGTTTTCACATTGCCGCACATTAAACAGTTTTTGTAACACCACCAAAGTATCGCGGGCATTGTACGCACTCGGATAAGGCCCAAAAAACTTGCCTATCTGATGCTTGCCTTTGCCGCGTCCACTGGCAATACGCGGATAAGGCTGATCTGCCGACACAAAAATATAAACATAGGACTTATCATCGCGCAGCATAATATTGTACGGTGGACGATGCAGCTTAATCAGATTTTGTTCAAGCAATAACGCTTCAGTTTCGGAACGCACCACCAAAGTTTCAATATCATAAATACGCGCCACTAAAGCCTGCGTTTTAGGATGCTCGATGGTTTTGACAAAATAACTCGACACTCGGTTTTTTAAATTTTTGGCTTTGCCGACATATAACAACTCCCCGTCTTTACCCAACATACGGTAAACCCCTGGCAATTGGGTCATATTTGCCAAAATTTTCTCGATATGCTCACCTGCGTTTGGGTTCACGAGTCATCCTATTCTTGCTACATTCTTTACATGATGTGCTGCTTTATCTGATTTTTTCAAGCTTTATCCTGTGGCATAGCGCATGATCTATCCACTAAAACGATCAGCTCAGTGCTAAAAACGATCAGTCGGCAACACAAGATTTGCTATGCTCAGGCATCTTGTCAGCAGAAGGAAAGTGCAGGATGACGACCGCACCACACGGCATACCGACCATTCAATCCGCAACGTCCCAGCCGATCAGTACACATCAGTATGTATCCGCCAAAGACCGTTTGATTGGCAAGCCGCGCTTTCATTTTGAACCTACACAAGTCATGCAATTGTTACGTCAACGGATTATTGGACAAGATGCAGCGCTGAATGAAATCGAAAAAATGCTGTATGTGGTCAAGGCCGATTTCTCCAGCACAGAGCGACCACTTTCAGTGACTTTAATGCTTGGCCCGACAGGTGTTGGCAAGACCGAAACGGTGCGCCTGATTGCCGAAGCCATTTATGGTCGCCCCGATGCCTTCTGCCGCATTGATATGAATACCTTGGCGCAGGAACACTATGCGGCTGCACTCACAGGCGCGCCTCCTGGCTATGTCGGCTCTAAAGAAGGCCATAGTTTATTTGATGAAACTGCGATTGCAGGTTCGCACACCCGCCCAGGCATTATGTTATTTGATGAACTGGAAAAAGCCTCAAGCGAAGTGATACGTGGCTTAATGAATGTGCTAGATACAGGCAAACTGACCCTGACTGCAGGCACCAAAACCATCGACTTTCGCAATTGCATGATTTTTATGACCAGCAATGTGGGTGCTCAAGCCGCACAACAATACTTAGATAAATTGAATCTGTTGCCGCAAAAAGTACAACAACTGTGCTTAAAACGCATGCCCACACAACGGATCATTGAAAAAGTCATGCAGCGTAAATTTGACCCTGAATTTTTAAATCGGATTGACCGTAGTTTGCATTATCAAGCGGTATCTGCTGATGCCCTGCCGCAATTGGTTGAAATTGAATTGGAAAAGTTAAACCATCGCCTGCAGCATCAACAGCGCCAAGTCGAACTGACTGCAGCAGCTAAAGCCTATTTTTATCAGGGGCATGATATTCGTTACGGCGCACGGCATTTGGGGCGCAAAATTCGTACCGAACTTGAGCCTATTTTAGCTTTGTATTTTTTAAGTCATCCTGAAAAATCGGAAATATGGGTAGATTGCAGTGCAAATCAATTGCACCTCAAAATAGAATAAACCCGCGACTTATACTGCGTGAATCTTGAGAATGCCACTCTGCTCATCCTCAAAGTTTTGATGCTTATTTTTGCTTAAAAAGCCTAGGGTCTGTTGACAATTCGTCTATGTTTGCGACGATGCATATTTTTTAGCTGATATAAGGCATGAGGCAGGAAATTTAGTCATTCTAAATGACTGACTCATAACGCAATAGCAGCAAAAAATATGCTCGTCCTGAAAGGCTGTGGCTAAAACTTTCTCAGATTGCGTTATGAAACTTGGCAATAGTCTCGCTATTCCCTGCGTTTCATGCCTGATCTGCTCAGTTTTAGCCTACAGCGCAAGCCATTTATGAAATGTCAACAGACCCTAGGGATTAGTCGGTAATTTCCATTCCCAAGGCTTGACTAAATTTGGTCTGATCTTTAGGTGAAACCAATACAAATTTTGGCTGCCCCGCTTGAAGATAATCAATTTTTAAACGCTTCAGCGACAAAGCAGGTGACGCTACAGAATTATTGGTTTTAGATATTTTTTGAATACTGTCGCGCGGAATATCCCATTTTAAAAACATGCAACGGATCTGCAAGCGTTCTGCATCAACCTGATAACGCGTATTGAACACAGGCCACCACAACACAAAAATGGTAATGAAATACACCCCAGTGTGCACAGGAAATGCTGACATCGTGCCTTTGGCGTACATGGTCAGCAATAACTGAATCAATAGACCAGACATACAAATTACAAAAGCCAAAACCCACCAATCTTTTTTAGAACGAAACGTTTGCATAAAAATTCCCCTATTTACTTCATTCTATACATAAAAGTAGGTCTGGATTAAAGCTCGTTGCTGAAATTGCTCAAAAATGTCATAAAAAAACGCCCCGAAAGGCGTTGTGATACTCTAAAACACATAAGGGCGAATAAAAATTAAGAAGAAAATCCCGAGCATTAAAAACCATTTTAAGAAATAGTACACACGACTATTTTTAGCTTTTAAAGCCTTGGCTTTTAAACGCACTTGATAGACATAGCCAAAGACTTTATTTAAGCCACCCGTCTGATCGCCTGCTTCATTCGGAGAGCTTGCTGCGGTCATCACATTTTTGCCAAACCAGTGATTAAACTTTTGCATCCAGAGTGATTTTAACGGACGCTCGACATCGGCAAAGAAAATAATACGGTTTTGAGAAGTGCCATTTTCAGCATAGTGAATATAGGTTTCATCAAACACCACACTTTCACCATCACGCCATGAATAACGCTCCCCATCGACATCAATAAAACAACGGTCATCATTTGGTGTCATCAATCCCAAGTGGTAACGCAATGAACCTGCATACGGGTCACGATGACGCACTAAACGACTGTCGGGCGCTAGTTCAGTAAACATCGCCGCCTTAATGCTAGGCAAAGTTTTTAATAATGCTGTGGTTTTTGGACATAATTCTGCGGCAGATGGATGCGCGGAGTCATACCATTTTAAATAAAAACGCTTCCAGCCTGTTTTAAAGAATGAGTTAAATCCCAAATCATCGTAGCTACTTGAAGCTTTAATACCACCCTGTTCATACAAAGCTTTGGCTTCATCACGAATCATTTCCCAATTGTCATCCAAAACCTTTAAATCTTGAAAGTGCTGGGTGTCGATATAAGGTTGATTCGGCACTTTAGAAAATAAGTACATTAAATAGTTGATCGGTGCGAGAATGGTAGAATGGTCAAAAAACTGACGATAAAAACTATGACGCACCTTGCCGCGCTGTTGAATATACAACGCTGAAGCGATAAAAATCGCCAGAATAATCCACTTCAACATAGAACAACCCAAATTGCTGAAAACAGCTGAATTTCAAAAATGGCGCATATTCTACTCAATTTCAGCGCATGAGGTCATAGCAGAAAATAGAACACAGCATTGCAAATCGCTATCCCCCCTATCCAGCTTCACGCTTTAAAACATCACCATCCAAACGATGGATTTACTTTTCTGTCCAAAACAACCCACTGATAACATCTATTTATCAAGCTTTTCTAAATCGAAAATGCAATACAACCTGATTAAAAATAAAAGAGAAAACAATCACTTTCATCTTTCTTTAAACATAGGATTTTAAAATCGGGTCAAAAAGCAATTCCGAGCTATGAGAAAAATCATGACCCTTGCGTCACGGCTTGATACAACTTGCTATATTTTTTTTCGATATAGTTATCGTAAGATTAGCGAGGCATATATGTGTGCAGGACTATCGCACACGCTTCATAACATCAACTTAGAAGTCCTCCAAAATAAAGGAGATCAGGCATGATCCACGCTGGCAATGCCATTACCGTCCAAATGCTTTCGGACGGAATTGCAGAATTCCGCTTTGACTTACAAGGTGAGTCGGTCAACAAATTTAACCGTGCAACGATTGAAGACTTTAAAGCTGCGATTGAGGCTGTTAAAGCAAACAATGAAGTGAAAGGTTTAATCGTCACTTCTGCAAAATCAACCTTTATCGTGGGTGCAGACATCACCGAATTTGGCGCAAACTTCGCTCAAGGCGAACAAGCTATTGTGGATTGGGCATTGCCTGTTCACGACATCTTCAATGCTTTTGAAGATTTAGAAATTCCTAAAGTTGCTGCAATCAATGGTATGGCATTGGGCGGTGGCTTTGAAATGTGTTTGGTATGTGACTACCGTGTCATGTCAGACCAAGCACAGGTAGGCTTACCAGAAATCAAACTCGGTATTTTCCCGGGCTTTGGTGGTACGGTTCGTTTAAGCCGCGTTATTGGTATCGACAATGCGGTTGAATGGATGGCAATGGCCAACCCTAAACGTCCTGATGCTGCACTTAAAGACGGTGCTGTAGATGCTGTAGTTGCTGCAGATCAATTACAAGCGGCTGCGCTTGATTTGGTTAAACAAGCCATTGCAGGTCGTTTGGACTGGAAAGCAAAACGCCAAGAAAAATTAGACCCAGTGAAATTGAACCCACTTGAACAAATGATGGCGTTCAACACTGCAAAAGGTGCGGTATTAGCCAAAGCGAATCCTGCACAATACCCTGCACCAAAACTCATGCTTGATTCTTTACAAGCAGGTGCAAGCTTGCCACGTAATGACGCACTCAAAGCGGAAGCGGAAGGCTTTGCTAAAGCTGCGGTAACGCCACAAGCAGGCGCGTTGATTGGCTTGTTCATCAACGACCAAGTGGTGAAGAAGACCTCGAAAAAATATGAAAAAGGTGCGCATCCTGTTAACCAAGCGGCTGTACTCGGCGCGGGTATCATGGGTGGCGGTATTGCTTACCAAGCGGCAAGCAAAGGCACACCAATTATCATGAAAGACATTGGCAACCCACAATTGGCATTGGGGATGTCTGAAGCAAACAAATTGCTGACCAAGCAAGTTGAACGTAAAAAAATGACACCTGCCAAAATGGGTGAAACTTTGGCACGTATCCGCCCAACTTTAAGCTATGACGAGTTTAAAGAAGTAGATATCGTGATTGAAGCCGTGACTGAAAATCCGAAAGTCAAAGGTATTGTGTTGGCTGAAACTGAAAAATCAGTACGTGAAAACACCATTATCGCGTCAAACACATCAACCATTTCGATTACACGTTTGGCAGAAAACCTACAACGTCCAGAAAACTTTGTCGGCATGCACTTCTTTAACCCAGTGCACATGATGCCATTGGTAGAAGTGATTCGTGGTGAAAAAACTTCACCTGAAGCGATTGCGACTACTGTGGTGCTTGCTCAGAAAATGGGTAAAACACCAATCGTAGTGAATGACTGCCCAGGCTTCTTGGTGAACCGCGTATTGTTCCCTTACTTTGGTGCATTCGACTTGTTACTTAAAGATGGCGCAGACTTCCAGCAAGTTGACAAAGTCATGGAAAAATTCGGCTGGCCAATGGGCCCTGCTTACCTGATGGACGTTGTCGGTATCGACACGGGCGTTCACGGTGCAGAAGTCATGGCAGAAGGTTTCCCAGACCGTATGAAGCCAGACTATAAAGGCTCAATCCAAGTCATGTACGAAAACAAACGTCTAGGTCAAAAAAATGACGTTGGTTTCTACAAATATGAATTGGATCGTAAAGGCAAAAAAGCCAAAGTGGTCGACCCAACTGCGTATGAGCTTGTAGCATCTGTCGCAACATCTGAAAAACGCGAATTTGATGCACAAGAAATCATTGACCGTATGATGCTTGCGTTCTGTAACGAAACTGTACGTTGCTTAGAAGACAACATCGTGGCGACACCATCTGAAGCAGATATGGCGATGATTATGGGCGTAGGTTTCCCTCCATTCCGTGGTGGTCCATGCCGTTACATCGACCAAACAGGTGTTGCTGAATATGTTGCGCTTTGCGACAAGTATGCACACTTAGGAAAAGCTTATGAAGCGCCACAAATGTTGCGTGACATGGCTGCTAACAACAAAAAATTCTACGGTTAAGGAGCAACGTGAATGGCTACTTTAAATCCACGTGACGTTGTCATCGTTGATGGCGTACGTTCTGCAATGGGTAAAACCAAAAACGGTATGTTCCGCAATGTACGTGCTGACAGTCTATCGGCAGAATTGGTTCGTGCTTTAGTTGCTCGTAACCAGTTTGATGTCAACGAAGTTGAAGATGTGATCTGGGGCTGTGTTAACCAAACCCTAGAACAAGGTATGAACATTGGTCGTAATATTGCTTTATTGGCTGATCTTCCAAAAACAGTAGCAGGTCAAACTGTGAACCGTCTGTGTGGTTCTTCAATGCAAGCGATCCACACCGCTGCGGCACAAATTGCAACCAATCAGGGTGATATTTTCATCATTGGTGGTGTAGAGCACATGGGCCATGTGGGCATGATGCACGGTATCGACATCAACCCTGCTGCATCGAAGCACTATGCCAAAGCCTCAAACATGATGGGCTTAACTGCTGAAATGTTGGGTCGCATGAACGGTATTTCTCGTGAAGAGCAAGATGCCTTTGGTGTGGAATCACACCGTCGTGCATGGGCTGCAACGCAAGAAGGCCGTTTTAAAAACGAAATCATTGGCATTGAAGGTCATGATGCAAACGGCTTTAAACAACTATGCGACATCGACGAAGTGATTCGTCCAGATGCTAACCTTGAAGCATTCCAAGCTTTACGTCCTGTATTTGATCCGAAAGGCGGTACCGTAACTGCGGCGACATCTTCAGCATTGTCTGATGGTGCTTCTGCTATGTTGCTTATGTCTGCTGAACGTGCACAAGCATTAGGTTTGAAACCACGCGCGGTGATTCGCTCTATGGCCGTTGCAGGCTGTGATGCAGCAATCATGGGTTATGGCCCAGTACCTGCAACGCAAAAAGCACTTAAACGTGCGGGCTTGTCAATTGCAGACATTCAAACCTTTGAATTAAACGAAGCGTTTGCTGCACAAGGTCTATCTGTTCTAAAAGGCTTAGGCATTTATGATCAGCAAGATCGTGTGAACTTGAACGGTGGTGCAATTGCACTCGGTCACCCATTGGGTTGTTCAGGTGCGCGTATCACCACCACGTTGTTGAACGTGATGGAACAACAAGACACGCAAATTGGTCTTGCGACCATGTGTATCGGTCTTGGTCAAGGTATCGCGACAATTATTGAGCGTGTGTAAAAAGTCTTCGTAATAAAAAAATCCTCGCATCATGCGGGGATTTTTTATTTTGTTGTTTTGAGCTGTTCTAATTTTTAAATTTTATTCTTTTGCATTGTTATCTTGAAGACTAGATGGCTGATCAGTTGTGATTTACCTGCACGGCTTAAACCAACAACTCCCCCATCAACCATGTCATATAGCGTTCTTTATCCATAAAGTCTGGGGCGCTGCCTGTATCCAAGCAATAATATTGTTGATTAAATTCAATCACAATTTGTTCAGTCTGATGCCAATCTTCAACCAAACGAAAGTGCTGATTAAAGAAGTAACGGTTCTTGCCCCAATTATTTAAATTTTCGAGTTTCGGGTAGTTTTTATTTTCTAAGAATTGCAAATACAGTTGTTGAATATCATCAAAGACTTGAATGCTGTTCATATTGGACCTGCCTAGCTGAGCAATTAAATCAACAGGCACAGTTTAGGCAAGAGATTTGAACGGCAGATGACATTCTTTTGACAATTTGATGTAAGGATTTGCCAGACCTTACAACTTGCTTTCCAGTGCCCGCTGATGCTGCTGAGTGATCTCTTGCATTTGCGTATTGAGCTGCACCATCTCTTGATATACCGCATTAAATTCTTTCAAGGCTGCATCTTCATAGAACATGAAGGTATTGTTTTTGAGCTCCCATTTATTGTTTTTTAAAATTGCAAACAACACATACGCCTTACCCAAATTTTTCTTTTCCAATTCAAATAATGCGTGTCCTTGGTCATTATGGCGGCTTTCTAGCAAAGATTCTGCTAAATGACGGCGCAAATTATGATTGATTTCAAGATTCTCAATCTGCTCCAAAGCCATCGCTTCATGCTGTTCTAAATGTTCCTGATACAGCTCTACCATGGCACGTACTTGCACCAACATGGCTTCGGTATCGGCATAGTCTTGTTTTTTATCTGCAGCAAGTCGTTGAGGATCTAAAAACTGATCCCAATTCAAGGCTTTTAATTCACGTAAATAGCTATTGCGCGCTTCGGCACTTTGCACCATGTGACTCAAGACAAAACTCGCCATAATTTGATAGTCTCCATCTAAACGATTATCTTTTAAGTCAATTTGAATCGGCTTAGACCAATCCTGTGCCTGTACAAAAATTTGTTCGGCTTTTTCATAAATCACATTTTGATAAGCATGCAATTGAGTGACTTGTTTTTGCTGCTGTTGATATTGATAAAACATCCCGCCAAAAATCAGCAGCGTTGCACATCCTATAATTAGCACTATACGTCGCATGCGTGCCCTCTTATTTTTTAGTATTTGCAATATCTTAGCGTGAAGCCTGTCACATTTGTATAGCATTTTATGCTTATTTTCTAATGCAGCCATTAGAATATAGTGAAATAAATCAATTCATTTATACCTTTATATGATTCTGTATCCATGACGCTATTTGACCAGATGCTCAAAAATAAGTTTAGCATCGCTTTATGCTTTAAATTTTATGTAACATCCCCATCTTAGTAAAAAACAGAATTTGAGATTGTTCATGCGCGTTGATATTTGGTCAGATATTGTTTGCCCGTTTTGCTATATCGGCAAAAAACGTTTAGAGGCTGCTGCTGAAGAAGCAGGTGTAGAATTAGAAGTGCATTGGCACAGTTTTGAACTCGATCCAGATGCGCCACCGCGTCAGGAAGTGTCCAATTCAGAGCGTTTGGCACAAAAATATGGGCGCAGCCTTGCCGAAGTAGAAGACATGCAGCGTAATATTGCCGAAATGGCAAAAGCTGAAGGCATTGACTTTCAATGGGAAAATGCCAACTCTGGCAATACCTTTAATGCCCATCGCTTGGTGCATTTAGCGCAAAGCAAAGGCTTGGGCAGCGAAGCCAAAGAGGCTTTTTTCTATAGCTATATGACTCAAGGTTTGGCAATTGGCGAGCGTGAAACACTGGAAGATGTTGCATCACGTATTGGGCTGAATCCTGTAGAAGTGGATGATGTTCTAGATTCTGACGAATATGCCGACTTTGTAAAATTTGACCAAGAAGTTGCACGTGAACAATTAAACGTCACTGGCGTACCGTTCTTCGTATTTGATCAGCGTATTGCTTTAGCAGGTGCGCAGCCACGTGAAGTCTTTGTGCAAGTTCTGCAAAAAGCCCTTGAAACAGCAAGCGAGCTAGAGCTTGAAGATGCAGCAAGCTGCGATGCAGAACAATGCGATGTGTCTGAACCCAAAGCTTAAGATTGAAATACAGACAAGGCTGAATAGTGTTCTTCCGGCTGATTAGACGCACAAAAAAATCCCATTACTGGATTTTTTGTGCTTTTAAAATGGGTCAAAGTTCCAGCTTTGGCCCGCAACCATGCTTCGGTTAGTTGTCATCTTACTATGCTTCGTTAACGAAGCGAGGTGTTATTCAACCAAGAAACTGATTTTTAAATTGACCCGATACTCCGTGATTTGATTGTCTTTAACCACCACTTTTTGTTCGTTAATCCACGCCCCTTGGACATTTTTAACCGTTTCTGTCACTTTGGCGATTCCAGTCTGAATCGCGTCTTCAAAACTTTTTGTACTGCTTGAATTAACTTCAACTACTTTTGCAATTGCCATGATTTTCTCACTGTCCTTTATCGTTATTGGAATTCCATCATAGATTAAAAAAACCGCATTTTTAGACTGTTTAACCAATCACAGCCAAAACATTACATGATTTCACACTGTCAAAAACTGTCACCATTCACCCGCATTTCAGACTTATCTAAATACAAATTTTGCAGACATCTCAACCATTTAAGCCTACAAAAAAACTAGAGCTAAAACTCTAATATATTGTTTTATATTGCTATTTTTAAAATAATTGCCGAAATGATCATTTTGTAAATTTTAAACTTTGTTATGATTCATGTGAATTTTTTATTTCGTTTGATCTCCCTACGATGTCTATTCTTCTGCCTAGACATTAACACTTTGGATGGATATTCCCATGAATATGTTTAAATCTGTTTTGATGGTTTCACTTTTAGCAATTGCTGCAAATGTATCTGCTCAAATTGTGCATGTACCTGATTTTCCAACTCAAAAAGTGAATACAGAATCGGCTGCATCTGAAGCTGTTGTAAATGAACCAACTTCGCAAAAGGCAGCTTAAGTTACGCGTTTTATCCACTAATTTTAGCTGTATTAATCTCTCCCATTTCTCTCCCCAAACAGCAGTCTAAAGCAGGCTGCTGTTTGTTTTTCTAATGCTAAATTTGCTTTAAATCGTCCATGCAACATCTAAAAACTGTGTTCTACCCAATTGCTAATACTTTTTTGGCACTGCGATTTAAATTTTTTTGATTATTTTTCAT
This sequence comes from Acinetobacter sp. YH12205, assembly GCF_013418125.1. Taxonomy (NCBI): domain Bacteria; kingdom Pseudomonadati; phylum Pseudomonadota; class Gammaproteobacteria; order Moraxellales; family Moraxellaceae; genus Acinetobacter; species Acinetobacter sp. YH12205. The sequence continues at coordinate 115,008 of NZ_VPCQ01000005.1, read as the reverse complement.
ATAAAAAGCGCATTTTTTGTCAATAATGTCTAAAAAAGCACAAAAGCTGACAATTTTTAGCATGTATTTTTTAATTAAATCCATATAATTAAAGTGATTTTGTTTTCATTGCTATAGCAGATGCCTATGCAACAACTTCAAGCACTTATACAAAGAAAAATTCCACCTCAAGCGATTGAGGTCAGCCATTTAATCGAATTAGCCAAACGCTATCCTCAACCACAATCGGCAGAATATAAATTGATTGAATTGGCTCTGAATATTGTCTTGGCAGATTATTTGGAAAAAGCACAACAACATATTTAAGTATGCATCAATGAATACACTAGAAAAATCACTGTTGATTAAAGAATTACGCGACTTAATTGATGCTTTAACGCATAAAAGACTCAGTCTGTATGAAACAGCCAAAGCCAAAGCACGCATTAAAGAAATTTTTATGCTGTGCGATAAACCGATTTTTCAAAAACAGTTGCTCACATTTAAAGCCTCACAAAATCCAATTCAAACTGCGGTAACTTTTGCAGAACAAAGTTTATATGCACAATCTTTTCGTGGCGTATTTACACAACTTGAAGCACTTGAAACAGCACTTTATCAACAGCCTGAAGCAGGTTGGGCGATTTTGTATCAACCGAGAGCAGGTTGGCAAATTTGGTTAATTCCTGCTGCAGACCGCACTGCTCTGCTAAGCGAATTTCAAGATTTAGAGCAGGTCTATCGCTGGATGTTGGAACAGCAGCAACAGTATCACTGCCTTCAAACCGATGCAGAACTGAAACAAGCTGCAGTTCTAGAAGCTGCGCAAACTCAGCCAGTCTTTGTCACTGCAGACTTGGAAGAAAATAAAGCTGTAGATTCGCCAATTCAATTTGAATTCATTACAGACCACATCGCTACAGAAGAAGTTGCCTCGTCTGATACTCAAGTTTTGGACGTGGCTAAAGATGAACTTACAATTGAACCGACAGCAGACCAAACGATCATTTCCAATGCAACATTGGATATAACTCAGCCTGATGCAACGACAATAGATACTGCCCAGATGACGGCTGGCACGCAAAAACCAAGCGTCAACCCAGCTTATAATCTATTGTTAAGCCAATATAGCTGCCCAATTTCTGCGCTCAATCTTAGTCAAAATGAGTCAGCACAGTTGTATCGGGTCTTTTTGCCTGAAGCGCCAGAAGTCACGCAATATGCCGATGTATTGGTGCATTTGTCTGATCCCGAAGAAGATCAGCAACAGGTGTTGGCGCGTGCGGTATATTTGGCAGAACAAACCAATACGCAAGGACGCTTTATTAAATATGTGGTACTGCTTGGCGCATTAGATCAAATGCAAGCGATTCGTTTGACTCAAAACTTTTGCCAACAGTTTGAACATGAAATTGCAGCAATACGTGAAATTTCTTGGGAAAAATTACAAGAACATTTATTTGATTTCGATCAGCTTTTTCAATGCTATAGTCATGATGCTCAAATCGTGTGGCAGCAAGAGCATTATTTTCCTTTCATTCCGATACAGCACATTCAAACTACTAAGTTTATTCAGTTTGAAGAAAGTGAAGCACAGAGTCATACCCCTTTGATTTTACTGAAAGAACGACAAAAAATTCGTGTGATTCATGGTCAAAAGCGCTTACAACTGTCCCGTACTGAACAAGCTATACCGCACATTTTATTAGATCGACAACAAGGTATTAGTTGGCAAATGATTCAAAAAGTCATCTCCCAATTACAGCAACCGATTGATGCTTTGCAGTTATGCCAAGCACTTCAAATGTATCAAGAAAAAGAGGTTTCTGCCTAAAAACTGCCGTTTATATTATGATTTTGTAGCCAAGTCTTGCTTTTATCTCATAGATTTTCAACACTAACAAAAATGGCTTAAAGATCAGTAAATAATGTCAAGAATAAAGCACACATCGCCTTTTATATTAAGCTGTCTCTTAAGTGGGGTCGCAGGCATCACTTTTGCACAAGAATCAACTCAAGCAGTGGATCAAGCCCATACGTCACTGCCACCTTATGAATTGCCTGTCGCTCCGCCAAGTGCAGTAGATAAAAGCAGTTTTTATTACACGATTCCACGTTGGATTGATGCTACACCGACGGTGTTACCCGAACAATCCAATGAACCCATTGTACCTGCCACCGCAGAAACGGAACATTTAACTTGGTTCGATCAACGTCAAAAAAATATTCGCAACTGGGCAGATAAAACAGCACATAAACTGGATAACTGGTTTGGTGAACCAAGTCCTGAACAGCCTGCCTCAGCCACTTTGCGGGTTTTGGTCGATAGCAGTTGGGATAAGCATAATGAATATGAAGTCAAACCTCGTATTCGCGGGAAAATCAAACTGCCTACGCTTGAAAATAAACTCAGTGTGGTCTTTGGTGATGACTCGCTCGATAACGAATTGCAAAATAACGTCGCCATTACCAACGAAAACCCAGCGCATGATGCAGACAAAACTGTAGACAGCAAACGTAGCCGTGAAGACAACAGTTCTCTGGCATTACGTTGGTCGAACTTTGCCGAGCGTCTACCTTTTGAAACAGATGTCGATTTAGGGGTACGTTCTGGCGATGATATTTATCTGCGTTTAAAAGCCTCTAAAGACTGGACTTTGGAAAATGATTTCTCTTTTCATGCCGAACAAATTTATCGTTATGGCATCGACAGTGAAAATTATCTCAGAACCAACTTGGAGCTCACGCACGCACGCCCCAATCAGGCTTTCTTGTCCAATCAATTTAGCCTGACCTATGCCGATGAACAAGATGATGATTTGGTTTGGGACAACTACACCTTTAGACAACATCAATTCTTTGCAGGCAACCGCTTTAACTATGGCATTTATACAGGCGGTTATTATCACGATGATGACTTACGTTTAAATCGTTGGGGGCCATTTGTCTCTTGGCGTCAACCATTTTTACGTGAATGGTTCTTTATTCAGGGCGATGTCAATTATTTAAATGATGATCGCGCAGATCGTAATCATTATCTCGGTGCTTTAGTGCGTTTAGAAGCCATTTTCTAAACAGGTAACATCTACAATCAAGCCAAATTAAAAAACCAAGTCTTGCGAACAGGACTTGGTTTTTTTGCAAGATGATCTTGCAAGATGACGATGCATTATTTGTACAACGCATCATCGATCATGTTCATGCGAAAGCAGACTTACTTTAACAGTAAGCTATTAATACGTTTCACATATTCCGCTGGGTCTTCAGGCAAGCCACCTTCAGCAATCACAGCTTGATCAAAAATCACATGCGCCAAATCATCAAATTGATTGGAGTCCTGTAATTTTTTCACCAAAGGATGCTCTGGGTTGATTTCCAAAATTGGCTTCATATCAGGTACAGCTTGCCCTGCATCCTTCAACATACGAATCAATTGTGGTGACAGTTCACCTTCACCTGTTACCAAACAAGCAGGGGAATCAACCAAACGTGTAGTCACACGCACTTCTTTGGTTTTACCGCTTAAAGATGCAGACAATTGCTCAACCACAGGTTTAAATTGTTCTGCAGCCGCGTCTAAAGCTTTCTTCTCTTCAGCATCTTGTAGATCGCCTAAATCAACCGCACCTTTAGATACGTTTTGCATTGGCGTGCCATCAAACTCCTGCACAAAGTTCATCGCCCACTCGTCTACGCGTTCTGCCATCAACAACACTTCAATGCCTTTTTTCTTAAACAACTCCAACTGTGGAGAATGCTTTGCTGCGTTCAAGTTGTCTGCCGTAACGTAGTAAATGGCTTTCTGACCTTCTTTCATTCGCGCTTTATAGTCCGCCAATGAGGTACTGATGTCATCATTACTTGAAGTAGCGTAGCGTAATAATTTCAGGATACGTTCACGGTTGCCAAAGTCTTCGCCTAAGCCTTCTTTTAAAACTGAACCAAATTCTTGATAGAATTGCTTAAATTTTTCTTGGTCTTTTTCATCTTCAGACTTGGCTAAATTGTCCAACATGGTCAACACACGACGGGTATTGCCTTCGCGGATGGTTTTCACATCACGGCTTTCTTGCAATAACTCACGGCTCACGTTCAATGGCAAATCGGCGCTGTCCACCACACCTTGTACAAAACGTAGATAGTTCGGGATCAGGTTGTCTGCCTCATCCATAATAAATACGCGCTTCACATACAATTTAATCCCCGCTTTGGCTTCACGAGTAAAAATGTTGTGCGGTGCTTTACTTGGCACATACAACAACTGAGTGTATTCAGTACTGCCTTCAACACGGTTATGCGCCCATGCCAATGGTGCGTCAAAATCGTGGCTGAGGTTTTTATAAAACTCAATGTACTGTTCTGCACTAATTTCGTTTTTATTGCGCGTCCACAACGCACTGGCCGAGTTAATTGCTTCCCACTCATCAGTTTTCACATACTGACCTGCTTTCGGTGTTTCACCTTCAGCTGCTTCTTCTTGCTGCCATACTTCTTTCTGCATTTGAATTGGCAAACTGATGTGATCAGAGTATTTATTGATGATCTGCTTAACTTTGTAGCTTTCTAAATAATCCAGCGCATCTTCACGCAAGTGCAGAATAATATCGGTACCCCGTTCTGCTTTGTGAATTTGCTCGACATCAAACTCGCCAGTACCCGCACTGCTCCAACGCACGGCTTCATCTGCAGCCAATCCTGCACGGCGTGATTCCACAGTAATTTTATCTGCCACGATAAAACCTGAATAGAAACCCACACCAAATTGACCAATCAATTGCGCATCGGCTTTTTGATCGCCCGTCAATTTTGACATAAAGTCTTTGGTGCCCGATTTGGCAATGGTACCCAAATGCTCAATCGCATCCTGCTGACTTAAACCAATGCCATTGTCTGAAATGGTCAGGGTTTTCTTGTCTTGATCTAAGCGGATACGCACACGTAAATCTGGATCATTTTCATAATATTCAGGATGGTTGATGCCTTCAAAACGTAATTTGTCGCAGGCATCCGATGCGTTAGAAATCAGTTCACGCAAGAAAATTTCAGGGTTGGAATAAAGAGAATGGGTCACCAAATGTAATAACTGCGCCACTTCGGCTTGGAAACTGTGTTTTTGGCTGTGCTCGCTCATTCATCACTCCTTAAATTCATAAACATGGTTATTGTTGGATGTGTTAATGAATTGGAGTGATTGCCTAATTTTTCAAGCCTAAACCCAGAAAAATTTAAAAAGGTGCACGTTGATAGACCTGATTTAAATGATCCTCTAATTTCTGCTGACGCAAATTATACACTTGGGTTAAACAATCGACGGAAGCGCCACAACGATCACGCAACTCTAACCAGCGAAATTGTTCATCACGAATTTGTGAACGCGTCCCCATGGCGACCAAACGGCTGACGATACGATAGGTGGTTGCCATTTTCACATCGGCATCATTAACCGCACGATGTTCACAAATGGCATACTCCGTTTGTATTTTGGCTTTCTCACAAGAAAAACTCGCCGCATGCCCCGCGACACTCAGCATTAAACCAACACCCACAAGCCAACCGTATTTTATCAACATGAATCAATTCCTTCTTTATCGTTCTTTACTTTATCTTTCAGACTGTAAATGAACATGGCACATGCACTCAATTTTTTCATTCGATTCATTTGTTATTTTTTGCAATAAAAAACCCCATCATAAAGATGGGGTTGCGCTGATTTTTATTATTATAAAGAGCTACGTTTTATGATTAGAATTTGTAGCTATAACCGATGGTATACACCATTGGGTCGATGTCTAAATCAAACTTAGCCGCCGTTGCACCTGCAGCCGTTTTAGCAGTTACTTCTGGACTCAATTGTGCATAACGTGCATCAAAGAACACACCCCAGTTTTTCGCATCAGCTGGCTGGAAGTTAAAACCAACTTGACCTGCAAAACCAAAGTCTTCTTTAACTTTTACATCCAAAGAAGCTAAAGCACCTGACGTTTTTTCATCCCAAGCAACAAATGCTGTACCACCCACCCCAATGTATGGGGTAAAACCAGTTGAGTTTTTAAAGTGATATTTTGCAGTTAGTGTTGGCGGTAAGTGCTTAATTTTTACAACATCATTACCATTTAGAGCTACATCATGACTAATTGGTGCAGCCAATAAAAGCTCTGTAGAGATATTGTCATTAAAGAAATATTCTACTGAAGGCGTAAATGCATATTCATGGTCAGCCTCAAAAGTACCAAGTGCAGGGTTTGTAACATTCGTATCAGCAGTTGGAGAAATAACAGAACCACCAACTTTAACTTGCCATTGACCAGCCATTGCAGAAGCAGACATACCCATTAATGCAATTAGAGCAACTTGCTTTAACATTTTAAAACCACCTTTAGAATAAAAATCTTAACGCTTAATTAATATTAAACATGACTGCTATTAATATGCAACACATATTAAACATATATTTTAAATTATTTTACAACTCATTCATTATTATATAAATTTACTTTAAATAGACCAAATTACTTGGTTTTAAAACCCTAGTTAATTAATAAAGTTTATATTATTATTTCCCGACTATATTACTCAATTTTATTTAAAATTAAATTAAAATATCTATTTAAAATACATCTTATATTTATTTAAAAATTAAACAAATTTATTTTAAATTGATTAATTCACTCAGAATTTTCTATTTTTAAATCATAGAAAATCAATAAAAATTATTAAAATTAAATAAAGAGAATTAAAATCATCTTCATTCTAATATTAGAAGTTGATGACAACGAAAAATGGATCATTTTGTTAGAGAGTTTGAATTTTGTATTGGGTTTCAATCGGCAGATGTAAGGATGAACTTGAGGAAGATTCTTCTTGTCGTTTTAGCACGATGCTGCAACGTGCCCAACCTATTCTGAACACGTGTGCTTACAAATTTTGGTGATGATTTACAGCACCATCGCTGCAATCCAGCCAAAAATCATCAGTGGAATATTAAAGTGAATAAAAGTCGGTACCACACTGTCTTTCATGTGGTCGTGCTGCCCATCCATATTTAAACCCGAAGTTGGCCCCAAGGTTGAATCCGATGCTGGAGAACCCGCATCTCCTAAGGCTGCTGCTGTACCAATAATCGCAATGGTTGCTGCAGGGCTAAAACCGAACTGCAAACATAAAGGCACATAAATAATCGCTAAAATAGGCACGGTAGAGAAAGATGAGCCAATCCCCAAGGTGATTAACAAACCAATCAATAACATTAAAAATGCAGCCAAAGCTTTGCTATTGCCAATCCATTCCACCGACGCTTCTACCAAAGCAGGCACTTGATTAGTAGCTTCAATCACTGAAGCGAAACCTTGTGCAGCAATCATAATAAAGCCGATGAGTGCCATCATACGCATACCTGTAATGATCACATCATCTGCTTCTTTCCATTTGAAAATTCCCGCACAGCTTAAAATGGCAACACCCACCAAACCTGCCAGAATCATCGAATCTGAATACAATTGCACCGCCAAGGTTGCAATAATCGCAAACACTGCCATCCACAAGGTAAATTTTGCAATCTGAGGCGCTTGTAGGGTTGGCGCGGCGGTATTTGCATTGAGCTCACTCGAAATGCTTTGGGTACGCTCTACCTGCACATCTTGATAATGTCGAGGCTTACGATAGCTCACAAACAACGCGATCAATAGCCCAATAAACATCCCAAACACAGGAATAAACATGGCAGCAGGAATATCTTCATTTTGAATGGCAAAACCATACGGAGCACCAAAGGTGTTGATATTGTGCGCCAAAATATCATTCAGAAAGATTGCACCGAAACCCACAGGAACAAACATATAGGTGGCAACCAAACCAAAAGTCAGCAAACAAACCACTGCACGACGGTCTAGGTTTAAATGATTGAAAACACTTAATAAAGGTGGAATCAATACAGGAATAAATGCAATATGTACAGGGATTAAGTTTTGTGAAAATACCGCTGCCAAAGCCACAGTAAAATAAATCAGATATTTAACGCGGTTCTGTACCTTAGTATTACTGCCACCTGTTAAAGTGCGAATCAGCTTATACGCCAATAAGTCTGGCAAACCTGAACGTGCCAAAGCCAAAGCAAATGCACCTAAAATACCGTAAGCAAGAGCAATTTTAGCGCCACCACCTAAACCATTATTAAACGCATCTAAAGTGCCTTGTAAGCCTAAACCAGCCAGTAAACCACCTGAGACTGCACCAATAACCAAGGCAAAAACCACAGGCACACGAGCCAACGACAATCCGAACATGATTGCAATGGCAGCAAGAATTGCGAACATAAGAGATGAAAATTCAAAAAAGAAGCTATTTTATCAGAGATTATGCAGATTGGAGTTGACCAAACATTCAACTCCGACAAGCGTTTCTGATTTAAATTGCTGCAGCATGTGAATTTGCATGACCTAAAGCAAAATCACGGATGGCAGTAGCAACTGCTTGCGGCTGACTAAGAATCGCCCAGTGATTAGCTGCCAATTCCACACGTTGAAAATCATCTACCCAAAGCGACATTTCATCAATCAATTCAGCACCCACAAATTGATCATATTTCAAGACAATAGCTTGCACAGGACAAATTGCATAACGTTGACGCGGCTTTAATAAACGTGGGATAAAATTGGCACGATATAAATTGACGCCATAGCGCCCATCTTTGCGGATATTAGGATTGATCGCAATATCTTGATCACGTTCTAAACGTATCACCACCTGACGCCATTGTTCAGGTTGAAAAAACTGCCAAACTGTAGGTGCAAGTGCAGGAAGTTGAAAGGCGGCAATATACCAAGATTTACGCATTTGTTTGAAAAATTTAATTTTATTTTCAGAAAACTGCTTACGCATCCAGAACGCTGCATGATCCAAACATGGGCCTGAAATACTGCTGTACGATAAAATTCGTCCCTTTAATTCTGGATCCGTCACTGCTTCCCAAGACTGAATTGAACCCCAGTCATGAGCTGCCAAGTGAAATGCACGCTGCCCCAAAACGGCATTAGCAACAGCCATTAAATCTGCAGCCAATTGAGCCAAGCTATAGGCACGAATGGATTTGGGAATGGAGGATTGTCCCGCACCACGTACATCGTACATCGTAACTCACCACATAAAAATCTTGCACCAACACGGCAATCACCCGTTCCCAGACTTCTTGGTTATCTGGATAGCCATGCACCAAAATCAGTGCAGGTGCTTTTTTTCGCCCCAAGTTTTGACATAGAGCTGTTGTCGATCAGAGGTTTCAATCCATTGCGTTTGCGCTTGCATATACATCTTTTTTATTTTTATTCACCTTTGTTGCACTCAGCATAACAAAACATGCCATATTGATGCCTAAATTTTAGACTAATATAAGGCATCCAGACTTGAAAGATATAGTTAAAATCATATGAATCTGCTTAAAAAACTACAAAGTATTCCACTTATTTCTAAATATTTTTTAAATCGGTACCCACCCTATCGGGGTGCAGGTATTGAAATTGATCAAATCGATTTAGCCAACCACCATGTCCGTGTCAAAATGCCACTCACTCGCAAAAATCAAAATATTGTCGGCGTACATTTTGGCGGCAGCCTCTATTCCATGGTAGATCCATTTTATATGTTAATTCTGATGCATCACTTGGGTTCAACATATATTGTTTGGGATAAAGCGGCAACGATTCATTTCCTCGCCCCAGGACGCAGTACGGTGTATGCCGATATTCGCCTGAGTGCCGCTGAAGTCGAGGAAATCAAACAGATCGCAGAAGACTATGCTCCTCTGACACGTCAATATACGCTCAATATTATCGATGAATCAGGTGTACGAATTGCAGAAGTGCATAAAACGTTATATATCCGACGTAAAAAGCCCAAAGCCGTAGCAACGTAATTTTTAGCTCACATAAAAACGCAGAATCTAATGATTCTGCGTTGTTGGTAATATTATTTTAATCAAAAGACAAAAAGATCAATGTCACCGACAAACTTCTCTACTCTTTTTGAGCAGGTATGAATTAATTAACGTATTACTGTTGATACATCAGTGGATCATAAAAATTATAAACATTGATAGTATTTAAAATTAAAGGATCATTAAAATGAAAAAAAATCTTGTGCCAATCTTTTCCCTACTTTGTTTCTATTCATCGACATCCCTCCATGCTTTGGTGCCGAATACATTTACCAAAGTCCAGACTTTGAAAAATGTGGCTTATGGATCTCATCCTCAACAAGTGATGGATGTCTATTTCCCTGCCAAAGTACTCACAGATCAAACACCAGCCCCGCTCATGATGATGGTCCATGGCGGTGCTTGGAAAATGGGTGATAAAAATCATGCTGCTGTGGTCAAAAATAAGCTGAGTTACTGGACCAAGCAAAACTGGATTTTTGTGTCTATCAACTATAGATTAGTTCCAGATGTGACCGTACAGCAGCAAACTCAGGATATCGCCCAAGCGCTTATTTATATCCAAAATCAGGCACCGCATTGGCATGCTGACTCAAAACGCTTGGTGCTGATGGGACATTCTGCGGGCGCACACCTGGTCAGTCTATTAACCGTTCGCCCCCATTGGCTGGCACCCCAGCCACAGCCTTGGCGTGCTACAGTTGCTTTAGATAGCGCGGCTTATGATATAGAAAAGATAATGCAAACACGTCATGCACGTTTTTATGATCAAGCCTTTGGTGATCAACCTTCCAACTGGAAAGCCCTTTCTCCGATAGCTCAGCTACATCAAGCTTTACCTGCATTTCTCGCGGTGTGCTCAACCATCCGTGCAGATCAACCCTGTACTCAAGCTCGACAATTTATTCAACAAGCACAGAAATTCGGAACTCAAACCCAGTTATTGCCTGTCCGACTTTCACATGCTGAAATCAACAAGTCATTGGGACAAAATAATGCTTATACTCAAGCAGTCAATCAATTTATCCAAACGCATTAATTTTTCAGCTAGCGCATAAAAAACGCAGAATCATAAGACTCTGCGTTGGATGTACTGAAATATAAATACTTCAGTAGGATGGCATGGCTGTTCGTATTCAGATTAACGCTTTTGCTCGATGGCTGCACCAGCACCACCACCAACAGCACCACCGATTGCAGCGCCTGCATTACCACCTATCACTTCTTTACCTAAAATTGAACCAATCGCACCGCCAATTCCACTATAGGTTGCGTTACGGTTAGAACCATCTTGGGTTTTACTTCCAACTGCTGCACCTGCACCTGCGCCTGCTGCTGCACCAACACTACCACCTACGCTGTTACCCGCTGCGCCACCAACGGCACCACCTAAAGCTGCTGCACCAATACGCTGGTCATTTGAACTCATGCTCTCACAACCCGCCATTAACATGGTCGATACAGTTGCAACTGCCAATACGCTAAATACTTTTTTCATCGCGATGTCTCCCCGCTGTTGTTGATTTTAAGTGTAGTGCATCTTGCGGCATCAACTTTGAAAAATCTGTTACCAAGCACAGTAAGATATGAGTATTTCTGTAAAATGCTTAAGGCATCATAAAGGATTCTGTACCCTCTTCTTCAAGTACCACCACATCACGTGTGGTTTTACCATCTTCAGTAAACACAGCATGAGAAACTGTTTCTTTGCTTTCAGACGTTTTGACCCGATCCAGTTTTAATGTGCGATGAATTGGCGCCTGCCCCTGCTTATATTCCATGCCTTCTGCATCAATCGTTTTCACTTCAGAAATGACTTTACCATCCTGCTTTAGGGTTTTATTCAACTCAATTTTTGAGGTTGGTACAATCACCCCACCTTTTTGAATCACAGGAATACCCAATTGTTTCTCTGAAAACTGTGCTTGATCATCATCAAAAACAACTTCCTTTGCCACAATATCTTTACCCTGATTGCTCATTTCAAAAATCGTGGCTTCTACATGGCGTATAGGCTTTTCACCTGTCACTGTACGAATCACTTCAGTTTTTAGAATAGGCACAATGGCTTTGTCTTTCACCACAATGCTGTTTGGCATTGGTGCAGCCGAAACAGACACACTCAGTAGCATTGCCGATAAACACAGTGTCAGTCCTCTAAATTGCATAAGCTATCCCCTTAGTTTTCTTGATATTTTTAAATTGTTCTTAATTCACTATATGCAATATTGCGGCTTTATTAAAGCAAAATATGCAACTAAAACGTTGGCAAAAAAAAGACGCCTCGAAAGGCGTCTTTAAATGATGCTTTAAAACGAATTAGAGATCGTTAAATTCATCGCTAAATGCTTGGCTTAATGCTTGATCTACATCAGAGAAATCATTCACTAATGCCAATTCAGCAGCTTCAGCTTCTTGACGACGACGCTCTAAGTGGTAAGCAAGACCCGTACCTGCTGGGATCAAACGACCCACAACAACGTTCTCTTTCAAGCCACGTAAATCATCTTCTTTACCTGTTACAGCCGCTTCAGTTAACACACGTGTAGTTTCCTGGAACGATGCAGCAGAAATGAACGAGTCTGTTGAAAGCGATGCTTTGGTGATACCCATCAATTGACGTTCAAACTTCGCTGGGAACTTGTTTTGTGCAAGTACAGCTTGGTTTTCTTGTACCACGCGAATGTAATCCACTTGTTCGCCTTTGATGAAGCTCGTATCGCCACCATCGGTGATTTCAACTTTACGCAACATTTGACGCACGATGACTTCAATGTGCTTATCGTTAATTTTTACACCTTGTAAGCGGTAAACGTCTTGAACTTCGTTCACGATGTAGTTGGTTAATGCCACTTCACCTTTCAAGCGTAAGATGTCATGTGGGTTTTGTGGACCATCAGAAATGGTTTCACCACGGTTCACATGCTCACCTTCAAACACGTTGATGTTACGCCATTTTGGAATCAACTCTTCGTAAATCTCAGAGCCATCATCTGGTGTAATCACTAAACGGTTCTTACCTTTGGTTTCTTTACCAAAGCTCACGATACCTGACACTTCTGCAAGAATCGCATGCTCTTTTGGTTTACGTGCTTCAAATAAGTCTGCAACGCGTGGTAAACCACCGGTAATATCACGAGTACGTGAAGATTCTTGTGGTACACGACCAATAACGTCACCCACACCGATATTTTCGCCATCACGGACAGAAAGAATCGTGTTCTGTGGCAAGAAGTAGAACTGTTCGCCACCATCCACAGTGTCTAATACCACAGCAGGACGTAAGTCTTTACCTGACGCAGGACGTGAAGTCACTGGCAAGATTTCAACTGTGGTCATACCTGTTGCATCATCAGTTTTCGAGGTTGCAGTCACGCCATCAGCAATTTGGCTGAAACGGATTTTACCCGCAACTTCGGTCACAAGTGGATGCGTGTGTGGATCCCAAGTCGCCACAATACCGCCAGCTTCTACCGCTTCGCCATCTTTGAGCAAGATTGACGCACCGTATGGCAGTTTATAACGCTCACGCTCACGACCTAACTCATCGGCAATACCAATTTCACCTGAACGTGAAACAGATACCAAGTGACCTTTAGCGTGTTGTACAGTTTTCACGTTATGGAAACGTACTGAACCTTTGTTACGCACTTGTACGCTATTGGCTGCAGAAGTTCGGCTTGCCGCACCACCCACGTGGAATGTACGCATGGTTAACTGTGTACCTGGCTCACCAATCGATTGAGCAGCCATTACACCCACAGATTCACCTGGATTCACCAAGTGACCACGTGCTAGGTCACGACCATAACACTTCGCACATACACCAAAGGTCGATTCACAAGATACCACTGAACGTACTTTTACTTCATCGACACCTTGCTCTTCTAAGAAGTTAGCAAGTTTTTCATCAATGAGTGTGTTACGTGGCAGAATAACTTCGTCTGAACCCGCTTTCTTCACATCTTCTGCAGTTACACGACCTAATACACGCGTACCAAGGTTTTCAATGACATCACCACCTTGAATGAATGGTGTCATCACTAAACCGCCATAAGTACCGCAATCTGGCTCAGTAATTACCAAGTCTTGTGCAACGTCAACCAAACGACGTGTCAAGTAACCTGAGTTCGCTGTTTTCAATGCGGTATCGGCCAAACCTTTACGCGCACCGTGAGTTGAAATGAAGTACTGAAGTACCGTCAAACCTTCACGGAAGTTCGCTTTAATTGGCGTTTCAATGATCGAACCATCTGGTTTCGCCATCAAACCACGCATACCCGCCAACTGACGAATCTGTGCCGCACTACCACGCGCACCTGAATCCGACATCATGTAGATCGAGTTGAATGATTTTTGCTTCTCGTCTTCACCCTGTTTGTTTTTCACAGTTGTGAATGACAAGTTGTCCATCATCGCTTTAGCAACTTGGTCGTTGGTACGTGCCCAAATATCGACCACTTTGTTATAACGCTCACCCGCAGTTACGAAGCCTTGCTCGAACTGTTGTTCAATTTCACGAACTTCAGTTTCTGCTTTTTCAATAATTGCTTGTTTTTGTGGTGGAATAACCATGTCTTCCATACCCACAGAAACACCTGAACGTGTCGCTTGACGGAAGCCCAAGTACATCAATTGGTCTGCAAAAATAACCGTGTCTTTTAGACCTAATTTACGGTAGCAAGAGTTGATTAACTTTGAGATGTTCTTTTTGTTCATCTCTAGGTTAATTTGCTCGAAGCTTAAACCTTCAGGCACAACTTCCCAAAGCAAGCAGCGACCTGGTGTCGTATCTACAACAATAGTTTGTTGCTCACGCTCACCATTTTCATTGATTACGGTTTGGTGTACACGTGCTTTTACGCGAGCGTGTAAGTCAACTTGACCCGTTGCAAGTGCACGGTTTACTTCGTGCGTATCTGCAAACACCATGCCTTCACCTTTGGCATTGATTGCATCACGCGTGATGTAATACAAGCCCAACACCACGTCCTGAGATGGTACGATGATTGGTTCACCGTTCGCAGGAGACAAGATGTTGTTGGTGGACATCATTAAAGCACGCGCTTCTAATTGCGCTTCAAGCGTTAATGGTACGTGTACCGCCATTTGGTCACCGTCGAAGTCGGCGTTAAACGCAGCACAAACGAGTGGGTGTAGACGGATGGCTTTACCTTCAATCAGGATCGGTTCAAATGCTTGAAGACCCAAACGGTGAAGTGTAGGCGCACGGTTCAACATCACTGGGTGTTGACGAATCACAGAGGCAAGTACGTCCCAAACTTCTGGGGTTTCGCGCTCAACCATTTTCTTCGCAGCTTTAATGGTGGTAGCTTGACCTGAAGCTTGTAGTTTCGCAAAGATGAATGGCTTGAACAGTTCAAGTGCCATTTTCTTCGGAAGACCGCACTGGTGTAAACGTAGGTTTGGACCAACGGTAATCACCGAACGACCTGAATAGTCAACACGCTTACCAAGTAAGTTTTGACGGAAACGACCTTGCTTACCTTTGATCATATCTGCCAAAGATTTAAGCGGACGCTTGTTTGAACCTGTGATTGCACGACCACGACGACCGTTATCTAACAAGGCATCAACAGACTCTTGTAACATACGTTTTTCGTTACGTACGATGATGTCTGGCGCTGCAAGGTCAAGAAGACGCTTCAAACGGTTGTTACGGTTAATCACACGACGATAAAGATCGTTCAAGTCAGACGTCGCAAAACGACCACCTTCAAGTGGAACCAACGGACGAAGATCTGGTGGAAGTACAGGCAGTACATTCATCACCATCCATTCTGGCTTGTTGTTCGACTCTTTGAACGCTTCCATCAACTTCAAACGCTTAGACGCTTTTTTCAGCTTAGTTTCTGAAGTTGTTTGTGGAATTTCTTCACGTAAACGAGCAATTTCAGCTTCAAGATCGATGTCTTTTAACAAGTCTTGAACTGCTTCAGCACCCATTTTCGCAGTGAATTCATCACCATGCTCTTCTAGAGCATTGAAGTATTCTTCGTCATTGAGAAGTTGATATTTCTCAAATGGCGTCATACCTGGGTCAGTAACCACATAAGATTCGAAATACAATACGCGCTCGATATCACGTAAAGTCATATCAAGTAATAAACCAATACGGCTTGGTAATGATTTCAAGAACCAAATGTGTGCAACTGGAGAAGCGAGTTCGATGTGACCCATACGCTCACGACGAACTTTTGCAGTCGTTACTTCAACGCCACATTTTTCACAAATGACGCCTTTGTATTTCATACGCTTGTATTTACCACACAAGCATTCGTAATCTTTTACTGGACCAAAAATTTTGGCACAGAATAAACCATCACGTTCAGGCTTAAACGTACGATAGTTAATGGTTTCTGGCTTTTTAACTTCACCGTGAGACCATGACTTAATCATTTCTGGTGACGCAAGACCAATACGGATGCGGTCAAACTCTACTGGAGCATGACCGTCTGAATCCGTCTTTTTGCGCATGATATCGAGCAAGTCTTTCAATTTTTTTCTCCGTGTGCTGGGAGGCTGTTTTCACATCCCAACTGGGTCACAAATATTGTTTTTTAACTGAGTTTTAATCCCCCTTAATCCCCCTTTTTCAAAGGGGGAAAAGTCCCTCTTTTATAAAGAGGGATTTAGGGAGATTTAATGGAGATGCTTAGTCACCATTTTTCAGTTCAATGTTGATACCTAAAGAACGGATCTCTTTGGTCAATACGTTAAACGATTCAGGCATACCTGGGTCCATATAATGGTTACCATCTACAATGTTCTTATAGATACGGGTACGACCTTCAACGTCATCCGACTTCACAGTGAGCATTTCTTGAAGCGTGTATGCAGCACCGTATGCTTCAAGTGCCCAGACTTCCATCTCACCGAAACGCTGACCACCGAATTGTGCCTTACCACCCAACGGCTGTTGCGTTACAAGTGAGTAAGAACCTGTAGAACGTGCGTGCATCTTGTCATCCACCAAGTGGTTGAGTTTGAGCATGTACATATAACCTACAGTCACTGGACGGTCAAATTTCTCGCCTGTACGACCATCGTACAACACGGTTTGACCAGAACGTGGTAATTCAGCCAGTTCAAGTAATTCTTTAATTTGACCTTCTTCTGCACCATCAAATACAGGAGTAGCCAACGGAACACCTGCACGTAAGTTGCCAGCCAATACCAAGATTTCATCATCAGTTAAGCTGTCAAGATCTTCTTGCTCGCCACCAACTTTGTTATAAATCTTGTCTAGGAACTCACGTAGTTCAGCAATTTCACGTTGTTGTTTGAGCATTTTATCAATTTGCTCACCCAAACCTTTGGCTGCCATACCCAAGTGTGTTTCAAGAATCTGACCCACGTTCATACGCGATGGTACGCCTAGTGGGTTCAATACGATATCTACTGGTACACCGTTAGCATCGTGCGGCATGTCTTCTACAGGCAAGATGTTTGATACAACACCTTTGTTACCGTGACGACCCGCCATCTTGTCACCCGGTTGGATGCGACGCTTAACAGCAAGATAAACTTTAACAACTTTCAACACGCCCGTAGTGAGTTCATCGCCTGTAGAAAGCTTACGTTTCTTCTCAGCGAATTTCTCATCAATTTCAAAGCTCTTCTCTTTCAAGAAAGTTTGAATTTGAGTTAAACGCTCAGCAATTGCTTCATCACTTGGTTGAATTTCAAGTAGATCAACTAACTCTAAACCAGACAACACATCTTCAGAAAGTTTGTCGCCACGTTTAGTTGTACCGCCACCGTTAGATTCTTGACCTTTTAATAAGCGGATAATACGTTCACGCGCTGCTTCTTCAAAGATTTTGTATTCTTCTTTCAAGTCTTTGCGGTATGCATCAAGTTGTGCTTTTTCAATCGCTTGTGCACGTTCGTCTTTTTCTAGACCATCACGGGTAAAGACTTGAACGTCAATCACAGTACCTTTAGTACCTGATGGAACGCGCAATGATGAATCTTTCACATCTGCTGCTTTTTCACCGAAGATTGCACGAAGCAATTTTTCTTCAGGCGTTAACTGAGTTTCACCCTTAGGCGTTACTTTACCAACAAGAATGTCGCCTGCAGTCACTTCAGCACCAATGTAAACGATACCAGACTCGTCTAGTTTAGACAGTGCAGCTTCGCCCACGTTTGGAATATCAGCTGTGATTTCTTCCGCACCCAATTTGGTATCACGTGCAACACATGACAATTCTTGAATGTGAATCGAAGTTAAACGGTCTTCTTGAAGTACACGCTCAGAAAGCAAGATCGAGTCTTCGTAGTTATAGCCATTCCAAGTCATGAACGCGACACGCATGTTCTGACCGAGTGCAAGCTCACCGCCATCTGTAGATGGACCGTCAGCCAATACATCACCACGACCTACCTTATCACCCATCTTCACCAAAACTTTTTGGTTAATACAAGTGTTTTGGTTTGAACGTGTGTATTTGATCAGGTTGTAGATATCTACACCTGCTTCACCCGCGATCATTTCTTCTTCGTTCACACGAATGACTACACGTGAAGCATCGACATATTCAATACGACCACCACGGTTTGCAATCACACATACACCTGAGTCATGTGCTACGTTCGCTTCCATCCCTGTACCCACAAGTGGTTTATCAGCGATAAGCGTCGGAACAGCCTGACGTTGCATGTTCGATCCCATCAAGGCACGGTTGGCGTCATCGTGCTCAAGGAATGGAATCAGTGATGCTGCTACAGATACAACCTGCTGTGCAGAAACGTCCATGTGCGTCACGCGCTCTGGCGGCATACGCACGAAGTCACCTTGGTGACGTACAGATACGAATTCTTCTGTTAAATTGCCATCTTGGTCTACGCTTGAGTCCGCTTGCGCAATGATCGTGCCCACTTCTTCAATTGCAGATAAATACTCAACCTCATCGGTTACACGACCATCAACCACTTTACGGTATGGCGTTTCCAAGAAGCCAAAATTATTACATTTTGCATAAACAGAAAGCGAGTTGATCAAACCAATGTTTGGACCTTCAGGCGTTTCAATTGGACACACACGACCATAGTGAGTTTGGTGTACGTCACGTACCTCAAAGCCTGCACGTTCACGTGTCAAACCACCTGGACCAAGCGCAGATACGCGACGCTTGTGGGTAATTTCAGACAACGGGTTGTTTTGGTCCATGAACTGAGACAATTGGCTTGAACCAAAGAATTCTTTGATTGCAGCAGCCACTGGCTTCGCATTGATTAAATCTTGCGGAGACAGGTTGTCTGTTTCAGCTTGTGACAAACGCTCTTTTACAGCACGCTCAACACGTACCAAACCAACACGGAATTGGTTTTCAGTCATCTCGCCCACTGAACGTACGCGACGGTTACCCAAGTGGTCGATATCGTCGACTTCACCTTTACCGTTACGGATTTCGATCAATGTTTTAAGTACATCGGTAATGTCTTCGTTAGACAAAATACCTTCAACTTCACGTGATTTCTGATCTGTACCCACTTCGTAAGGACGACCCAAACGACGGTTGAACTTCATACGACCTACTGGCGATAAATCATAACGCTCAGAAGAGAAGAACAAGTTATTGAACAGATTTTCAGCGGCTTCTTTCGTCGGTGGCTCACCTGGACGCATCACTTTGTAGATTTCTACCAAAGCATCTTCACGACCAACAGTTGTATCTGCACGTAAGGTGTCCGCAATGAACGAACCACGGTCGATGTCATTGGTGAATAGGATGTTAAATTGTTTAACACCACCTTCTGCAAGTTTCACCATGATTTCATGGCTTAACAAGGTGTTTGCAGCAATCACATCGCCATCTTTTAGCTGGATGTCTTCTGCAGTAATACGTTCGTACAAGTACTCATCAGGAACTGAAAGCTTCTCAAGACCAGCTGCTTCCATTTGACGTACGTGACGCGCATTAATGCGTTTACCTTGCTCAACAATCACTTTGCCGTCAGTATCAGTGATGTCAAATTGTGCCATTTCGCCACGTAAGCGTTCTGGGACAAGGTCAATTTGGTAGCTACCCATGTCTAAATAGACAGGTACTTTCTCAAAGAACAAGTCTAGGATTTGTTCATTGCTATAGCCCAATGCACGCAACACTACAGTCGCAAGCAATTTACGACGACGGTCAATACGCACATAAACGAGGTCTTTGGCATCGAATTCAAAGTCTAACCATGAGCCACGGTAAGGAATAATGCGTGCTGAATACAACACTTTACCGCTCGAGTGGGTCTTACCTTTATCGTGGTCAAAGAACACGCCTGGTGAACGGTGTAATTGAGAAACAATTACACGCTCAGTACCGTTAATCACAAAGGTACCGTTATCCGTCATCAATGGCATTTCGCCCATGTAGACTTCTTGCTCACGCACATCTTTGATTGATTTCGTTTCACGATCTTTAATGATCAAACGAATTTTTACGCGCATTGGTGCCGCATAAGTTGAGCCGCGAAGAATACACTCACGTACATCAAACTCAGGCTTACCAAGACTATACTCAACAAATTCTAAAGCAGCATTGCCAGAATAACTTTCTATAGGAAAAACTGAACGAAATGCGGCTTGGAGACCGATATCTTCGCGGCTTTTTGGAGTTTTGCCATCTTGAAGGAAAGTACGGTACGAGTCGACTTGAATCGAAAGCAAGTACGGTGCATCCATTACTTGGGGCAATTTACCAAAATTCTTACGGATCCGTTTCTTTTCGGTATATGAGTATGCCATCTGGAGTCCTCGGAAAGTAAACTAAACCCGCCTGCAGAACGGGTTTAGAAGGAATTACGCAGGCCGATATGGCCACCACTCTTTACAAATGCTGCAATTTTTAGTGGTATTAAAACGCTTAACAATATTTTTAAATGTGGAAAAATATTGGTAAGCGTTTGATTTTATTGATTTATATTGTTTTCGATGGTTTTCCCATCATTCAAACAAAAATCGAGCCGATAATTGTAACGCAAAAAGGCTGATGACCCAAGAGCCATCAGCCATTTTTTGGAGTCGATTATAAAAAAATCGACCCCCCTTAAGATTACTTAAGTGTAACTGTAGCACCAGCTTCTTCAAGTTTCTTCTTAAGCTCTTCACCTTCTTCTTTAGAAACAGCTTCTTTGATCACTGAAGGAGCGCCTTCAACGATGTCTTTAGCTTCTTTAAGACCAAGGCCAGTAGCTTCACGAACTGCTTTAATTACAGCAACTTTGTTCGCACCGAAAGAAGTCAACTCAACGTTGAATTCAGATTGCTCTTCTGCAGCAGCAGCGCCAGCGCCTGGAGCAGCAGCAACAGCAACAGCAGCAGCTGATACATTGAATTTCTCTTCAAAAGCAGAGATAAGTTCAACAAGTTCAAGAACAGTTTTTTCAGCAACTGCGTTTAAGATTTCTTCGTTAGTTAAAGCCATGAGAATAACTCCAAATGGAAATTGAATGGTGTGGAAATAAATTTAAGCTTATGCAGCTTCTGACTCGTTTTTCTCTTTGAGCGCAGTAATAAGGCGACCCAATTTCGAAATAGGAGCTTGAAGAACGTTTGCAAGCATAGTAAGCGCTTTTTCTTGGTTCGGAAGATTCGCAATTACGCTAACTTCAGCACCTTTATAAAGTTTGCCGTCAAATGCAGCAGCTTTAAGTTCAAATGCTTTATTCGTTTTAGCGAATTCTTCGAACAAGCGTGCAGCTGCACCCATGTCGTCTTCAGAAGTTGAGAAAGCTAAAATTGTTGGGCCAACAAGGTTGTCGTTCAAGATCGTGAATTGCGTATCTTGAAAAGCACGTTTAGCCAAAGTATTACGTACAACACGTGTAGTAACACCTAATTTACGCGCTTCAACACGTAGAGCCGTTAATTGCTCAACGCTCATACCTTGATAGTCAGCAACAACAGCAGAGAACGCTTTAGAAGCAACTTCGTTAACTTCTGCTACGATCTGTTTTTTGTCTTCGATAAGAAGAGCCATTGTAAAACCTCCTAACGGTGATTTATGTGCTTACGTGAAGCACACTCCCAATTCGTAAATTCATTGCTGAACTTACACGCGGAGGAGGAATAAATCACACCACCGCGTCTACCCAGGCTGGAAGATTAAGAAAGCAGCATAAAACTACTCTCGCCTGAGGTCTTTGACGCTGATAAATTCTCATTTACCAATTCAAAGTCCGCCTGAATGTCCCCCTCTCCTGCTAGGAGAGGGTTAGGGAGAGGTTTAACCCTCATCCCGACCTTCTCCCAGAGGGAGAAGGAGACTTTTCAGGACTTTAAAATTCTTTCTAAGTCAGACTTAGTTAGAAACGTTCTGTACATCAATAACAAGACCAGGACCCATAGTAGAGCTCAAAGTGATCTTTTTGATGTATACGCCTTTAGAAGTTGCAGGCTTTAACTTTTTCAAGTCAGCAACTAAGGTTTCAACGTTTGAACGAACTGCTTCAGCAGTAAAGCCAACTTGACCAATCGCAGCGTGGATAATACCCGCTTTGTCTACACGGTAACGCGCTTGACCTGCTTTTGCATTTTTAACTGCAGTCGCAACGTCAGGAGTTACAGTACCCACTTTAGGGTTTGGCATTAAGCCACGTGGACCAAGAATCGTACCCAACTTACCTACTACGCGCATTGCATCCGGAGCTGCAATCACAACGTCAAAGTCAAGGTTACCCGCTTGAATGCTTTCAGCTAAGTCGTCGAAACCAACTACGTCTGCGCCTTCAGCTTTAGCAGCTTCTGCAGCAGCACCTTGAGCGAAAACAGCTACACGTACAGTTTTACCAGTACCTGCAGGAAGTGTAGTCGCACCACGAACAACCTGATCAGATTTACGTGGGTCAACACCTAGGTTTACCGCAACATCCAAAGATTCTTTGAATTTAGCAGCAGGAAGGTTGTTTAGAACTTCAACTGCTTCTTCCAAAGTGTAAACTTTGTTTGCTTCTACAGCAGCAGCAATGGCTTTTTGACGTTTAGTTAACTTTGCCATGTCTTATAGCTCCACATCCAAGCCCATAGAACGTGCAGAACCAGCAATGGTACGCACACGTGCTTCTAAATCAGCACCAGTTAAATCTGGTTCTTTAGTAGTCGCGATTTCTTCTAATTGAGCACGAGTCAACTTACCAACTTTGTTTTTGTTAGGTACAGCTGAACCCTTTTGAATGCCTGCAGCTTTCTTAAGAAGAATTGCAGCAGGAGGAGTTTTCATGATGAATGTGAACGACTTGTCGTTGTACACAGTGATCACTACAGGAATTGGCAAACCTGGTTCAACTTTTTGTGTAGCAGCATTGAATTCTTTACAGAATGCCATGATGTTAACACCACGTTGACCTAATGCAGGACCAATTGGTGGAGATGGATTCGCTTTACCAGCTGGAACTTGCAGCTTGATATAGCCGTCAATCTTCTTAGCCATTTCAAATTACCTCTGGGTACAAACGCCGCTAGGCTCCCCAATATTTTAAGTAACGATACCGTTACAACAACAATGCCCGATTCATAATAAATCGGGCGTTTTCCAACCACTCAAACTTAAACGGATTTTTCGACTTGACGAAATTCCAGCTCAACCTGAGTAGGTCGATTAAATACATTAATTGTCAACGTTAAACGTGACTTCTCGTATTGAACTTCTTCCACCACGCCTTTAAAGTCGGTGAATGGACCATCAATCACAAGTAATTCTTCGCCTGGTTCAAACATCGTCTTCGGACGAGGTGCTTCACCAGTATTGCGTACACGTGCAAGAATCGCGTCAGCTTCTTTTTGCGTAATTGGGGCAGGCTTTTCTGCTGTACCACCAATAAAACCTAAAACTTTTGGACACTCTTTAACAATGTGCCAAGTTTCATCGTTCATTTCCATTTCAACCAATACATAGCCTGGAAAGAACTTACGCTCTGACTTACGTTTCTTACCATCCTTCATTTCTACCACTTCTTCGGTAGGAACAAGGACTTCACCAAAGCTATCGGCAACAGCGCTACGCTGGATTCGATCATTAAGCGAACGCATCACTTGTTTTTCATAACCTGAGTAGGCATGAATAATGTACCAACGTTTCATAGCTCTTTTACCCGATAATTAACTTGATTGCCCAGCCTAACAAATAGTCAAAACACCACAATACAATTGAAGTGACTACAACAACAATCAATACATGCCATGACGTTGTTACAGTTTCCTGTTTAGTAGGCCAAGTGACTCGACGTAACTCAATACGTGAATCTTTAAGCAAACGAACAAAGCCTTTGCCTTGATGGGTGGCGTATAATAAACCTAAAGCCACAACGATACAAGCCAAAATTACCCCAACACGCACCCAAATATCATTGGCTGGTGCCCAATACGCAGGAAGATGCTGATTCACCATCATCGAAGCGATGAATAAAATCAAAGCGATACCCCACAACACGTAGTCTAATGGAGAACTCGATTGAACAACTTCAGCAGAATTATTTCTTTGAGGGATTGGCGCGTCGCTTAATGCGTCACGCGATTTATCATTCGACATTTTTGTACTCGTCGTAGAATTCGCGACTTATTATATGACTAGATTAGCCGACATCAAGCTTTTTTAAAAAAAGTGGCAGGCCAGGAGGGACTCGAACCCCCAACATTCGGTTTTGGAGACCGACGCTCTACCAATTGAACTACTGACCTACAAAACAGAACGAGAGCCAAAGCTCTCGACCTGTTTAACACATTCTATAATTATGCTGTTACTTTAGCAACAACACCAGCACCTACAGTACGACCACCTTCACGGATCGCAAAACGTAGACCTGGGTCCATTGCGATTGGGTGGATTAATTCTACTGACATTTCAACGTTGTCACCTGGCATTACCATTTCAACGCCTTCTTTCAACTGGATTGCACCAGTTACGTCAGTTGTACGGAAATAGAATTGTGGACGGTAACCGTTAAGGA
This sequence comes from Acinetobacter sp. YH12205, assembly GCF_013418125.1. Taxonomy (NCBI): domain Bacteria; kingdom Pseudomonadati; phylum Pseudomonadota; class Gammaproteobacteria; order Moraxellales; family Moraxellaceae; genus Acinetobacter; species Acinetobacter sp. YH12205. The sequence continues at coordinate 90,137 of NZ_VPCQ01000005.1, read as the reverse complement.
ATGGAGTGTGACGACCACCTTCTTCTTTAGAAAGTACGTATACTTCCGCATCGAATTTAGTGTGTGGCTTGATTGTACCTGGTTTAGCAAGTACTTGACCACGTTGTACGTCTTCACGCTTAGTACCACGTAAAAGAACACCACAGTTCTCGCCCGCACGACCTTCGTCAAGAAGTTTACGGAACATTTCTACGCCAGTTACAGTTGTTTTAACTGTGTCTTTGATACCAACGATTTCAACTTCTTCGCCTACTTTCACGATACCAGTTTCTACACGACCAGTTACTACTGTACCACGACCAGAAATAGAGAATACGTCTTCGATTGGCATTAAGAATGCTTGGTCGATTGCACGTACTGGCTCTGGGATGTAAGTATCAAGCGCTTCAACAAGAGCAACTACAGCATCTTCGCCATATTGACCTGATTCACCGTTAAGTGCAGCAAGTGCTGAACCACGGATTACTGGAGTGTCGTCGCCTGGGAAGTCGTAAGTAGAAAGAAGTTCACGAACTTCCATTTCAACTAATTCGATTAACTCTTCGTCGTCTACGATATCGCATTTGTTTAAGAATACGATGATGTAAGGTACACCTACCTGACGAGAAAGAAGGATGTGTTCACGAGTTTGTGGCATTGGACCATCAGTCGCTGAACAAACAAGGATCGCACCATCCATCTGAGCAGCACCAGTGATCATGTTTTTAACATAGTCGGCGTGACCTGGGCAGTCTACGTGCGCGTAGTGACGAGTTGGAGAGTCGTATTCTACGTGAGAAGTATTAATTGTAATACCACGTGCTTTTTCTTCTGGTGCAGAGTCGATAGCAGCGTAATCTTTCGCTTCACCACCAAACTTACGTGCACATACTGTAGCAATCGCAGCTGTTAAAGTTGTTTTACCATGGTCAACGTGACCGATTGTGCCCACGTTAACGTGTGGCTTATTACGTTCAAACTTAGCCTTAGCCATGTTCATCTTCCTCGTTTACGTCGAACACAATGCTGAGTAAAACTCTGCCCCGACATATCGCCTAAAAAACTAGACACCTAATACTTGAAAAGCAGACTAATAAGCCTGCTTTTTGAAAATCTTGTGCGAATAATCGCTAAACTGTATCTGGAGCTCTTATCGAGATTTGAACTCGAGACCTCTCCCTTACCAAGGGAGTGCTCTACCACTGAGCTATAAGAGCGACAAATCCTTCGATGGAGCGGGAGACGAGGATCGAACTCGCGACATGCAGCTTGGAAGGCTGCCGCTCTACCAACTGAGCTACTCCCGCATCTATGTTGGTAATTACCACTTCTATCGAAGTTAATGGTGGTGGGAGAAGGATTCGAACCTTCGAAGCTTACGCGGCAGAGTTACAGTCTGCTCCCTTTGACCGCTCGGGAATCCCACCATTTTCACACTTACTCAGTGTTCGTTCTTTACTTAACAACTCGAACTCTCTAAGATGGTGCCGGCACACGGATTCGAACTGTGGACCTACTGATTACAAGTCAGTTGCTCTACCAACTGAGCTATGCCGGCGTTTCTTAGTGTTTCGTACGTTTCGTATCGGAACGGTGTGCAGTTTAGCAAAACTTGAAATCCGTGCAAGTGTTTTTTTCAAAAAAAACGCTAAAAACTCATAAAATCAATCCATTTGATGATAATTCAACCGCTTTGATCACTGCGCGAGCTTTTATTTGGGTTTCATTCCATTCAGATTCAGGATTTGAGTCCGCAACTAGACCTGCGCCTGCCTGTACATAGACCTTATTTTGACGAATAACACAGGTACGAATCGCAATCGACATGTCCATTTCGCCATGCCAGCCTAAATAACCAACAGCGCCACCAAAAACACCACGTTTTACAGGCTCAACTTCATCAATAATTTCCATGGCACGAATTTTTGGTGCACCCGAAAGCGTCCCTGCAGGGAAAGTTGCCTGAAAAACATCCAAAGCATCGACATCATCGCGCACTTCACCTTGCACATTGGACACAATATGCATCACATGCGAATAACGCTCGATCACCATTTGATCAGTCACTTGTACTTTACCAATTTTGGCGATACGCCCGACATCATTACGCCCCAAGTCAATCAGCATTAAATGTTCGGCAATTTCTTTTTCATCCGACAATAAATCTTGCTCAAGCGCTAAATCTTCTTCTTTGGTTTTACCGCGCGGGCGTGTACCTGCTAAAGGACGCACGGTGGCAATGCCATTTTCTAAACGTGATAAAATTTCAGGTGATGAACCGACAATATGAAACGGCTGATCATCACCTAAAGTTTTGCCTTGCACCAAGAATAAGTACGGCGATGGGTTGAGATGACGTAAAGCACGATAAACCTGCAACGGCTCACCATCAAAATCTGACACCATGCGATGCCCAGGCACTACTTGCATAACATCGCCTGCACGAATGTATTCTTTGACGGTATCAATGGTCGCCAAGAATTTTTCTTTGCCTGTAAGCGATTCAAAATGTGGTGGCGTATGTTTTTCTGCTTTTAGGCTAATCGGGGTTGCTAAAATTTCTTCTAGTGCATCGAGTTGTTGCTGCGCCTGAGTATAAGCATCTGCCTGCGCCGCATCAGCATGCACAATTAAGAACAAGGTATCTTTTAAGTTATCAAATACGATGACTGTTTTAGACAACATCATCCAAATATCAGGTAAACCGACTGGATCTTCTGCAGGCACATTCTTTAAACGAGGTTCGATATAACGCACTGCATCGTAACCAAAATAACCCACCAAACCACCTGTAAAGCTTGGCAATTCAGGCAAGTCGGCTTGTGTAGGTACTTTAAATTGCGCCTGAAAATCGCGGATATACTGAAACGGCTGCGCACAAGTTTGTTTTTCGATTGAACCATCGGCGTGTTGGATGGTGAGTTCACCCGCATTGCAGGAGAAAACTGTAGATTCACCCAAACCAATAATTGAATAACGCGCCCAGTTTTCACCGCCTTCTACAGACTCAAACAAATAAGCTTGTTGATGCTGCTTCAAACGCGCAAATACCGACAATGGAGTTTCGGTATCAGCCAAACGCTGGCGATATACAGGAATGAGGTTGTAGCCTGCTGCTTTAAGTTGTTCAAATTGAGTCTGAGTGGTCATGTGGAGCTCTCTATATTTCGATGTAGCAATGTTTTCGATAAGACGAAGTGAAGGACGGTTGTAGATTGACTAGCGTCGCCATCGAAATATGGGCATTACAGCCTGACTCATATTGATATCCTTTATAGCAATTAGCGCGAAGTTTTAAGCACTTAAATATTTAACAATTCAGTTAAATTATCCACAATTTGTTGTGGCTGACAATTGGCAATCGGCTCACCATGATTATAGCCGTAGCTGACTACAATACAATCAATCCCCGCTCGACGCGCGGCTTCAACATCATTAGAAGAATCACCAATCATCAAGACTTGAGACTTCTCCACCTGATAATGCTCAACACAATGCAGCAATTGACGCGGGTGTGGTTTACGCTCCTCAAAGCGATCTCCACCAATCACATCATCAAAATAGTGTTGCATCTCTAATGCTTCAACAATGGCACGAGCTGGCTGCTCAGGTTTATTAGTCACACAAACTAAGGTTTTTTGTTGTGCTTTTGCCCAGTCCAAAAATTCAATAATGCCCGGGAATGGTTGTGTGTCGATACACGGATCGGCATTATAAATTTCTAAGAAGGTGTTCAGTAGCTGTTGTTGCTGTTCAGGGTGAACTTCGCCCATTAAGTGCGATAAGACACTATTGCAAAATACCGCAGTTCCCTTCCCCACCCAAGTTCGCACTTGCTCCAATGTTACCAAAGGCAGTTGCAGCGCATTTAAACTCATGTTCATGGCGCGGTATAAATCTGTCGCAGAATCGACCAAGGTGCCATCTAAATCAAATAAAATGACTTGACGCGTATCAAGCTGAGTAATAGACATTCTTCCCCCTAAATGAACAAAGGCATGCGTTCGCATGCCTTGATTGTAAAGCAAAGGCTGCTTATTTAAACAATAGCCAAGCCAAAACCGCCAAAATCACCAAAACAATCAGTGAAATCAAACCAACAGAGGCATTTTTCTGTTGTTCTTTCTCTTGTTCCATACGAGAAACAGGCTCCTCGACAGGCACAGGTTTTGGCTCTGCTGGAACTGCATGAATATCCACACCTTCTGGAATAGGTGCTGGTTTCGGCACTGCCACGCCTTGCGGCATACCATCTCGGTTTAATTGAACAGAACTGTCACGTTGATTCAATTCAGGCATTCCCTGCTCATTCATTTGCTGTGCAGGTGTTTTTTCTGTTTGCGCTGTGACTTTTTCTGCAGTTTCAGCAACATCAACCGCATGCTCTAACTCAACCGCAGGCGCAAGTACCGAAAACTTTAAGCTGGCAAATTGGACGATATCACCTTCTTTAAGTAAGGTTTCATCGGCAATGCGTAAATCATTTACAAAAGTGCCGTTGGAAGAATTTAAATCTTGCACATACAGCGCTTGTTCTTTAAGTAAAAAAGCCGCATGTTTACGTGAAATTTCTGCCGATTGCAGCACCAAATCTGCACTTTGATGACGCCCCACCAACATATCACGGTCGATACTAATTTCTTGGCCAGTAAATTCACCGCTAATTGCTTGTATTTTCCAAGTCATAAATAACTTCTCTCGTGTGATTTGGCGACATCATAACATGCCCTCAACCACAATCTGCGCAGGATACGATTAAGGTGTAGCGCGAATTGTGGTCGTAGTGACTGTATTTTTAGTTTTGCTGACTTCCTGCTGCGGCAAAACTACGTTTTGGCGCTGTACCGCAGGCTCAATCGCAACAGGGGTGCTCACCACCGTTGCTGTGCGGTTTGCAGACACTGCTGATGGTAAGGTTTGATAAGTTCCTGTTTGCGGCGCAACTCGAGATACAGGCAAACGCTGCTGATAAACATCGCTAACATTCTCAGGCAGTTTAGCAAAGCTACCATCGGCATCCATTGCCAACTGAAGGCTATACAATTGGCTATAACGCTGCTGCGAAATACGGCGAATATCCTGACTATCTCCCACAATGGTTGGGTGAATAAAAATCAATAAATTACGTTTTTGATTAGATTGACCATCGGAACGGAATAAACGCCCCAACCCTGGAATAGCACCCAAACCTGGCACAGCCTGACGACTATAAACCGAGTTATCAGAAATTAAGCCACCTAAGACAATGGTTTGTCCGTGCTCGGCCAAAATAGAAGTTTTAATTGCGCGTTTGCTGGTGACTAAATCCTGCGCCTGACCTTTATTGGCTTTGACATCTGACACTTCTTGTTCAACTTCCAAGCGTAGTGTTCCGCCTTCACCAATATGTGGCACGACTTTTAAAGTAACCCCGACATCTTTACGTTCAATAGTGGTATACGGATTTGCCACACCACCATTGGTAGATAATGAACCTGTTACAAAAGGAACGTTTTCACCAACCACAATATAGGCTTCTTCATTGTCCATGGTCACAATAGATGGCGTAGACAATAAATTGGATTTGGTTTTTTCCTTCAAGGCCTGAATCATCGCACCATATAGCTTGCGTGAACCATCACGACCTTCACGATAATCACCCAACACCAATGACGTACCTGCACCAATCGCACTGCCTGCGCCTGCTGCACCACCAGTTAAATAGCCTGCAGCAACATTTTTTAAACTTGCACCAATATTGTCAAAATTAATTAGACCGATACCGCTGCTTAAATCGCCCAATGCCCACTGCACACCCAATTGGTCGGCATCGGTACCTTCCACTTCTATAATCGCAGCTTCAATCAACACTTGTTGACGACGGGTATCTAGTTGCTGAATGGCCGATTCAATTTCACGCATCAACTGCGGATCGGCTTTGACCACCAAAGCATTTTGCGAGCCATCGGCAATAATACTGACACCATTACCATTAAAACTGGTGATGTTGTTTTGATTGTTGCTATTCGAGCTGCCACCCAAATTAATACTTGGGGTGGAAATAGTCGATGAATTACCTGTGTTGTTATTGGTGCTGCTTAAATTACTAGCACTGTTGTTGTTACTGTTGCTATTTGCATTAGAGCTGCTGCTCACCGCCTGTCCTGAAACCAGACCTTGCAATATTTCTGCTAAATTCTGTGCACTGGCATATTTCAAGCGAAAAACCTTCAAACCACCCAAACGATCTGCCGCAGGCACATCCATCATTTCAATCATTTGACGAATGCGTTTACGTGTTGCGGTATCGCCTTTGATGATAATACGATTGGTACGGTTGTCCGCCACAATACGCACACGCGAACCTTTAACATCTTTCGCTGCCCCTGTCGAACTCATCGACTCAAGCAAGCCAATGACTTCTTCGGCTTGACTGGATTGCAGGCTAATCGCTTCAATGTCATTTTGCCCCGTACCATCTAGGTTACGAATAATGCTTTCTAACTGATAAATGTTACTGGCACGATCAGACACGATTAGAGCATTGGTGCCCCCGACCGCAGACAAATGCGCAAACTGCGGCATGAGCGGACGTAAAGCAGGAATCAGGTCATTGGCATTGGTATTTTCTAGCCAAATCACTCGCGTTACAATTTGGTCACCACGCGCATTTTGACGACCATCATAGGGAATGCCTGAGCTTTTTACATTGCTGTCAGGTACAAGGCGAATGGTATTGCCTGATGGTATTGCCACCACACCATTCACATTCAATACGCCTAAAAACAGGTCATAGACTTCATTTTTATTCAGGGCTTTGTTGGAAATCACCGTGACATTGCCACGCACACGCGGATCGACTGCAAAGTTCTTGCCCGTAATATCGGCCACTTCATTAATAAATGCAGTTAAGTCCGCATCACGTAAATTAATTTTCCAGGTTTGCGCATGACTTGCAGTACTCACCATTGCAACAAGCGGTGCAGCAGCCAGTAATGCCCAAAATGGACGCTCATAATTCAATAAAGCCATAATCTACTGTGTTTCCTAACCCTAAATATGTCTCTGCATGTAGTTACGATGCCGATCCATTTAAAAATTTTGTTGTATGGTCATCACTTGATCACCACGTTTTATTTCTAATTTCACTTGACCTTCACGACGTGCCTGTTCAAGCAATTGTGCATCGCTTTGTCCTTGCCCGACGTTTTGCCCATTTAAAGACAAAATACGGTCACCTGGCTGTAAACCCAGTTTATTTCTTAAAGCGGCTGGCGTACGTGTAGTCACTTCATAACCATTGCCCGTATTTGCTTCAACACCCATCTCTTTTAAGTATTGTTCGCGATCTTCCTGTATGCGCTGCACTGCCTGTCCAATGGCATTATTCGGTTGTGCGGACTGCGTAGGTGCAGTTACAGGAGCTTGATTACCACTTGGAATTAAAGGTGCGATAGGTTGATTTAAACCATTTTCAATACCTTTAAACAATACTTCACGCGTCGCGCCACTGCTATGACGTAAAATAACCCGATCCCAGTAGACTTCTGCCAATTGGTACTGACTCAAATCAATCACATCACCCACACGGTAACGCTCTGCCACCTCATTCACTTTAATGACCGCAGAAGAAAACTGACTCGGCTGCCCAACCACTACACCTTGCAAAGTCATATTTAATTGATCATCGGCAGTGTTGCTGCGCCCAAGTTCTTGAAACAATGCAAAGGAGGTAATATTCGGGATTTGTGGTTGCTGTGAACCCAACTCCACCCGATCAATTTGCATGACTTGGGGCGGCGCAACAACCCACCAAAATAAACTCGCCAGTTTCCAACACAGATACAAAATCAAAAAAGCTAAAAATACTGGCGCAGCACGATCAAACTGCTTCCAGTGCAAATTCCCTAATCGTTCAGAGAGTGTACGCATTAGAAACCTCCTTTTAATAGAGGTTGGCGAGTGCTGATCACATAGGTATCTAAGCCCGCTTTGCCTTCATAAGAGGCGATATTCATCAATAAGCGTTGCGTGAGTTGCACATCTAGCATCAAGCTTTGATCAAGCGCAATATTCAGCATTTTTTGTTCACGTTGATCGCGAATATCAAATAACAGTTTGCCATTTTCATCGGACAAACTGCCTTTTAACGCAGGGATATTCATACGGTCTTGGCGCTGAGCAAAACGATACAGCAATTCGCCACCCGCCCACTGCAGTTGTCCTTTGGCTTTGGTGAAGCCTTGCTGTTTTTTAAAATTCAAATGAATGTCTTTGAGTTGAATCGCATTACTTGGCCACTGCCAATCCACAATACTTTTTAAGGTTTCTGGCGCAACTTGCCCATCTAAAGATTGCACCAAGACGCTACCAAAACGATAGCCAACAATGCCTTCGAGTTTAGTATTGCCACTATGCACTTCAACATCGGCAGCGACACGCAATAAAACTAAATCTAAAGGACGTGTATTCCAACTTAAAGAACCACGTAACTGTCCCTTATGCCAATCGGCTTGCCCCTTCCAGATATTGCCACTCACATTATGTAAGGTCTGATTATTTTTATAAAATTTTGAAATTAACCACGCTGCTGGAATTTGTAATAACACAAAAAACAAAAATGCAATGAGGGCGAAAATCCACCACGTGATGTATTTGGGTTTCTTTATCATGCCACCACGACCAACCTTACTAATTTTTCTATGAATGACTTTTTATAACACTCACACATTATGCACACTTTTTCGGCGTCGCCAATTGATACAGATAAAAAAACCAAGCCGTATTGCTTGGTTTTTGAACTCTAAGTCAAATCAATGACAAATTGATGAAGCTTAGATTAGAAAATCTTCAAGTTTTGCACCTTTTTCTAATTCAGCGACTAACCAGCGTGGTTTTTTACCACGACCAGTCCAAGTATCTGTAGAATTGATTTTGCTACGATAACGTGGCGCTACAGTTTTACGTGGGCTTTTCTTACGCTTGCTTTCGCCAACTTCCAAAATCTGCTCAATGCTTAAACCCAAATTGTCTGCAATCGCTAAAATTTGATTATAGGCATCTTCAATTGCTTGATCTTTTTTCGTGGCAATTAATGCTTCCGCTTCAGCTTGTAAACGCTTTAACTGTTCTACAGACAAATTGCTAATATCAGGCATCATACTTACTCCAAAAACTATGCTTTTTATATTCAGTTATTAAATTAAGCAGATTCATTCTATTTTTATCAAACCGAAGCGTCAATAAAAAATCTACTACTCTACATATAAATAACAGTCGGACATATTATGAACTGATTATTAAGATTTAATCAAGAATATGCTGTACGGTTTTTTCTATTTTATGAATACCCGCGCGTACATTTTCAGGGATTAAGGTTTTTTGCATATTGACGCGATCTACACATACAATCACCGCATCTGCCTCTGCCACCACCATTTGCTGTGCTTCACTGTGGATTAAATAATGCATACGCATGGCACTATTACGCAATTCTTCTACCCGAACGCCAATTTTTAAAATATCAGGATAAACCACAGGACGTATATATTTGCACTGATTTGAGGCAATCACAGTCAAAACATCTTGCTGTAAAATTTTTAAATGGTCTAAATAATATAAACGCGCACTTTCAATATAACGGTAATAGATCACATTATTGACATGCCCAAAAGCATCCATATCTCCCCATGCAACACGCTGCTCAAAAACAATTGGATAATCTGCTAGTGTTAACACAACTCACCCTTAAATTTTAATTTCGACAAAATTAGAATTATTTTCAAAGATTAAATTTAACTGTTTTAATAATTCAGGCTGATCTTTTAAATTAGATTTAACTCTTAAATAACTCATTAATACGTGTTCAGGATATAAATCCAGTAATTGCTCGGCTTCTGAATAACGCGCTGTTGCTGTAAAAATATGCCATTTGGCAAAACTAAATACAGGTAATGCAGGGTATTTCTGTTCCCACAGATTTATTTGCTTTTCAATTTTGGCATAATCAGGTTGTTGTTTTAACAACTGCTGTTGGAACCATAAATAAAACACTTCCTGATTAAACTGTTCACTCAACATCTGTACCGCAAGACGTTCATGTTGTGCGGCCAAATCAGGCAGACGCGACAATAACTTCAACCACAACACCTGAATGGCATAAGACTGACTGAAAATCTGCTCACTTAAATCACTATAACGCTGCTGCAAAGCCTGTAAATTTTCTGCATCAGCCTGCTCAAATTGGGTTAGTAACTCAGTCAGCCACTTTTGCTTGGTGTCTGCATCTAAATGCCCGTATTTGGTCGAACGTAAATAATGCCAAGGATATTGCGTGGCAAATTCGCCCCACAAGGCAATTAAACGTTTTTGATAAGCCGTTTTGACTTTAAATAACCACGGCGATAATTCGTGCTGATTCAAAAACTCTAAATGCGTCAAAGCTTGTTCAGGTTGTTGCTGCGCTAAATAAATTTCAATACGCTGTATTTCTGCCAACTCAAACGCCATGGCACTGCTTTGATTTAAGGCAGCCAACGCTTGCGGATATTGCTGTTGGATGGAGTGCATACGTGCTTCCATCACTCCTTTGAGCAAACCTGACTGGGCAAACACCTGTCGAATAAACTGGTGTTGATCTTCTGCAGCATCTAGCAACCAAATGACCGCCAATTGCTCATATGGATGCAGATTTTTAAAGTTAAATACTGTTTCAACCTTACGCTGTTCACGGCTAAAATAGCGCTTTAACAACAACCATAAAATTTGTAGCGAAACACTAATCGACAAGAAAAAGAACAACAACAACCAAATATTGGTTTGCAATTGCCATTCGCGCCAATACACATAAACATAGCCTGAACCATGCCCATAACTCAGTACGCTCAGCAAAGCGACCAGTACAATACTGACCACCACATAGGCGAGTAAAATCTGTTTCATTTATACCGCCCCCAATAAAGCACGTGTTTTTAAACTCGGCGTTGGAACGATATTTAAGTTTTTAATTTTTTCTAATTGCTGAACCAATTGTTGTGCTTTCTGATCAGGCAATTGTTGTAATAACTGAATAATGTCATTCACTTCTTGTTGATATTGCACATATTGACCTTGCATAAAGACTTGTCGAGCCAGCAATAGACGCAATTGCGCTTCTTTTAAAATAATCTGACGCTGCATCAACTGTGTCGCAGGTTGCTTGGCAGATTCAATACTCAGCCATTTTTGCCAAAAAAAACGATCATCGACATCGGCAGGGTTCAGCTCAGGCTGTTGAGCTTGCTGTTTTAATTGTTGATCTAACTGTTGCAACAACTGACTTACTTGTTGATATTGCGCATCACGTGTTGTTATAAATTGTTGAATTTGTTTCTGATCTTGCTGAACAACTTGGTGCAAACTTTGTTTCAAAGCAGGAGCTAAAGCATATTCGTTTAACTCACGGTCTAAATGAGCTAGCTTTTCAGTCGCATAGTGAAACTGTTGTTGTTGTAAGGAAAATTCCACCAAGTCCAATTGCTGCGCCACCATATCTACTGGTTGAATCGCATCTTCTTGCTGCACAGCGCTGGATACTGCGGACTGTTCTGGCGCATCTTGGGTATAATTACGGCGCTGCAAAGCCACCAACTGATCATTTAAATTGGCATTGGTTTTTTCTACAAGATGCAAACTTTGACTGAGTTGCTGTTGTTGCGCTGAAATTTGCATCACATCAAAACTTAATTTGACGATCCAGACCAAAGCGATCAACACCACTATCACAACCAGTTTTTTCATAGTTTTCCTTGCATGCGCATCATTTGCTGCAATATTAATTCTGTTTTTAAATGGGTCAACTTGAATACGTTATATTTTGTATGATGCTGCGTTTGATAATCGAGCAAAATTTTCTCTAAACGATCACCCAATACCCAATAATGACCTTTGTTCAGTAGATCGAAATCCCGCTGAATTAAGCTTAGCCAGTTTAACCAACTGGCTTCACTGCTGATCATCATGATAAATTCTGAAGATTGTATTAAACGTGCGCGTACTGCCTGCATTTTTTCAATAGAACTGGCAGGACACTCCCGCCGATACAATACAAAATTATGGATCTGCATCCCCTGATCAAGCAGTGTTTGCATCATAAATTGCCGTCCGCCCTCGCCACGCCAAAAGGCAATGTGTGTGCCGACTTTCAAATTTTGCAAACACGGCAAACTCAGCATCCCTTCGGAAGTTTCAACCTGCGGGACTTCGCTGTAAAGACCATATCCACGTAAAACTTCTGCTGTTTTCTCACCCACAGCCACCCAACGTATATGCTGCAAATCCTGCAATGATATTTGGCTTCGGGCTAAATATTGCATCCCAATATCGACAGCAGTCGGACTAACCACCACAATAATATGCGTGTGAGGCAACTGGGCATATAAATTAGCCAGTTGCTCCGACCACGGCTGTGCAGAAAGCTGCAACAAGGGCAAATCAATGACCTCAATATGCTGTTGTTGCAAAGCCTGAGTTAAGGCCTCTGCACGATCTTGAGGTCGGGTATTAATGAAGAGCATGGGCTTCTGGTGCAATATGAATTATTGATACAGGGCTTTGAGTAATTCGCCCGCACCCTGTGCCAATAAAGCTTTTGCCAATTCTTCACCTAGCATTTCAGCCTGTTCAGGTGCGCCAAATTGCACAGCTTTAAGAATGGTTTGCCCATCGACACTACCAACACGACCTTCAATCTGCAACTGACCATTCTGCAAAGTTGCGTAGCCTGCAATTGGCACCTGACAACCGCCTTCCAAGTAGGCATTAAAAGCACGTTCGGCACGTACACAGACATTGGTTTCGGCATGCATTAACGGCAAAATTAAATCCAACACCGCCTGATCTTGGCTACGACATTCCAGACCCAAAGCCCCTTGCCCAACGGCAGGTAAGCTCACATCAGGCTGAATGGTATGACGAATACGCTGCTCCAAACCTAAACGTTTCAAACCTGCACTGGCCAAAATAATGGCATCATATTGACCATCATCCAGTTTAGATAAACGTGTTCCCACATTGCCGCGTAAATCTATAATTTCTATATCTGGGCGCGCTTTTAAAATTTGGCATTTACGGCGCAAGCTTGAAGTTCCAACTTTAGCGCCCTGTGGTAAATCTGCAAAACTGGCATAGTGATTCGATACAAAGGCATCAAGCGGGTCTTCACGCTCACAAATGACCGCCAAGCTCAAACCTTCAGGCAATGCCATGGGTACATCTTTCATAGAGTGTACGGCTAAATCGGCACGACCATCCATTAAGGCGGCTTCTAATTCTTTGACAAATAAGCCCTTCCCCCCAATTTTTGCCAATGGGGTATCTAAAATTTTATCGCCCTGCGTGACAAAGGTCACCAACTCAACAGTTAAATCGGCATGCATCGCCTCTAAGCGGGCACGAATGTGTTCAGCCTGCCATAACGCAAGCGGGCTTTGTCGAGTTGCAATTTTCAGGGTTTTCATCATAGTGGCTAAGCAAGATAAATAAGTTCATCTAAACTTAACCTGATCCCCTAAAAATGCAAGTCTATTTCTTTACCGATTTATCAATCTGTTGCGTATTCATCTGCGATGAGGCTGACAAATTAGAGTTTTTGGATGCGTTCTCGCAATAAAGGCAAATGTCGTCGGCTAACAGCCAAACGCTCATCTAGCTCACGGCAACGTACCTGATACTGTCCTGAATTGACCACTTCTAGCCCCTCCAAAAACTGAATCGAGACCAAGGCATTTCGGTGAATCCGAATAAACTGATCACCAAACTCGGTTTCTAAATCTTTCAGCGTTTCATCAATCAGGACACTGCCATTTTTATGACGCACAGTGACATATTTCTGATCAGCTAAAAAATAGTAGATATTTTCTATTGGCACCAATTCTACACCGCGATAGGTTTTCGCCGCGATTTGGTGACGTTTTATTTTTAATTCGTCCATATTTTCTTTTTGTTTTAAATGACTCATCTGCGCTTGCGTGAGTTTTGTTAAATGATCTAAAACCTGTTGCAATTCCTGTTGCATTATCGGTTTTAACAAATAGCCTTCCGCATTGGATTTAAACGCATCAAGTGCGTGTTCATCATAAGCGGTACAAAACACAATGGCTGGCATAGGGTCAAGCTCACGCAAATGTTGAGCACAACTTAGACCATCCATTCCCGGCATTTGAATATCTAATAATATGACATCCGGCTGATGTTCATCCGCCAGTTCAATCGCCTGTTGCCCATGAGCTGCCGTTGCCACCACATGATGCCCCAGTTGAGTGACCAAACGTGATAATCGCTCTCTAGCTAGAGGCTCATCATCACAAATTAGGATGTCCATTTTTCCTCCTTTTTAAGTCAATAACTTTATTTTTATCAAGTCTAGAAAAATCAGAGCAATCACAGCTTATTTTATTTATAACGGTATTGCAGCACCGTGGTGTACATACCATTCCCCGCATAATTTTTGAAAGTAACACTGCGCCCATAATACGCTTTTAAGCGCTGTTCCACGTTTTGCAGTGCAATCCCATGTCCAGATCTTAAATTTATTTTATCGCTGACATACGGATTTGTAATGACAATATTGACTTGGTTTTGCAATATTTCGATCAATATACTTATCGTACTCTTTGCTAAAACTTTTTCAACTCCATGAAAAATACTATTTTCTAGCAAGGGTTGTAAAGTTAATAACGGAATTTGTACCTGACTGAGCAGTTGCGGTTGTTCAATTTTCCATTCTACCGCCAACCGATCACCCAAACGAATTTGTTCAATCTCTAAATATCGCTGGCAAAGTTCAATCTCATCTTTCAGGCTCACCAGTTTTAATTCCTGCAAACTGGCACGGAATAAACGTGATAAATTCAGCAGCATCTGCTCGGCTTTATCGGGATCAATTGCAATTAGACTGATCACATTATTTAAGCTGTTAAACAAAAAGTGTGGATGAATACGGGCCTGCATAGCATGCACCCGCGCTTGCAATTCGCTATGCCGCTGCTGAATAGCTTGTTCTCGGACATAGATATAACGAAAGCAAAACGCACCCAATAGCACGCCATAACTCAAATGCAGTCCGACACCTTGTAACAGATCATCTATACCAAACTGCTGTAGATGAAAGTTTTGCCCAAAATGCAACAAGGTATTTAAACTGAGCGTGGTCAGCAACACGATGCCTTGCAGCAGCAAAAAACTGACCAAAAAAGATAAACTCAAGCCCATGCGTAAAAAACGCGCCTGAAAAAACTCCACCAAGGCCGCAAAACACAACACCACCCAATTAATATAGAGCACGTATTGCAGCACCCGAGCAAAACTTAAGCCATGCCAGCCTTGTGCTTCAGCCAATGCCAAGACCATTGCCAAAGCATTACTGCCAATAAATAATTCAATTAGATATTGCCAACGCCCTATTTTCGTAAAAAAATACAGCTCATGTTGCTCTGCCTGCGTATCAGCATAAGTTTGATTGGCTTGTTCTTCGGCAAGTGAATCTGAATTTGTTATACTCTTGTCCAAATCACCGCTTTTTACTTTATTGAGCCGATATGACCACATCTTCTAATTCCTCAAATCCGTCACAAGCCCAAACTTCGGGTATGTGGGGCGGTCGTTTCTCTGAAGCGACTGATGCTTTTGTTGCTGAATTTACAGCATCTGTTCAATTTGACCAACGCTTTTATAAACAAGATATTGCTGGCTCAATTGCGCATGCAACGATGCTTGCCAAAGTAGGCGTACTTACGACTGAAGAGCGTGACGATATTATCCAAGGTTTAAATACCATTCAGGCTGAAATTGAAGCAGGTCAATTTGAATGGCGTATTGACCTTGAAGATGTCCACATGAACATCGAATCGCGCCTTACTCAGCGTATTGGCATTACAGGTAAAAAATTACACACTGGTCGTAGCCGTAACGACCAAGTGGCAACCGATATTCGTTTGTATGTCCGTGACGAAATTGATGCCATTTTAGAATTATTAAAAAAATTACAACACGGCATTTTGAGCTTGGCAGCCAAAAACACGCATACCATTATGCCTGGTTTTACCCATTTGCAAACCGCACAGCCTGTGACTTTTGGTCATCACCTTATGGCATGGTTCGAAATGTTGGTACGTGACTCTGAGCGTTTAATTGACTGCCGCAAACGTGTTAATCGTATGCCTTTGGGTTCTGCCGCTTTGGCAGGTACCACTTACCCAATTGACCGTGCTTTTACCGCAGAATTGTTGGGCTTTGAAGCTGTATCTGAAAACTCGTTAGATGCTGTATCAGACCGTGATTTCGGGATTGAGTTTAACGCTGCTGCATCTTTAATTATGATGCACTTGTCGCGCATGTCTGAAGAACTGATTTTATGGACATCGGCACAGTTCAAATTTGTGAATATTCCAGACCGTTTCTGCACTGGCTCATCCATTATGCCGCAGAAGAAAAACCCAGACGTACCAGAATTGGTGCGCGGTAAAACAGGTCGTGTTTATGGCGATTTAATGAGTCTGTTGACCCTGATGAAAGGTCAACCGCTTGCCTACAACAAAGACAACCAAGAAGACAAAGAACCTTTGTTTGATGCCATTGATACCGTGCGCGGCTCGCTCATGGCATTTGCCGATATGATTCCTGCTTTAGTACCAAACATTGCAGAAATGCGTGAAGCTGCATTACGTGGTTTCTCTACGGCAACTGACCTTGCAGATTACTTAGTAAAAAATGGCGTGGCATTCCGCGATGCACATGAAATTGTAGGTAAAGCCGTAGCATTGGGCGTACAAGAAGGCAAAGACTTGTCTGAACTTAGCCTAGAACAATTACAGCAATTCTCAGATTTAATTCAAGCTGATGTATTTGAAAAAGCACTGACCCTTGAAGCCTCTGTAAATGCACGTGATCATATTGGCGGTACAGCGCCTGCACAAGTTGCAGCGGCAATTGAACGTGCTCAAACACGTCTTGCTCAACTTTATGCATAATCAGGAAGTGAGAGATGTCTAAACAAGTATTTTGTCGTAAATATCAAACCGACATGGAAGCGATGGATTTCGCTCCTTTTCCGGGTGCCAAAGGTCAAGAATTACTTGAAACGGTATCTAAACAGGCTTGGCAGGAATGGCTCAAACACCAAACTACGCTCATTAATGAAAAGCGTTTAAATGTGTTTGAACCTGAAGCGAAAAAGTTTTTGGAAGAACAACGTGAGAAGTTTCTCAACAATGATGCCAGTTTGGAAGTCGCAGAAGGCTTAAAACCTCAAAACTAATCCAAGTACTGTTTTTTCATTTTGGAAAATTCAAACCTTGTTTATTTTACAATTAAAAGAGTCTTTATGAAGGCTCTTTTTTTATGCCATTTGTGATTATGAGTTGCCGCAACAATGTTTTAAATAAATGAAAATAGATTCAAAAAATTAAGCTAATTTCCTATTTTTATTTCTCGATTGAAGCGTATATTTTATAGTCACAACAAAACACTTAACAATAGATTAATTATTGATTTCAAAAAGAATAGTTTTAAAAATAATCACACTAAAAATAATGTAATTTAAAAATACATTTGTATATAAAACGCTACATTCCACTACAATAAACCACATGATTCTTGAGTGTGATTTTCCTATACTTATTTTCAAGGAGATAAGCAATTATCTCTCACTATAATAAATATCCCCGATTTCAATCTCAGATTTCCCCCAAAGTCTGAGATTTTTTTTATCCAAAATTTCGGCTGTTTCAAGCCATAAAAAAAGCCCCATCATTAGATGAGGCTGAATATTCAAAAAAGCTGAACTTAGCGTTCCTGTACTTTTTCTTCAATTTCTTTGACACTGGTATGACGTACGTCAAAACCTTTGACCATATAAATCACTTGTTCTGAAATATTTCGTGCGTGGTCACCAATACGCTCTAACGAACGTAACACCCACATCACATTAATCACACGTGAAATATGACGCGGATCTTCAATCATATACGTCATTAGAGTACGTGTTGCAGATTGATATTCACGGTCAATATCGGCATCGGCAAGTAAAACACGCAGTGCTTGATCGACATCTAAACGTGCAAAAGCATCCAGTGCATCGTGAATCATGACACGCACTTGGTTACCAATATGACGTGTTTCCATATAGCCGCGTGGCGAACCACCTTCTTCACATAAGTTTTGGGCAATACGGGCAATTTTTGCAGCTTCATCACCAATACGCTCTAAGTCAGTATTGGCTTTAGACATGGCAATCACCATACGCAAATCAATTGCGGCTGGATGACGACGCGCCAAAATCAACGTTAAGGCTTCATCAATTTCGGTTTCCATGCGATTGACAACATTGTCTTGGAACTGAACTTCTACCGCCAAGGCTGCATCGGTATCCAAGAGTGCGTGAATCGAGTTGGCAACCTGCTGCTCTACCAAACCACCCATGGCCATAAATTTGGTATTTACATCCTGCAAATCTTCATTGAACTGAGAAGAAATATGGTGACTTAACACAGGATTATTCGTACTCAAGGAATACACTCCACAACAAAAGGATAGACTGACGCAATGATTGAATATTAAAGCACAGCAATGATGACGTTTTTATGACATTTTCTCACCAAACTCTCAAGTCTGATCGTTTCTGTCTTTAAACAGCATAAGCCATTCAGATGACAAAATGACTTGGGTCTGTTGACATTTCGTCTATGTTTGCGGCAACGCATATTTTTTAGCTGATATAAGGCATGGGACAGGAAATTTAGTCATTCTAAATGACTGACTCATAAAGCAATAGTAGCAAAAATATGCTCGCCCCCTTGCGCAGCAAACAAAGCAACGCTTTGTTCTTGCTCATGTGGCTAAAACTTTCTCAGATTGCGTTATGAAACTTGGCAATAGTCTCGCTATTCCCTGCGTTTCATGCCTGATCTGCTCAGTTTTAGCCTACAGCGCAAGCCATTTATGAAATGTCAACAGACCCTATATGGCTTTCCGAATCAACCAAGCATTCATTTCCTGCACATCTTGTTCAGTCAATTGCCCAACGGCTGCTTTCAACTGTAACACATGCTTCAAATAGTCATACTGTGCATTGAGATAATCCTGCTTGGCAGAAAAGGCGTTACGCTGTGCCAACAGTACATCCACCATGGTTTTTAAACCTTCCTGATATTGCGCTTTGGATGCTCGTGCCACTAAATCTGCTGAATTCATTGCAGCCTGTCGCGCCTGCAATTTGGCTTGATCAGTTTCGACTTGTAAATATGCCTGTTTCACATCGGTATTGGCTTTACGGATTGCTGCATCTAGCTCGGCTTCAGATTTTTGTACCAAAACCACTGCTTTTTGCACATTTTTATTGACCCGCCCACCGCTAAACACATTCCAGTTCATTTCAATCCCGACCTGGTCGAACTGACCATCGGGCGACATGATACTTTCAGGGCTTTGTTTGGCATAACCATAACTGCCCACAGCTTCTACCTGCGGATAACGTGCTGCTTGTTCAACCCGACGTGCATCTTCGGCATATTGTCGCTGCAAACGTGCCTGTTGAATAGCCAAATTTTGAGTTTGTGCCAATTGCGACCATGCCTCTAAACTTTCAGGCACAGGTTTTTGAAATTGAAAGTCATCTCGCAAAACTGCCAAACTTTCTTGATATGGCCCAATCAATTGTGCCAACTGCTCTTGTGCCAAAACCAACTGCACATGTGTTCCAATCCTGTTCGCTCGTGCATTTTGATATTGCGCATTGGCTTCACTGACTTCACTTTTAGCCACCAAACCTTCACGCAGTTTGGCATTCATCATATTGAGCTGTTCCAACAAAGCTTTTTCTTCTTGTAAATATGCTGTTGTTAAAGACTGCTGTCTCAGCACATTAAAATACGCTTCTGATACATTCAAAATATGTTGCTGTTGTTGTAAACGTAAGGTGACTTCACTCAGGCTTAACGAGGTTTTGACTTGTTTCAGGGCTTGCCAAGCATCCCAACGAAATAAAGGCTGACGTGCTGTTAACGCGACTTGACGTGAAGTTGAAGATGAACTGCTTAAAAGCTCTGGCGAGGAACTGGCAATATTGACTCGACTCATTTCCTGACTTTTACGGGTGATATTGCCCGACAGAGTCACAGTTGGCAGTAAATTGCCTTGCGCAAGCCCTAAATTTAATTGATCGGCCTGATATTGTAATTGCTGTGCGCGCCAAGTCGGATCGCTATTTTGAGCACGCTGATAGGCTTGCATTAAATCCAAAGCAAAAGCGCTTGAACTCATCCAACATAAGCATGTTACTAACATCATTTTTTTCATTATTTTTCGATCAACCCACTCTGTAATTTCGTCAATCCTACTGCAATGTATTTTTACACCGCCCATACTAAAGCGAATTTGCATTTTTTTCGTATGACTTTCATTAATTTTGATAATTTTTCATATTATTTCAATTCATTGCAATAATTAAGCAAAGCCATACACGTGCTAACAATCGCTGCATAAAGTGGTACTTACTCACAGGCATGTAACCAAACTCTAGCAGAATACTACAATTTACTCCGTGGCTTTGACTTTACAATGCAAGCTCTCCCCTCGTCCTTCGACCCAAGCTTCTAAAACCGTGTGCCTCACAGCGGATATTTTAAATTTAGAATTTTGGTATGAATGACTCATTTTGAATTTTTGGAATCCATAGTGCCTAAATGAAGGCACTAGATGATGAATGAATACTCATGTTGAATTGCTGTAATGGTTAAATTTCTTCGCGCCAGTAAACTTGCCCTACTGCTTGGCAGTTGTCTGTGTTTGCTCGCCTGCCAAAATTCAGATACGCCTCCCGTAGCTGAACCACCAAAGGTACAGGCCAGTGCCAGCGAACCTGTAGATTTGACCCAAATGTGTGAAAACATTCAGCACAATATGCAGCAAATTGACAATACCCGCACCACGTTTGCGCTAGAACAAATTAATCAGGATTTAAAAGTTTGCCTACCGTTGCTACCTTTAAATGAGCAATTAAATTTACTCAATCTTTCGACCCAAATGTATCAACGCTTTTTGCATGTAGAACGCAGCGCTGCAGAACAAGCCGCTTTTGATCAACATGCTTTTGATATGGCGCAGCATCCGACCATTCAGCAAAGTCATTTTGAAAACTTTGCCTTGCGTGATCAATATTTATTGAAACATAAGGGACAAGCCTATTTAGAGCTATACGATGCAGGTGAAGCACAGTTGGTTTATCGTCGTAGCCCACAATACTTAGCCATTATTTTTGCGCCTTACATGCCCGATGCCGAGCAGATTTTTATTGAAAGAATGGCCAATGACAATATGCAGCACAGCTTGCGTGATGGTGGACTCACCCTTGATGCTGCCGATTTGGCAGAACGCGCCTTATTTTGGGAAGATTACGTGCAGCGTTATCCTAAAAGTCACTTTATACGGGATGCACGTTATCTAGCCGAAGTGTATGCCTTGCTGCTGTTTAAAGGCACAGTCAACAGTCCTGTTTCTCAGGATTATGTCGATGAATACAGTATCCAACCTGCCGTATTATTTGAAATTAAAAAACTGGCAAAGTTGCAAAAATCTCCCTTAGCACAGCAAGCGCGTAAATTCCTTGCCTTTTTACACATGAGCAGTGAACAACGACTCACTGAAATTGCGGCACAGCCCACTGCACGTGAACAGCGTGAATATGGCGATGATGCTTTAGTACATGCACAGTTGCATCAATATTTAAATTTAAAGAACATCTCCATCCATGCAAAACGCGATTGTTTTAGTGATGCCGTTTGTATTACTCGCTAATTATCCAAAGTCGCTTAAAGCTCAAATACTTGTCATTAGGCATCAAAGAATAAAAGCCGCGCGAAGCCTGCTTTTATACCAACAACGTGCTACTATTTATACAGCTTGACGGAGCGCGAGTAATTCCTCGCTGAGATTGTGTCCATTCTTTGTTGTTTGCCCAAAGGTCTGCAACACAGATTTAAACCCAAGTACCGTTGAACCTGATCAGGTTAAAACCTGCGTAGGAATCAAGCCACCTAAAAACCCCGCCACACGGTTAATGTTGAACTATTAAAGTTTCAACAACTCAATTGCAATGTTTTTGGTCGTGCTTGATTCGTTGATTTCATTCTTCAGGATCATTGCAATGAACCAATTAACGAATCTATCCCCTGCTGACATTTCTGCTCAACACGAGCAAGATGCCAAAGATTTAACCCGCATTTTGCCTGCATCGAAAAAAGTCTATATTCAAGGCTCACGCCCAGACATTCAGGTGCCAATGCGTGAAATTGAACTGACCGACACTCCAACAGGTTTAGGCGGTGAGCACAATCCACCGCTCATGGTGTATGACACTTCAGGTGTATATACCGATCCAAATGTTGAAATTAATCTGAACAAAGGCTTGCCGAACATCCGCGACAGCTGGATTGAAGAGCGCCAAGACACCGAAAAACTAGAAACCCTCAGCTCAGCCTTTGGTCAAGAGCGTTTACGCGATATTCGTACTGCAGAGATTCGTTTTGCCCATATTCAAAAGCCGCGTCGTGCCAAAGCGGGTAAAAACGTCACCCAAATGCACTATGCCAAACAAGGCATCATTACCCCTGAAATGGAATATATCGCCATTCGTGAAAACCAACGCCAACGCGAAGGTGTCGATATGCGTCAGCATCCAGGGCAAAACTTTGGGGCTAAAAACTTAACTGAAATCACGCCTGAATTTGTACGTCAGGAAGTGGCTGAAGGCCGTGCAATTATTCCTGCCAACATTAACCACCCAGAATGTGAGCCAATGATTATTGGTCGCAACTTCTTGGTCAAAATCAATGCCAATATTGGTAACTCGGCACTGGGTTCAAGTATTGATGAAGAAGTCGCGAAAATGACTTGGGCGACCCGTTGGGGCGCAGATACCATCATGGATTTATCGACAGGTAAAAACATCCATGAAACCCGTGAATGGATTATCCGCAACTCGCCTGTGCCAATTGGTACTGTACCTATTTATCAGGCACTAGAAAAAGTAAACGGCATTGCCGAAGACCTCACTTGGGAAATCTTTAAAGACACGCTGATTGAACAGGCTGAACAAGGTGTGGATTACTTCACCATTCACGCAGGCGTGTTATTGCGTTATGTACCACTCACGGCCAATCGCTTAACAGGTATTGTATCGCGTGGCGGTTCAATCATGGCGCAATGGTGTTTGGCGCATCATGAAGAAAACTTCCTTTACACACACTTTGATGAAATCTGCGAAATCATGAAAGCTTACGATGTATCGTTCAGCTTAGGTGATGGTTTACGTCCGGGTTGTATTCAAGATGCCAACGATGAAGCACAATTCAGCGAACTGCGAACTTTGGGTGAATTGACTCACCGCGCTTGGGAACATGATGTGCAAGTGATGATTGAAGGCCCGGGGCACGTACCAATGCACATGGTCAAAGAAAATATGGACTTGCAACTTGAAGTCTGTAAAGAAGCACCATTCTATACACTCGGCCCATTAACCACGGATATTGCACCAGGTTATGACCATATTACTTCTGCAATTGGTGCAGCGATGATTGGTTGGTACGGTACTGCAATGTTGTGCTATGTGACACCTAAAGAGCACTTAGGCTTACCGAACAAAAAAGACGTCAAAGACGGCATCATCACCTATAAAATTGCAGCACATGCGGCTGACCTTGCCAAAGGACATCCGGGCGCGCAAGCACGTGACAATGCCTTATCTAAAGCACGTTTTGAATTCCGCTGGGAAGATCAGTTTAACCTGAGCCTTGACCCAGATACCGCACGCAGCATGCATGATGAAACCATGCCAAAAGAAGCGCATAAATCTGCACACTTCTGTTCAATGTGCGGACCAAAGTTCTGTTCGATGAAAATCACGCAAAACGTGAGAGATTATGCACAAAATCAAAATGCTGCGAACAAAACGGAGCAAGTAGATGCAGAGGTCGAATCAGGTCTCAAAGCCATGAAAACCGCTTATCAGGAACATGGTCAAAAATTATACCATAAGCTCTAATTTGTTTAAAAAGCGTTTGTATTCAATAAAATCTCAGTTAGGATGAAATTATGCTTTGCTCATCCTGATGAGAATTTATGAAGATTATTCAACAAGCAACTTATGGACAACACGATGCACAGATTCACCAACGTGAATACCTGTATCGTGGTTTTATTCAGGTTGAAAAAGTCAGCCTGAGCCATCGCTTGTTTAATCAAACTACATATACCCCAGTCCTTCAGCGTGAACTCATTCAACGCCCTGAAGCGGCTGGGGTACTCATTTATGATGCACCACAACAAAAATTTGCCCTGATTGAACAATTCCGTATTGGTGCAATTGATGATTGCGACTCGCCTTGGCAACTCGAAGTGATTGCAGGCGTGCTAGATGGCAATGAATCACCTGAAAGTTGCATTCGTCGTGAAGCTTTGGAAGAATCGGGCTGTGAATTAAAAGAATTACAACATTTATTCAGTTTTTATCCATCTGCGGGTGCATGCGCAGAATTGTTCCACTTATATAGTGCGAGCACCACGTTACCACAGGAAGGTGGCGTGTTTGGTATGCCAGATGAAGGAGAGAATATTCAATTACACATTCTTGATTATCAGGAAATTCCAAACTTGCTGACCAATGGTCGGCTAAAAAACGCACCTGTCATCATGGCATTGCAATGGTTACAACAACAAATTAAAACCGTGAAGGATGTCTAAGGGGTCAGGCATGACTTTATTCTCAAACAATCACCAGCAACGCTGGACAATTGTACAAATTTCAGATACGCACCTCATGAATCAGGAAGATTTAGAGTTTGTGCACATGAATCCTGAACGCAGCTTTCACGCGGTAATGCACGATATTCAACAGCAATATCCGCAGCTCGATGCTATTTTCCATACAGGCGATTTAGCACAAATCCCTGTTGCTGAAACCTATCAGCGTTATTTGCAGTTTATGCAGACTTTGAATACGCCGCATTTCCAGATTCCGGGCAATCATGATGATGCCGCGGTTTTTCCATTCCATTTACAGTCCAATCAAGTTCATGCAATTGAGTTGGGCAATTGGAGTGTCATTTTACTGAATACTGCGGTTAAAGGTCGGATTGATGGCTGGATGGACGCAGCACAATTACAGCAGTTAGATCAGCTTTTACAGCAACATGCGCAGCAGCAGGTGATTATTGCCTGTCATCACCATCCTTTTGATATGCAATCGCACTGGATAGATCAGCACAAACTTAAAAATACCGAAGCCTTAATTGATGTATTGGCACGCCACAACAATGTCAAATTGGTGCTGTGTGGGCATGTGCATCAAGACTCATTAAATGAATGGCAAGGGATTCAATTTTACTCTACGCCTTCGACCTGCGTGCAATTTAAACCACATAGCCAGCACTTTGCGCTTGGGCCTGAGGCACCGGGTTACCGTGTGTTACATTTGAATGCAGATGGCAGTTTTAGCACCCAAGTGCATCGGGTTGAGCATGTCACACAACAAATAAATTTTGAAATTTCAGGTTATTAACTTTCCATTTTATTTTTTTTGCTTTACTTTATGCCTTCAACGAAAAAATGCGATAACACATCCAAACATCAAAGACTATCCATAATCAAAAAAAGTCTATATGATGACGTCCCCCGAAGATCGAATATTGTTCTTTGGGAGTGGATAAAAACACTTGCATATCACCATATTTTTCGCGTACCAATCGTGCGCATATGATGAGGAATGCCCTACATGGCGAATGACAACCAAAATCAAGTCTTGGACGAACAAACAGATCTTGTAGAAGAAAAAGCTACAAAACGCGTGCGTAAGGCAAAGCCAAAGGCTTTAGAGGGCGGTTCTACAGCTAGCTTATTTGGTATTGCACCTTATCAGCCTAAAAAAAATGAAGAATACATGTCTGAAGGACAGCTCGAGCATTTCCGTCAAATTCTCATGGCGTGGAAAGAAGAGTTAATGTCAGAAGTTGACCGCACTTTAAACACCATGCAAGACGAAAATACAGCCTTGCCAGATGTCAACGACCGTGCGACTCAAGAAGAAGAGTTTGCAATTGAATTGCGTACTCGTGACCGTGAACGTAAATTGATTCGTAAAATTGAACAATCTATTGAAGCGATTAAAAACGATGACTATGGTTTCTGTGAAACTTGCGGTATCGAAATCGGTTTACGTCGCTTAGAAGCGCGTCCAACTGCAACGTTATGTATTGATTGCAAAACTTTGGCAGAGATCAAAGAGAAGCAAAACAACGGTTAATCGTGACTGTTGAGAATTACCTAGCCGAACACAGTTCGGAGCTTGAGCAGCAGCGAAACGATGTTTCGCTCACCCGCTATATAGGTCGGTTTGCGCCATCGCCAACCGGCCCTTTGCATTTTGGCTCACTCATTACCGCAGTGGCCAGTTATTGCGATGCCAAAGCCCAGCACGGCACTTGGCTGGTACGTATTGAAGATACTGACATCCCACGCATTTACCCTGGCAGTGAAAATCATATCTTGCGTTGTATTGATGCCTTTCAATTTGAGCCGGATGCCGAAATTATTTTCCAGAAAGATCGCCTCGATCTCTATGCAGCCGTGTTGCAACAATTGCAGCAACGCGACTTGGTCTATGCCTGTCAATGCACCCGCAAAATGCTTGGCTCCAATCATATTTATGCAGGGACTTGCCGCAATTTAGGTTTAGATTTTGCCAATCAAGCGATTCGAGTCAAAGTCACAGACCAAGAGATTTGCTTTCAAGACCGCCTGCAAGACAAACAATGTTCCAACCTTGCGCAGGACTTGGGCGATTTTGTCCTAAAACGGCGTGATGGCATTATCAATTATCAACTGGCAGTGGTGGTGGATGATTATTTGCAAGGCATTACCCATGTGGTTCGCGGCGCAGATTTACTCGACAACACCGCACGGCAAATCTATTTGGGGCAACTGTTAGGCTACCCTAAACTCAGCTACACGCACCTGCCTTTAGCCATGAATGCACAAGGGCAAAAACTGTCTAAACAGAACTTGGCACAAGCTTTAGATTTAGCCCAAGCACCGAAGCTGCTACAAGCCGCTTTAACTGCCTTAAATCAAGCCACTGTCGAATTAGACACCCCTGCACGCATGCTTACGCAAGCCATTCAGCAATGGGATCTTTCACGTATTCCTGCAGGCACAGCTTTACACGGCTATTATTTATAAAATTTAAAATTCAGTTATGCTCAAATTGAAATGGATCATTTGAGGTTGTGTCATGTTTTTTATTTTTGGTGTTGGACCGAAAACCAAAGTGGTCGAGAAAAGTCAATTTAGCTGCCCCGTTTGCCGCACTCGCAGTAGCTATGAACTCAGACAGCAACGACAATATTTTTCCTTATTTTTTATTCCCTTGTTTCCTATGTCTAAACAAAAAAATACTACAGTCAAGTGCTTACACTGCGGAACAGTCATGCCAAGCATGGTCTTGCACCATGCTCAGCCAGAAGCGAAATAGAAGGATAAATTCTAGAAGCTGGATTCTTCACGGCTAGGGTTAATCTCATGCGTGCTGGCTTCAATTTTCAGAATCAAACTCACCATCACTGCACACATAATTAACGATGAACCACCATAACTAATAAAAGGTAGAGTCAAACCTTTGGTAGGCAACATACCCATATTCATGCCTGCATTCACCATAATCTGTAATAAGAAGATAATGCTGATGCCATAAGCCAAATATCCTGCACGTAAGTACTGGTTTTTCAGGGCGCGATGACCAATTTTAATGCAGGCAATCAGCATAGCAAAAGACAAGCTCAACACCACAAAAATGCCTAAAAAGCCAAACTCTTCACCTAAGACAGCCAACATAAAGTCCGTATGTGCTTCAGGTAAATAGGACATTTTCTGGATACTATGCCCCAAGCCTACGCCTGCCCATTCACCGCGTCCAAATGCCATTAAGGCGTTAGACAACTGATAACCGACACCCAAAGGGTCATTCCACGGGTTTGAGAACGACATTAAACGCTCAAAACGATAAGGCTCAAATACCACCAAAAACACAAAGGCGGCAATAATCGCGCCAAAGGCAATACCAAACTGAATTAATGGCGCACCAGCTAAAAAGAAGACCCCTAACATGGTCAAGGCAATCACCACGGTCGCCCCCAAGTCAGGCTCTGCAATCACCAAACCTACCGTGACTGCCATAATCACTGCAAGACGAATCAGACCTTTAATGTTATTACGCACTTCTTCGGCACGGCGCACCACATAGTCAGCGGTAAAAATGGCCATCATCACTTTAGCGACTTCGGAAGCTTGCAGGGTAAAACCTGCGACCCGAATCCAGCGTTTAGAACCATTGACTTCAGTACCCACCAGCAACACTGCAGCCAACAAGGCAATGGTCACAATCCACAGAAAGAAGGTGTTGTTAAACCAGGTATTCAGCGGCACTCTATAGGCAATCACGGCAGCGATTAATGCCACCACAATAGAAATGCCATGACGCAATACATAGTGAAAGGCATTTTCATGCATGCGCTCGGCATAAGGCATAGAAGCCGATGCCACCATGATTGAACCAATACATAACAGCGCCAGTACGCTAAAAATCAGTACATTGCGTACATTCACTTCCGCTGGCAGTTTGGGTAACCAGCGCTCATAGACCTGATTGAGTTTATTGATTGTTGTCTGAGCAAAGCCAGCCATATCTCACACCTTATTGTTGTTATACCAGTGCGTTGACATAAGCAACGAACTTGTGACCACGTTCTGGATAGCCCGAGAACATATCAAAACTTGCACATGCAGGTGACAATAACACCACATCATGCGCTTGTGTATGTTGTTGGCAGATTTCAACTGCTTGTTGCAAGGTATCTGCAGTTAAGAGTTGGGTTGTTCCCGCAACTGCTGTTTCAATTTTCGTAGCATCCTCACCAATCAACACTGCCAGTTTGGCATATTGTTGCAATGATTGGCGTAGCGCAGTGAAGTCCTGCCCTTTGCCTTGCCCACCTAAAATAATCGCAACCTTACCGCCTTGTGCCTGAATTGCTGCACCCAAGCCATCTAAAGCTGCCAAAGTTGCACCGATGTTGGTTCCTTTGGAGTCATTATAATAACGCACCCCATGTAATTCTTTGACGAATTCACAACGATGCTCCAAACCTTTAAAGGTTTTCAGCGTTTCCAGCATGCTGTGCATAGATAAACCAATGGCTTCACCCAATGCCAAACACGCTAATGCATTAGCAATATTGTGTGTGCCTTGAATATACATCTCGGTGCTTTTTAATAAACGCTCACGCCCACGTGCCAACCACATGCTGCCATCATCATCTTTTAATAAGCCGTATTGGTTTAGGTCAGGCGCATTTAAGCCAAAACTTTGCATAGGAGTCTGATCTGGCACCAACGGACGACTCAAAGCATCATCACGGTTAAACACCACTTTTTTCACACCCTGAAAAATACGATGTTTGGCGGTGTGATAACCGAACATATCGCCATGACGGTCTAAATGGTCTTCACTCATGTTCAGCACTACCGCCACTTCTGCATTTAAATTCGAGGTGGTTTCTAGCTGAAAACTGGAGAGTTCTAAAATATACAGTTCAGGATCATCTTTAATCAAATCCAGCGCAGGGCGTCCCAAATTTCCACCTACCGCGACTTTTTTACCTGCCTGCTCTGCCATTAAACCAATCAGTGTGGTAACGGTACTTTTCGCATTAGACCCTGTAATTGCCACAATAGGTTTGTCGGTCGCACGACGTAAAATCTGAATTTCACTCACCACAGGAATGCCCTGCGCCATCGCAGCCTGAATTTCAGGGAGTTTTGGATCTAAACCTGGGCTAATCACAATTTCTTCCGCAGACAGCAATAAATCCTGATCAAACTGACCAAAACGGGTTTCTACTTCGGCAGGAATTTGGTCATGCCCTGGAGGTGTGGGGCGAGAATCTGTCACAGCAACGCGGTAACCCTGATGATGTAAAAAATTAACGGCTGCAACACCAGAAATACCAAGTCCTGCAACGACTTTTAATCCACCACGTTGTATTAACATTTTTGCCCCATTTTGTGCGCTAATTTTGAAACAGACAAAATAGTAGCACTTTGCTGTTTTGAATGCTTTTTCTGTTTGCAGTTCCTGCAGTTTTTTTGTGTCAGTGCGTAAAAAAACCGTCATATTGCAGACGGTTTTTAAAAAGAATATTGCTAAAGTGAATAAACAAGCCTATTTCCACTTCACCGCTTGAACTTCAACTTGCTTTTCTGCGGGTTGATCTTGAGAATCACAACCACAACTGCCGCCACAGCCTGCCGCGGCTGCAGGTTTTAGCCATTTGGCCAAGCCATGCCAGCCTTTTTCAGTACAGAAATTGGAGAGTTTTAGAAAAACTGCGCCAGAAGTCTTGGGAAAGACTTTTTTAAAGACTACTACAGCACTCCACAGTACCAATGCAGCAACAATTAAAATTTCAACCATGTTCATCTACTCCTGTAGGTCAGGCATGTGCCTTAACCCAACAAATACGATGCCGTTTGATAAGTCAGGAATGACATGAAATAAGCCAAACCAAATAGATAGCAGGTCATAATACTGACCGTACGCCATGATCCTGTTTCGCGTTTTACCGTTGCTAAAGTTGCCAAACAATGCGGTGCATAAATAAACCACACCAATAACGATAAACCCGTTGCCAATGACCAGCCCAGTTCACCACCACCACTAATTAAAGCAGCCAAACCTTGGGACATGGCATCTTCATCCACTGCAGATAAGGCATAGACTGTGCCTAATGCAGCCACCACCACTTCACGCGCTGCCATCGCAGGAATCAAGGCAATCACGATCTGCCAGTTAAAGCCCACAGGAGCAAAAATTGGCTGTAATACATGCCCCAGCATCCCTGCAAAACTATAGTCAATTGCAGGCATGGTCGCGCCTTCAGGCGGCTGCGGGAACGTACACAAGAACCACAATAAAATCGACAGTGCAAAAATAATGCCACCGACACGCTTTAAGAAAATTTTGGCGCGATCTAGCAAACCAATCCAAACACTTTTTAGGTCTGGAAAACGGTAACTTGGTAGCTCCATCAACAAGACATGCTCAGATTTATCTTTTTGCAAAAATTTAAGCACAAAAGATACGCCCAAGGCACTCACAATGCCTGCCATATACAGACCGAACAAGACCAGACCTTGTAAATTAAACATGCCCCATACGGTTTGATTGGGAATGAATGCTGCGATGAGTAAGGCATATACAGGCAAGCGCGCAGAACAAGTCATTAACGGCGCAACCATAATCGTGGTTAAACGATCACGTGGGTCAGCAATACTACGTGTTGCCATAATGCCCGGCACTGCACAGGCAAAACTAGACAGCAATGGAATAAAGGCACGACCACTCAAACCTGCGCTAAACATCAGCTTATCGAGCAAGAATGCGGCACGTGGCAAATAACCCGATTCCTCTAAAATTAAAATAAACAGGAACAGAATTAAAATTTGCGGCAAGAACACCACCACACCGCCTGCGCCCGCAATAATGCCATCCACAATCAAGCTGTTCAGCAAGGGATGGCTAATGTTTTCGCCAATCACTTCACCTAGCCAGCCAAATAAACTTTCGATGCCATCCATAAACGGTGCAGCCCAAGCAAATACCGCTTGGAAGACAACAAACATCATCACCGCAAGGCTGACTAAACCGAATACAGGATGTAAAAAAATTTTATCGAGGAAGTTGGAGCGTTTGTCTTCTTGATCTACAAAGTGCACCACATCATGCAAAATGGTTTGAATCCGTTGATGCTGACTGCCTGTTAAGCCTGTCAATTCTGTCTGCGGAACAGCAAATTTGCCCTGATCTAAGGCATGCATTAAGTTTTGAATACCTGAATCACGCACTGCCACGGTTTCCACCACAGGTACACCCAAACGCTCAGACAATTTTTGCGTGTTGATTTGCATGCCACGACGACGCGCCTCATCCATCATGTTGAGTACCAACAAAATCGGACGACCCAGTGCAATCATTTCCAAAACCAAGCCCAAATGCAATTTCAGGTTGGTGGCATCCACGACACAAAGAAAGGCATCTTGCTGACCTTCTTCGGCTATTTTGCCTTGTACCACATCTCGAGTAATGGCTTCGTCGGGACTGGTGGCTTCTAAACTATAAGTTCCGGGCAAATCCAACACCCGCACCGCCTGTCCCGAAGGCAAGGTGAATTGCCCGACTTTACGCTCTACGGTCACGCCTGCGTAGTTGCCAACTTTTTGACGTGTCCCTGTCAAATGGTTAAATAAAGATGTTTTACCGCAGTTTGGATTCCCTACAAGTGCGATACGTAAGGCATCGCTCATGCGGACACCCCTTGTTCAATTTCAATGCGTTCAGCTTCTACTTTGCGCAAAGCAAAACGGGTAAATCCCACTTGAATCAGGATTGGATCACCACCAAAAATACCTTTGGTAATCACCTGCACCTGCGTACCCGGCACAAAACCCAGTGTTTCTAAGCGGTTTGCCACCAAGTCACTAAGGGATGTTCCACCATCGGCGGTACGTAATACCTGACGGATGATGGCTGTTTGTTTTGCTTTAAGTTCTGACAAACGCACCGTGAAATTCCTATACCATTTTGCATATTATAACATGCAAATGAGAACAATTAACAAATAAGGTCGACTTACATTTAAATGCTTTATATCACATCGACAGCCTTGCTGAATTGGATTAGAGTAGAAAATAACGCTGCTTATTATCGAATTTCTCAATTAATTTTGTGATTTCGTCTGTGATTCCTATGCTGAACAAAAAACCTCGTATTCCTGCTGCAATACAAATTCCAGAAGCTTTGAGCTTTTTGGAAGGCTATCGCAACGATTTAATCGCGCAAAGTGTCAGCCCGCATACCCGCAATGCCTATCTGTCCGATTTAATTCAATGCAGTGACTATGTCAGCAAACCCATGCCTGAATGGAATCATGACGATATTTCAGATGTACTCATCGAACTCACCAAACAACAAAAAAGCCCCCGCTCTATTGCGCGCTGTCTGTCTGCACTACGTTCTTTTTATAAGTTTTTAAGAGAGCACAAACTGCGCTCTGACAACCCTGTTGCTGCGCATAAAACCCCAAAATTAGGTCGTGCCTTACCCAAAGATTTATCTGAAGCTGATGTTGAAGCTTTAATTCACGCCCCCGACATCAACACTGCACTCGGATTACGGGATCGTGCCATGCTTGAAGTCTTATATGCTTGCGGTTTGCGAGTGACGGAGTTGCTGAATTTACGCTTAGAGTTGATCAACCTGAAACAAGGCTATTTACGAATTGTAGGTAAAGGCAATAAAGAGCGTTTGGTGCCTATGGGGCAAGTCGCTTGTGAGTGGATAGAAAAATATTTAACCGAGTCACGCCCACAACTGTATAAAAGTGCCACCGATTATCTATTTTTAACAGTTCATGGCGGCATTATGAGCCGACAAAATTTTTGGTATGCCATTAAACGCTATGCCCTGCAAGCAGGCATTCAAGCCGAGTTATCGCCACACACGTTAAGACATGCCTTTGCCACGCACTTACTCAATCATGGGGCAGATTTACGTGTGGTACAAATGCTGCTCGGGCACAGCGATTTATCCACTACACAAATTTATACCCACGTTGCACAAATCCGTATGCAGCAATTGCATGCCCAACATCATCCACGGGCTTAAAACAAAAACGACGTCGAAGCATAAGATCTACTGAAACTTCGTCTATGAACGCAAGCCATTTATGAAATGGCAACAGACCCTAACGATCACGAATATTTTTTGTTATGCTAACGCTCTATTTTTTATGCCAACAAGAAAGGGTTGTTTATGACATTTACCCGCTCGACACTTTTGATTGCCTGTTCACTGGCAAGTGCTTTTGCAATCACCGCATGTTCAAATGCAAACAATGAAGATAAAAAGCAAACCACACTCACCGCCAGTGCGCCTGCAACGGGTGAAGCATCAACCCTGATTGAACGCAATGCACAACAGCGTTTAAGCACGACCTTGCAGCAACATTTTAAAACTGCAGGCATCAACGCCAAAATTACCGACATTAAAGCCACGGAAGTCCCAAATTTATTTTGGGTGAGTCTTGAAGGCATGTCATCGGTCTATGCCACCAGTGATGGCAAATACATTATTCAAGGCGATGTGATCCGTTTAGGTGACAAAGAACTGCATAATGTCAGTGAAAACTTGCAAGCAGGCGTGAACAAGAAAATTTTTGCTGAATTAAAACAGGAAGATTTATTGGTATTCCCTGCCAAAGGTAAAACCAAACACGTCATTTATGTATTTACCGATGTCAGCTGTCCATATTGCCATCGTCTACATGAACAAATGGATGAAATGAATGGCAAAGGCATTGAAGTCCGTTACATTTCTTGGCCGCGTGGCGAACAGCACATGCCTGCCATGGAAGCAATTTGGTGTAGTGAAGATCGTCATGCTGCCTTTAATCAAGTTATGAATGGCGCACAAATTGCACCTGCCAACTGTAAAAACCCTGTTCGTGCTCAGTATCAATTGGGCTTAAATATGGGCGTCAATGGCACACCTGCAATTTATAATGCCGAAGGCGTATATTTAGGCGGCTATCTGTCTACCGCTGAATTGATCAAGCGCTTAGACAAATAAAAATAGAGGTTTTGTAGATGCTGCATCATCCCAATACACCAAGACGTAGCATCTATGAAGCCAATATAAATAACGATTTTTTATGCGTTATTTTACTTTTTTTTATACTGTGAAGATAAGTGAGATCTGCCCTAGAGTCAGCGCGTTTTTTTAGCTATGATCTAGGCTTGCTTAAAGTTATTAAAATATGGAGTGTGACGTGAAACCAGTTCGTCTGGCAATCCTCGGTCTTGGTACTGTGGGTGGTGGTGCCCTTAAACTATTAAAAGAAAATGCTGCTGAGATTAGACGTCGCACCGGTCGTGAAATTGAAATCACTTATGTGGGAACACGTCGTCCGCGTCCTGACCTAAACTTGCCTGAATCGGTCAAGCAAAGCTCCGACTTGATGGACATTGTCCGTCAACCCGATGTAGACGTGGTGGTTGAAGTGATGGGCGGTATTCACCCTGCTTATGACGTGATCATGGAAGCCATGAAGCACGGCAAACAAGTAGTGACAGCCAACAAAGCCCTACTTGCAGAACACGGCAATGAGCTATTTAAAGCAGCTGAAGACAATGCCGTACAAATTGCCTATGAAGCTGCGGTTGCAGGTGGTATTCCAATTATTAAAGTCATCCGTGAAGGTTTGGCTGCCAACAAAATTGAATGGTTGGCAGGCATCATCAACGGTACAGGCAACTTCATTTTAAGTGAAATGCGTGAAAAAGGTCGTGCATTTGAAGATGTACTGAAAGAAGCGCAAGAGTTAGGCTATGCCGAAGCCGATCCGACTTTTGACGTCGAAGGTATTGATGCTGCACACAAACTGACTATTTTGGCTTCATGTGCATTTGGTATTCCACTACAGTTTGACAAAGTCTTTACCGAAGGTATTGGCAAAGTGACCGCACAAGATGTGAAATATGCCGAAGAACTCGGTTTCCGCATCAAACACTTGGGGATTGCCCGTCGTACCGATAAAGGTATTGAATTGCGTGTTCACCCAACTTTAATTCCTGAAGAAGAATTGATTGCCAATGTTAATGGCGTGAAAAACGCGGTCTTGGTACAAGCCAATGCGGTTGGTCCAACGCTCTATTATGGCGCAGGTGCAGGTGCAGGCCCAACAGCCTCTGCAGTAGTTGCAGATGTCGTTGATATTGTCCGTGACATTTCTTATACCGAAGATGGCGCAGGTACAATTCCGCAATTGGCATTTGAAGCCTTAACCGACTTGCCAATTTTAAGCCGTGAAGAAATGACCACGGGTTACTACATTCGCATTAATGCCGAAGACCAAACTGGCGTACTTGCCGATGTAACCACCATTTTAAGCCGTGCGGGAATCAGTATTGATGCCATCATGCAGCAATCACGCTTAAAAGACCTTATTCCTATCGTGATTCTGACTGACCCAGTCCTAGAATCGAAAATGGATGAAGCGTTACAACAAATTCAAGCATTGCCAACCATTCATGGCGAAATTGTACGAATTCGTTTAGAATCGCTTGATAATTAATCGGGTGAAGGGGAGTATTTCCCCTTGCCAAGCTCTACACACAATTGGAACATCATCATGTCGAATGCCAATCGTTATACTGGTTTAGTTGACCGTTATCGTGACCGTTTACCAGTGTCTGCAACCACACGTGCAATCTCTCTAGGCGAAGGAAACACGCCACTGATTAAGCTTGAGAATATTCCACGCATTATTGGTAAAGATGTTGAAATTTATGTGAAGTATGAAGGCTTAAACCCGACAGGTTCATTTAAAGACCGTGGTATGACCATGGCAGTTACTAAAGCAGTTGAAGAAGGTTCAAAAGCCATTATCTGTGCATCTACAGGTAATACTTCTGCTGCTGCTGCTGCCTATGCTGCACGTGCAGGCATCAAAGCATTCGTTTTAATTCCTGAAGGCAAAATTGCCATGGGTAAAATGGCACAAGCGATGATGTACGGTGCCATCACCATGCAAATCCGCGGTAACTTTGACGATGGTATGCGTCTAGTTAAAGAAGTTGCTGACCAAGCACCTGTGACCATTGTGAACTCGATCAACCCTTACCGCCTACAAGGTCAAAAGACCATTGCGTATGAAATTGTAGATGAGTTAGGTCGTGCACCAGATTACCACTGCTTACCTGTAGGTAACGCAGGCAACATTACTGCACACTGGATGGGTTATACCGAAGCGGTTGCCAACCAATCTGCCGATCAATTCGAGCAAGTGGTCTATGACGCAGCAACGGACAAATTCACAGGTCCAAACCCTGAAGGCCGCCCAATCATGGTGGGTTATCAAGCGTCTGGCGCTGCGCCATTCTTACGTGGTGCGCCTGTAGAAAACCCTGAAACTGTTGCAACTGCAATTCGTATTGGTAACCCACAAAGCTGGAACCATGCCAAAGCCGTTGTACGCGATTCAGAAGGTTGGTTTGATGAGCTAACTGATGCTGAAATCTTAGAAGCACAACGCATGCTTTCAATGTATGAAGGCGTATTTGTTGAGCCTGCATCTGCTGCGTCTATTGGTGGTGCAATGCGCGACATCAAAGCAGGTAAAATCAAAGAAGGTTCTGTGATTGTATGTACCGTAACAGGTAACGGTCTGAAAGATCCTGACACTGCAATGAAACAATGTGCAGATGCGGTGATGCTCTCTATTGATGCTACAATGCAACAAGTAAAAGACTCTATCCTTTCAAACATGTAAGTTTTGAATCGTGATCAAAAAAACCTGCATTAGCAGGTTTTTTTGTATTTGGAATCATGCAACTTTAACGGAAGTTGAGTCATACGATTGATAACTCAACGCTCCAAGCTGAATGTGCTCTTAAATACGTTTAGGTAACTGGCTTGCCCAACTCATTAAGCGAGTTGCATCATTGGTACGTGCTTGTGAAGTATCTGCACCCAAAAGCACCACCACTGCAGGACGGTTATTCAAAGTGGTATGCATCACCACACAACGCCCTGCTTCATTGATATAGCCTGTTTTAGACAGATTAATATTCCAACCACCATTACGTACCAGTGCATTGGTATTGTTAGATTTTAAAACACGATAACCCAAGTTAAAGTCATAGGTTGGCGTGGTTGAGAATTGGCGAATCAAACCATATTGCGAAGCGGTGCTGACCAAAATACCCAAATCACGCGCAGAAGATACATTACGTGGGTCTAAGCCTGTTGCTTCGGTAAAACGGGTAGAATGCATGCCCAATTCACGCGCTTTAGCATTCATTGCGGCTACAAAGGCATTTTTCCCACCTGGATAAGTACGTGCCAACGCTGCTGCTGCAGGATTTTCAGATTTCATTAATGCAAACAGTAACGCTTCGGCACGGTTTAACTTGTCGCCCACACGCAAAGTTGAGCTTGAGTTTTTACCTGCTGCACCTGCAAAATCAATCGATTGCAAAGTGATTTGTTCAGACATATTCAAACGTGCATCAGAAGTCACCACGGCAGTCATCACCTTGGTCACAGATGCAATAGGTAATGCCACATTGGTATTTTTGCTATACAGCACTTCACCTGTTTGCGCATCCATCACCAAAGCCGCACGTGCATTAACTGATGGTTGGTTGCTATAAGCAGAGGTATCTAAAATACGGACTGTTTTAGGCGCAGTGGAAGCAGGTGCAACACCATTGCTACTACGCACTGTAGTGGTAATTTTCGTTGAACCTGGCGGAGTAGGTTCAGCAACATAGCTCTCTGGCGCAGCCTGAGCGCTCGCACTGGTACTTTCCAGATCACCATTTAAGAATTGATCGGCTTGCTCCGAAGACCAACTTAAGGTCGCCTGACCGTCGCTCCCAGAGGAAGGATTGATGACAAGTTCAGCAAAACTGACAGAACTTAGGCTGAACATCATAGATGCGACCAGCACATGCATGAACGACTTCTTAGAATTTTTCACGACTGCTTACTCAACTCAGGGAGGTAAGATACATTTGCGTATTACCTCAAATATGCCTTACATTTAAAAATACAACAATGAATCGTTTTTGACACCATATTGTGCAGAACTTTTCATTCTAGATTAAGAATAGCATTGCTAATTTTGTCGTTTCATTGCAAGCTAATTTTGCTTTATGTAACAAAAAAGATGATTTTTTCAAAGGGAGAGTGTAGGTGATCACAGTTTTAGTAGTCGACGATCATGAATTGGTACGTACTGGGATTTGCCGTATGCTCGAAGACCATGCCGATGTGCAGGTGATTGGACAAGCTGAATCGGGTGAAGAAGCGATTACCTTAGTGCGTCAGCATCATCCCAATGTGGTGTTGTTAGATGTGAACATGCCTGGGATTGGAGGCGTAGAAACCACACGTCGTCTATTGCAAACTGCACCAGACACTAAGGTCTTGGCGGTGAGTGGTTTGGCAGAAGAACCCTACCCTTCTTTATTGCTGAAAGCAGGTGCAAAAGGCTATATCACCAAAGGCGCACCTGTCAGTGAAATGGTACGTGCCATTAAAAAAGTCATGCAGGGCGGTAAATACTTCAGTGCCGACATTGCCGAACAACTGGCAAGTTCATACTTATCTGACACACAACAATCGCCTTTTGATAGTCTTTCAGAACGTGAAATGCAAGTGGCGATGATGGTGGTGAATTGTATTAGCGCACAGGAAATTGCCGATAAGTTGTTTGTCAGTGTAAAAACCGTAAATACCTATCGTTACCGTATTTTTGAAAAATTAAATATTGATAGTGATGTCAAACTGACTCACCTTGCCATTCGTTATGGACTGATTAAACCCTAAATTTTCAACGCTGTTGATGCACAAATAAGACCTTTACGATATGCCAGATTTAAAACAACATTCTGAGTTAAATCAGTATCATCTTGGCATGTGGTATGGTACTTACCGACTGCTGATTGCCTTTTGTTTGCTGCTGATTACCCTACTCACCTTTCAGCAGCTTGGCACACAATATCAGCACCCGGGTTTATATCTATACACCTTGGTCTGCTATTTTATTTTTAGCTGCCTGCAACTGATCAGCTATAAATATATTCCTTTTAAAAGCACGCAACAACTGACCCTGTTTTTTGCAGTCGATATTATCGCGCTCAGTAGCCTGACTTTTGCCAGCGATGGCCCTAATTTATATTTAAGTCTGCTGTTTGCAATCACGATTTTTGCAGCATCACTCTTGCTGCAAAAGCGTAAAGCCTTAGCCATTACCCTCATCGCGATGATTATGGTGATTTACCAACACTTTGTTGGGAGTTTGCTTGACTTTTCATCGCTAAATAATATTGGTCAAAGTGCGCTATTGGCATTTTTATTTTGGGTGGTTTATGGCAGTGGACGTATTGCAGTACGGCGTTTCCAAATTTTAGAAAATCTAAATTTTTCGCAATCTTTGGAATTAAACCGCCTACAAAATATCAACCGTTATATTTTAGAACAAACCGAAATGGGCTATTTGGTTTTAGATGAAAATTGCTATGTCGTCCTCAGCAACCCTGCAGCCTGTCATCTGTTGGGGATTCATCCTAAATATGCGCACGCGACCTATCCATTGTATAAAATTCAGCCCGATTTATTTGATCTGTTCAAATTTGATCAATTGCAAGATGGAGAAAAATTTCAATTCGAGTCGCAACTGAGTCATTTTCATGTGCATATTCAGGTACAAAAACTCAAAGTGCCACATCAAACGCTGACTTTATTGGCGCTGCAGGATGGACGTAAAATCAATCAGCAAGTCCAGCAACTCAAATTAGCCGCCTTAGGACAACTCTCTGCCAGTATTGCACACGAAATTCGCAACCCGTTGGCAGCCATTGTACAAGCCAACAATTTATTTACAGGCAGTGATGCTGCACAGCAACAATTGCTGTCGGACATGATCAGCAAACAAGCGACACGGATTGATAAGATTATTCACGACACGCTGAGCATGGTCAAAAATAAACAAACCACGCCTGTCGCGATTCAGCTCAATCAATTTTTGCCGCAATTCATTCAGGAAGATTTACCTGATGCAGCGAGTCAAATTCAGCTTACACTGACCGAACAACTGAGTATTCAGTTTGATGAATCGCAGTTTCGCCAAGTGCTAATTAATCTGATTCGTAACGCCATTCGGCACAATGCTGCACAACAACCTATTGAGATTACGGTCTATCCGAAAGCAACTTATATTTATATTGATGTGCGGGATTTTGGTGCAGGTGTCGCCAATCAAGATCTCCTCTATCTGTTCCAGCCATTTTTCAGTACCGAAATCAATGGAACTGGTTTAGGATTGTATCTATCGCATAGTTTTTGCGAGGCGAATCAAGCCAAGCTGAGCTATGTAGAACAAGAACAAGGCGCATGTTTCAGGATGAAATGTCTACGTGCCATTGAATAAACGCGATTGATATTGGATCAATCTTGTTGCTGTGGTTTTGATTTAATTTTGTGTGGTTTTGGGGAAAATATGCACGCTGTTCAACCTTTGGTTTTATTGGTCGATGACGAAGAAGACCTTTGTACCCTCATGCAGATGACTTTGGCACGTATGGGGATTCAAACCCATGTCGCGTATCGTTTAGCACAAGCCAAGCAATTATTGGCAGAACATCAGTACGATGCTTGCTTAACCGACTTAAACCTGCCCGATGGCAATGGCTTGCAACTGGTTGAATGGATTTCCGAACAATATCCGAATGTGCCTGTTGCCGTATTGACCGCTTACGGCAATATGGATATTGCGATTGCTGCTTTAAAAGCAGGTGCATTTGACTTTGTCAGCAAGCCTGTCAATCAAATACATTTACAGCAACTCCTTGAAAAAGCACTGAATAAACCTTTCGACACCACCGATCATCACAGCCAAGATCAGCTTGAATATAAAATGTTGATTGGGCAATCTTTGCCTATTCAGCAATTGCGCAGCACCATCAAAAAAATTGCGCGCTCGCAAGCGCCTGTATTTATTACAGGCGAATCAGGTACGGGGAAAGAAGTTGTCGCCAATTTGGTTCACCGTTTAAGTAACCGCAACGAAGGACCATTTATTGCAATTAACTGTGGTGCAATCCCCACCGAACTCATGGAAAGCGAGCTATTTGGACACAAAAAAGGTAGCTTTACAGGAGCGACTCAAGACAAACAAGGTCTGATTCAATCTGCACATGGTGGCAGCTTATTTTTAGATGAAATTGCCGAACTGCCACTGAGCATGCAAGTCAAACTGCTGCGTGCCGTTCAGGAAAAGCGCATCCGTCCTGTGGGTTCAGATAGTGAAATTGATGTCGATTTTCGTGTGATCAGCGCCAGTCATCAGGACTTAGAAAGTTTGGTTCAGCAAGGACGTTTCCGTCAGGATTTATTCTTCCGTATTCACGTGATGGATTTGGTCTTGCCTGCCTTGCGTGAACGTGGACAAGATATTCTGTTATTGGCAGACCACTTCATTCAAAAAGTTGCACAAGAATGGGACATTCCTGCCAAACAACTGACACCTCGTGCCCAGCAATTTTTATTAGAACAGTACTATCCGGGTAATGTGCGTGAGTTACGCAATATTATTGAACGTGCCATTACCCTGAGTGATGATGATGTTATTGATCTCAAACACTTACAAACCGCACCCTTGCGCCAATTCAGTATGAGCAATACAGCAACCACTGAATCACAACCTACAGCAGAAACACCACAGCAGATCGTGACAGATGTATTGCTGACAGGACGCAAACTGCCTGAAGAAGGTTTAGAAGCCTACTTGGAAAAAGTAGAAAAAGACATTTTACTGAATGCGCTGCACCTGACCCACTGGAACCGTACGTTGGCAGCAAAAAAATTGGGCATGTCTTTCCGTTCTTTGCGCTATCGTCTGAAAAAGTTTGGATTAGATACTGAAGATGAGTAAACGCTAAACAATGAAGACTGTCTAAAAATACGTGTTACTCAGATGAGACTTAACGGCGGCTCAGCAGTAAATCTGCCACATGCTCAAGATAAGCCTCTTCTTTCATTTCAGGACTTTGAATATATTGCTGATTCGGCTGAATCCCAACCCCTTCAATCATTTGCTCGCGTGGGGTGTAATAATGCGAAACCGTCATTTGTAAGGCAGCACCATCGCTAAGTGGGAACAGCTTTTGCACCACCCCCTTGCCATAACTTTTTTCGCCCATCACCCAAGCGCGTGAATGGTCTTTTAAAGCACCAGTAAAGACTTCTGCCGCAGATGCAGAGCGATGATTAATCAGTACTCCGACTTTTAAATTTTGAAATTCAAAGCTAGGTAACGCCTGAAATTGTTGATCGCCTTCAGAACGACTTTTGGTCGATACAATCACACCCTGATTTAAAAATAAATCGGCAGATTCCACCGCAGCAGACAGTAAGCCTCCTGGGTTATTACGCAGATCAATCAATACGGCTTTTAAGCGTGGCGTGCTATGTTCTTCAATTAAGCGTTTAATTTCATTGGCGGTGTCTTGCTGAAACACACGTACTTTTAACAACAAGACCTGATTAGAAAGCATCTGCGCCTGAATATCGGTTTCTACTTTTTTGTTGCGTACCAACATAATTTCAGGCTGATTGGCTGCACGTTGTACGCTTACAGTCGATCCCACTGAGCCTGTGAGCAGGTTATTGACCTGATCTGCACTCAGCTTTTTCAGTTCTTGGTTATCAATTTTAAATAGGCTGTCGCCATTCTTCAGCCCTTGTTTAGCCGAGTCGGCATTGGCACTTAAATTTTGAATGACCCAATGTTGCTGGGCAGCGTCATAGCGCAAAGTAAAATCAACCGAGGCCAAGTCGCCTTCGGTATATTGTAAAAGTTGTTTATATTCTTCAGCAGTTAAATAGCGTGAATAACGGTCTAAACCGCTCACCAAGCCACGAATGGCTTGCTGAAACAAGGCATCATCACTTTTTTCAGTCACATAGTTGTCTTTGACAATGCCATAGATTTGTACAAATTCCTGTATCGACTCTACAGGCACATCGACATAGTCCTGTTGTAGTGTAGGGCCATCTAACTCCCAATCTGGCGCAGCCCAAACACTCGAATGACTGGCACACAACACGCTTGCCAACACAACCGCATAAATTTTGTGAGCCGTCATTCCATCATCTACCTGTATCGAGGGTTATGCCTGTAAGCGAATTAAGTTGCGACCTTGCATATCTGCTGGCACTGGCAATTGCATCAAATTCAATAAAGTTGGTGCAACATCTGCCAACACACCACCTTCCAAAATGGTGGCCTGAGTTGGGCCTACATAAATGAATGGCACCAATTCAGTGGTGTGCTGAGTATGTACCTGACCACTGTCATAGTCTTGCATTTGCTCGACGTTACCATGATCAGCTGTAATAATCATGTGACCTTGTTTCGCCATCACCGCTTCATAAACGCGACCTAAGCAGGTATCTACCGCTTCAACTGCTTTGACAGCTGCATCAAACACACCAGTATGACCGACCATATCGCCATTGGCATAGTTCACCACCAACAAGTCATATTCACCTGAGTTAATGGCTGCAACCAGTTCATCAGTCACTTCATAAGCGCTCATTTCAGGTTTTAAGTCATAGGTTGCTACATTTGGCGATGGGATCAGGATGCGTTTTTCACCCGGATATTCATCTTCACGGCCACCACTAAAGAAGAACGTCACGTGTGCGTATTTTTCAGTTTCAGCAATACGCAATTGCGTTTTGCCCAAGTCTGATAAATATTCACCAATGGAGTTTTTCAAATCTTCTGGCATGTACGCCACTGGTGCAGCAATGCTGGCTTGATAACGGGTTAGCATCACAAATTTAGACAATTGCGGCACAACTTTACGTTCAAAACCAGCAAAGTCTTGTTCCACAAAAGCTTTGGTCAATTCACGCGCACGGTCAGCACGGAAGTTCATAAACACCACGCTGTCGCCATCTTGAATTTTGGCAATTTCACCAATACGGGTGGCTTTCACAAACTCATCACTTTCCTCTGCCGCATAAGCCGCTGCCAAGCCTTCTACCGCGGTTGCCGCAGTACGTACTGCCTCACCTTCGGTAAGTAAACGATAGGCTTGTTCTACACGATCCCAACGGTTGTCACGATCCATCGCATAGTAACGACCAATCAGGCTGGCAATACGACCTTGATTTGGATATTGTGCAAATAATGCGTCCAGTTTTTCCAAAGAAGGCTGCGCGCTTTTTGGTGGCGTATCACGGCCATCTAAAAAGGCATGTAGATAAACTTTTGCACCACGTTTTAATGCCAATTCTGCCATCGCCACGATATGATCTTC
Organism: Acinetobacter sp. YH12205; assembly: GCF_013418125.1. NCBI lineage: Bacteria > Pseudomonadati > Pseudomonadota > Gammaproteobacteria > Moraxellales > Moraxellaceae > Acinetobacter > Acinetobacter sp. YH12205. Next base: position 45,149 of record NZ_VPCQ01000005.1, on the reverse strand, counting down.
ATGCGAATGCACACCGCCTTCAGACAATAAACCAAGCAGATGCACTGCACCGTTGGCTGCTTTGGCTTTTTCTACCGCATCGACCAACACTTCATGTTCAAAGAAAGCGCCTGTACGAATGTCTTTGGTAATACGGGTAAAGTCTTGGTACAACACACGTCCTGCACCCAAGTTCATGTGACCAACTTCAGAGTTACCCATTTGACCATCTGGCAAGCCCACATCTTCACCTGAACCAGAGATCAAACCATGCGGATGCTTTTCCTGCATAGCAGTCAAATTTGGTCGTTTCGCTGCTAAAAACGCGTTGTCTTCGACCGCTTCGCGATGACCCACACCATCCATAATCACCAATACGTGAGGGATTTTGCCAGCAGTTGCATCCGCCATAATCAATACTCTTTTTCGTCTACAAATTAATCATGCTATCTTAACGAATTTTGCGTCAAGACTCTATGTTCAGAAGATGGTTTCCGCCACTGATTCAGATAGGTTTACCCAATCATACGGAAAAAGCAGCAGCATCGGTCCGCACTTAACGCGCACGATGCAGTAAGTAACCGCCGATGACAAACATCAGAATAATAGGAATAAATACGAACCACGCAGGCGATGGTGCATAGACCAAGCTGGCATAGCCCAAGAAATCCTGTAAATAAAAGAAGGTTAAGCCGACAAATAAAGCAATCACCAAACGGAAACCCATAGATTGCTGACGTAACGGCCCAAAAATAAAGGAGCAAGCAATCACCACCAAAGCAATCAGCGCAAAGGGTGCACCAAGTTTTTGCCAGAACGCCAGTTGGTAGGTTTTGGGTACTTGGCTGTATTCATGCATATAACTCATGAAACTGACCAATTGACTTGGGGATAAATCTTCAGGGTCGATGGTGACCATGTGCACATATTTCGGTTGCAATGCTAAAGCCAAAGCCTGTTCGCTGTTTTTAGCTAAAGTCGCGTTGCCCGCCTGCAAAATATCCATCTGTTCAGTTTGATTGAGCAACCAACTACCGTCTTTAACAAACTGTCCCTGATCTGCAGACAATGTACCACGCAAGCGATAGTTATCATCAAAATCGACCACTTGTACATTTTTGAGCTGCCCTTGGGCATTGGCGTAGTCAATATAAATAAAACGATTGCCTTCGCGCGACCAATAGCCACGAACTTCACCCAGCTCAGCGACGCTACGGTGACTTTTAACACTTTTGGCTTGTTCATTGGTGTATGGAATCACCCATTCACTGAGCACAAAAGACAGCAGTACCAATACCATGGCGGAACGAATCACCCATCCCACAATACGCCACAGGCTAATCCCTGCAGAACGCATCACAATCAATTCGCTGTTGGATGCCAACGTACCCAAGCCTAACACTGCGCCAATCAAGGCAGAAATCGGCAAAATTTCATAGAGATAATTTGGCGCACCCCACAATACATACAGCAATGCCTGCCATGCACTATAGTTTTCATTGAGTGAACCCAATTCGCCTAAATAGGTAAACAACACCTGCAAACCAGACAAAATTGCCGTTGCACCAAACATAGCCAGTGCAGTGGTCTTGGTGACGTGTTTTGCAACTATACGACGTGCCAACATCTTAAGACCTCACTCGCTGAATTTGCTGCTTAATTTTAGGTGCTAGTTTTTGTTTACGTGAGAACAAGGCTGCCGCAATCGCATAAGCCAACAACACCAACGGATAAGCAATCATGCCCATTTCTTGTTTGCTGATACGGGTTTTAACCGCCATGAGCGCCACAATCAAACTGGCGAAAATTAACAAGGCAGGAAACAGTTTTAAATAACGCCCCTGACGCGGACTAACTTCTGACAATGCCACGGCTAAAAACAACGCCACCACAATCGCAAAAGGCACAAAAATACGCCATCCCAGTTCACTTGCGACCACAGGGTCTGCACGGTTTTTCCAAAGTTGCGAGGTGGTTAAGGCTTCTACTTCGGCACTTTCAAATTTAGCTTCTTTGTCATTCTCTAAACGTAAACGATAACTTTGGAATTCTGCCTGTGAATATTTGGCTGTGCCCGGAAATATTTCATAACGACGCCCTTCGACCAAATCCACCACATTGGCAGGATCATTTTCCAGCTCTACCCGTGTCGCTTCTTTTGCCAGAATCATGACATCAGGACGACCTGCTTTTTCTGCACGTTGATAAAAGAAAATATCTTTCAGGTTTTTACGATCTTCGGACAGATCGCCTGCGTAAATGGTATATGGCCCTGAAGAAATAAATTCTTTGGGTCGCACCAAATCAAAACCTGTGCGTACTGCCTGACTGGTGGTCAATGCTTCAAACTGACGCAGTCCCCACGGTGATGCCCACAGCATTAAAAAGCCTTGGACAATTAGAAATACCAGCGTCATTGGCACCAATAAACGTGCCAATTGATGCCGACTCACGCCACTGCTGTTGAGCACTGCCATTTCATGGTCGACATATAAACGACCAAATACCAACATCAAGCCAATAAAGAAACCCAAAGGTAAGATCAGCGTCAAAAATTCAGGCAAGCGATAGCCAATGATGCTGAATAAAATACTCGCATCCAAACGCCCTTGTGCCGCCACACCAAAATACTTGATCAAGCGACCACCCATCATGATCAAAGTCAGTAAGGCAATCACAACCAAGGATGTCGACACAACTTGCTTGACCAAATAACGCCGAATAATCAAATTATTTCTTCCAAAATGTGAGGGAATCCAATTCGCGTTAGTTTACCTGAATGTTGAAAATATAAAACCTATCGCCTTGTTATACATTGAAACTCAACGCATAAAAATGTTTCAATGGTTGCATAGTTTGCACATTTAGATAGGCATAAAATCCAGTGATTAAATTTAGCTTAAGTCCCGCATTCCAAGAACACAGCGCGAGTGAATCTTTGTCAATTTTAGTGGCTGCAGAACAGGTGCCACAGGCAACTGCTGCTTATCAAATCAAGGATTTAGACAGCATTATTCAAGCGACACAATTTAAAGCAGGCTTTAATGAAAGTTTAAGTTTGGTGGCTAGCGTTGTTGAATGCGCCAATAGCAACCTGATCGGTTTGGGTAAAACCGAAGAATTACCAGCCGCAAAGCTGGCAAAAATTGCACAAAGCATTATCAAATCTTCACAAAAAAAATTTAAACAGATCAGCATTGATTTGTCTGCTCTGCCTAGCGAGCTGCATTATGTATTTGCACTCAGCCTGACCCAAGCAGCCTATGCTTTTGATGAATACAAAAGCAAAAAGAATGAGTTTCAGCTTGAACAAATCAACTTAATTGCCAAGGACAGCTCACTGACTGCCGATCAGTTGCAGTTAATTGAAGCCATGCAATCAGGTCAAAACATGGCTCGCGACTTGGGCAACCGCCCGGGCAATATTTGTTTCCCTGAATATTTGGCAGAACAAGCTCAAGCACTTGCGGCAGAATACCCAGATCTGCTCAAAGTCACCATTTTAGATGAAGCAGAAATGGCCGAATTGGGCATGGGTGCATTCCTTGCAGTCAGTCAGGGTTCAGACCGTCCTGGGCGCATCATTAGCCTTGAATACCAAGCGCAGCGTGACGAAGCACCTGTGGTATTGGTCGGCAAAGGGATTACTTTCGATACTGGCGGCATTTCTCTCAAACCTGGCTTAGGCATGGACGAAATGAAATTTGATATGTGTGGTTCTGCTTCAGTCTTGGGCACCATGCGCGCACTGTGCGAAGCACGTTTGCCAATTCATGTTGTCGGCACGATTGCCGCTGCAGAAAATATGCCGTCAGGCAAAGCCACTCGCCCGGGTGATATTGTGACCAGTATGAGCGGCCAAACCATCGAAATTTTAAATACCGATGCCGAAGGTCGTTTGGTGCTGTGCGATACCCTAACCTATGTGAAACGCTTCAACCCTGCTTTGGTGATTGATATTGCGACTTTAACAGGCGCTTGCGTGGTTGCACTCGGTTCGGTACTGACAGGCATGTTTACCCCAGATGATGAACTTGCGGCGGAATTGGATGCTGCGGGACACACTGCATTTGACCGTGTATGGCGTATGCCCGTGATTGACGATTACCAAGAACAACTGGATTCACCATTTGCCGATATTGGCAATATTGGTGGGCCTAAAGCAGGTTCAGTTACTGCAGCATGCTTCTTGCAACGCTTTACCCGTGACTATCGCTGGGCGCATCTAGACATTGCAGGCACTGCATGGAATTCAGGCAGCAATAAAGGCGCAACAGGTCGTCCTGTACCGTTATTGATGCAGTTCCTCGCACAACGTGCAAGCAATAATGGCTAAAGTTAGCTTTTATTTGTTTGAAAAAAGTCCTGAACGGCAAGTGGAAAGCACTTGCCGTTTATGCCGCAAAATTTTGCGGCAGCAGGCACGCATTTGGCTGCATTGCCCTGATCCAGAGTTACAGCAAATATTGGATGAGCGTCTGTGGAGTTTTGATGCCAGCAGCTTTATTCCACATGGCATTAACCAAACACAGGCCAGCGTATGTATTTCTGCCGAATTACCGCAGCAATCGGACTGGATTGTGTTTAATTTTAACAGTCAGGCACTTGAAGCCTATGCAAAATTTAGTCACATTATTGAGATTATTGAAAATCACGAAGCAGCTAAAGTGCTTGGACGTGAAAAATTTAAACAATATCGACGTTTGGGCATAGAACCACAGACGTTTAAGCTTTAATTTTAAAACGTTTTTTTAAAAATACTGCTCAAAATAAGGAGAGATGCGGTGACTTTAAATGTCGGCTCAGATTTTAAACAGCGCTGGTTAACCGCGCCTCAGGCTGTGCGCCAGACATTTATGGATGATCTGCATCGAATTTGTGAGGTCTTGCAACCTGAAACGCAATTACACAACTGGATTGCAGAAGATCAGCGCGCTCAGCAACAATCACAGGAAAAAATTGAACAAGCCTATGCTGACCTGAAAGCACGTTTGATTGAAGAAGCACGGCAACGTCGCCAATTGGCACTCGAACTCAAATTAGAACAGCAACGTGCAGAACAAGCCGCTTATGCTGCACAGCTACAGCAAGATGAAGCGCAACGCTTTGCAGAACAAACTCAAGCACTTGAGTTGATGCGTCAAAGTCTGGATCAGGAAATTTCAAACTATACTGCACGTTATGAGCAAAATCCTGAATTACCTGCAGTGACTTTTAATCAAGCCGCAACTGCGGTAAGTGATGATCAAATTGTTTCTGAACTTGAAAGTGTACGTTTGCGTTTAGAGCTAGAAGCCGAAACTCAAATTGAGCAGGCGGTAACGATCTTTCGTGCGCGACTACATGCTGCAGCCCAAGAAGAAATTGACTATATCTTAAAAAATTCAAATTTTTCTAAAGAATAATTTTACTTTTTATCCCCAATTAGCCCAAAGTCTTAAGCCCAATGTCATCAAAATGAAATAATTTTGTCACATGATAGTCATCCAGAAAAAGTTGAATTTTCAACTTTCATCTCCTTTAATGACTTTTGCAATCATGGGTTTCAAATGGATATCTTGACGAAAATTTCAGGCAAAATCGACCATCTTAATACGGGCGAACAGTGGAGTATTCGTGCTCAGGATTTATGGATCAGTCGTGCAGATTTCCAATCATTAAGCATGTACTTGTCTAAAGAAGCGGAAAAGGGGGAGTTTTCAATTCAAAGTAACGATACTTTTAGCCCGCGCTTGGGTGGCACAGAGTTAATTGTCACCAAACACTAAAACTGAACCAGATCAAAAGTCCACACGGTGGGCTTTTTTTGTGGCCATCAATCCACTTTTTTAGTTATCGCGGTGGATTTAGAATAAGAAAATAGAAAAAATGAGGAATTTAAATCCAATCACCCAACCAAGACAAAATATTACCCAAGCCATAACCTATTGCCATTAAAGAAAAAATCCATACGGCAGCACCCACCACATTATAAAAACTAAAGGTCGCCAAAGGCATGTGCCCTGACCCTGCAGCAAATGGTGCAAATGAACGAACAAACGGTATAAAACGCGCCATTAAAATAGTTTTGCCACCATGTTTCATAAAATAATGGTTGGTTTTGACAATATATTCAGGTTTGAAATAACGTGAATGTTGATGAAAGTATTTTAGTCCCAATATGCGTCCAGTGTAGTAGTTGACGCTATACCCCAAGACCGCAGCAACAAAAAGCAAAATACCCATATAGTGCAAATGCACTACGTCGGTGGTGGAACACAAGGCACCAATTGCGATCAGCAAACTATCGCCTGGTAAAAAGAACATGAACACAGAACCTGTTTCTGCAAAAATAATCAGAAACAAAATGGCATAGATCCACAGACCATAATTATCGAGTAATAATGGCAGCCAGTGTTCCAAATTCATTAAAAAATCAATCATCTACATTAAACCAAAGGGGTGTTTATGATGAAAAAAACATCTTTATCTTTTTAATTATCCCTAAAAACAAAAAAACAGTCTAATTTTTCAATCAGACTGTTTAAATTTCATTCGGCTCTGTGCTTATTTTAAAAAGCCATTTTCAGCCAAGAATTCCATGCTAATTTTAGATTGCTGCGTAGTTTCTGCAGCTTTATCACCCAAGAGCAAACGCTCAATATAACGCGCCAAGACATCCACTTCTAAATTGACCTTGCTGCCAACTTTCCATGTGCCAATATTGGTACGCTCTGCCGTGTGTGGAATTAAATTCAGACTGATAACACTGCCGCGTAAATGGTTAATGGTCAGGCTGATGCCATCGACGGTCACCGAACCTTTTTCTGCCAAATATTTGGCAATTTCTGCAGGTGCAGTCACTTCATAGTAAATTGAACGTGCATCTTCACGTACCAGCGTAATTTCACCGACTGCATCAACATGGCCACTTACGATATGTCCACCAAAACGTGTGGTCGGCAACATGGCTTTTTCGACATTGACAGGCTGACCCACTTTCCATGTGCCTAAAGTGGTACGGTTCAAACTTTCACGGGACACATCTGCGGCATACCAATTGTCGCCCCACTCGATCACAGTCAGGCAAATACCATTGGTGGCAATTGAATCCCCCAAATGCACATCTGACATATCTAAATCTGTCTGAATACGCAAACGTACATCACCGCCCACACTTTGCAGGCTTTCTACTTTACCTAAACTTTCAATAATGCCTGTAAACATAATCTTTTCTCTCATTCACTGAGGATTTGTGGATTTACCACAACGCCAATTGGGTACTCACACCTGAGGTATCTACACCACCCAATTCTGCAAAATGGTAAAGTTGCCCTAACAACTGGCGAATAGGTGGGCCTGACTTGGCATGCGTATCGGTAATCACAATAAATTCCAGCACGCGCGCACGCTCGGACTGACGCTGTTTACTCACGCGATAACGCGGAACATCTTGCGTCAATAACGTCACTCGACCGCGTTTTAAATTGGCTTGCAACAAGTCTGTGGCACTAATATTACCATCGGTAGAATAACTGGTCAGAATAAAACGTGCATTAATGGTGTCCAATAAGGTTTCATACGCCTCTTTGGCGTACTTAGATGAGTTGTATGGACTTGGACGTTCTTTGCGCCATGCACGGTCAATACCACTTTTAAAGCCTTTGGTGTCTGGGGTTGGTAAATCGACCTGATCCCACAAGGTTAAGGCATTTAAGACATGATAGTTACTGCTATAAGCATGTTGATTATACGGTGGGTCTAAATAAGCCACATCCACCTCAAAACCACTCATTTGATTGGCAAGATGCTGTGCATCGACACACCACATTTCTGCAGCAGGTTTATTTGGTTCACCAATGTCACAAAAACGACTTGGCGTGAGCCACAATAATGATTCTATTCGTTCGAGTGCAGTTTGAGTTTTGCCACCCCAGCCGTGGTGGAAGCTTTTAAACACCCCACTGGTATTACTGACAAAACTGGCAGAGTACAACAACGGCGCCAACAATGCCGACATCTCAACATCATCAATGGCACCCTGCGCTTGCCACGTAGCAATTTGCTGACGAATCGCATCTATGCGCATACCGTTACGACGTTTAAAGAATAAACGGTCACGACTTGGGTCATAAATTTCGTCATTGCGCGGACACAAATTATGCGTCACCCAGCCTTTGACTTCAGGCAAACGGTTCAAATAATCAATGGCTTTTTGATAGCCGCCTAATTCTTTAAACGCAGGTGCTTCAGTGCAGGCCAAAATCGCATGGTTTAAGGCATGGCTGTACGGTTCCCAGTCATTGGCAATCACCCGATAACCATTTTGACGCGCCAAACGTGATACCACTCCTGAACCTGCAAAAAAATCGGCAAAAATTGGTGCACGACCATTTTTAGGATGTAGCGTTCCTGTCTGTTCAAGTGCTTCTAAAATCAGATGCAGTAAACGGCGTTTATTGCCCAAATAAGGCACTAACTGATGGAATAAGTATTCATCAGTGGTGCGTGCCGCATGACGACGTTTGTGATAAACCGTTGACTCTGAACTCATAGTGTCTCTTGAGAAGGAATTAACCTAAGGCGCACGTCATCACCCAATTGAGTGACATCGCAAAGTTTAAATCGAAGTTGCTCTGCCATCTGTTCAAATTCTGCATTAAACATGGCACGAGCCGAGCGCCCTAACAATGTAGGTGCCACATAGCTGATCACTTCATCAACCCAACCTTCCTGTAAGAAAGCGGTCGATAAGGTTGCACCCGCTTCAACCAACACATCATAAATTTGATGTTGCTGTACCAATTGGGCAAGTAAGGTGGCTAAAGGTTGCGGTTCCAATTGTAACACGCCCAAAGCAGCCAACTCTGCACGATACGGTCCCATCACCATCACCGTTTCAGGCTGCTGCAAAATTTGTGCGCTCAAAGGCAAACGACCTTGGCGATCTAAAATAATCCGTTTGGGTTGTACTACGCTGTGGATGTCATCTACACCCTCTAAGTGGCGTACATTAAGCAGACAGTCATCGGCCAGTAACGTGTCGATCCCCGTTAATACTGCAGCAGAAATTGCCCGCCAATGCTGCACATCGGCACGTGCAGCCGTGCCTGTGATCCATTTGGATTCACCCGAAGCCATTGCCGTACGACCATCCAAACTAGAAGCAATTTTTAAACGCACATAAGGCATGCCTGTAGCCATGGCTTTTAAAAAGCCTGCATTTAACTGCGCTGCTTCAGCTTCTGCCACGCCCACGCTAACCTGAATACCTGCATCCTGTAAAATCTGAACGCCTTTACCTGCCACCAATGGATTCGGGTCTGGACAAGCCACAACCACTTTAGCCACGCCTGCATCGACCAAGGCTTTGGCACATGGTGGTGTGCGCCCATAGTGTGCACAAGGTTCCAAAGTCACATAAGCAGTTGCACCCTGCGCTTGTTCAGCGGCCTGACGCAAAGCAAAGACTTCGGCATGTGGCTGTCCTGCACGAGGATGGAAACCTTCGCCCAATAATTGGGCATCTTTAACTATCACACAGCCGACATTTGGATTAGGTTTGGTGCTGTATTGCCCCAAACGTGCCAACTCAATCGCACGACGCATCCAAAAAAGATCATTGGGAGGTAAATTGGAAGTGAATTCAGTCATATTCAGATGTTGTGTGCTTTTTGCTGACATGAGGGTTTATTGCTCACGTAACTGCATTTGTTCAATTTGACGGCGAAACGCTTCGACATCCTGAAAGTCCTGATACACTGAAGCAAAACGCACATACGCCACGTGATCCAATGCAAATAAAGCCTGCATAACAACCTCACCAATGGTACGTGATTTCACATCACGCTCTCCCAAACGGCGAATTTGCAGTTGGATGTCACTGAGTACCGTTTCAATTTGCTCTTGGGTCACGGGACGTTTTTGCAAAGCATGCATTAACGAACGACGTAACTTGGCTTCATCGAAAGGCTCACTTTTACCATCGGATTTAATCACCCGTGGCATAACCACTTCATAACTTTCAAAGGTGGTAAAGCGTTCACCACAGCCAATACACTCACGACGTCGGCGAATTTGGCAGCCTTCTGCCGCCAAACGTGAGTCAATCACTTTACTGTCTGCAGTGTTGCAAAATGGACAATGCATAGCGGTTTAATTGCACAAATTTGAATGAAAATGCAGTGTAGCAAAAATTCCAAACTTTGTAGAGTTTTACGCAACATATAGAAAAAAAACAGCCCCGAAGGGCTGTTTTACACAATATATTGATTATGTACTGTCTAGATTATTCTACACGTTCACCATGTTGGCTTAAGTCGAGTCCCATACGCTCATCTTCTGCAGCCACACGAATACCAATGGTTAGATCAATTACTTTTAAGATGATGAAAGTCAGTACAGCAGAGTAAGCAATGGTCGCTAACACACCTTCAACTTGCACCCAAAGTTGGCTCATCAAGTTGCTTGGTGCAGCATCGCCCATAATAAACTCGCTGGCAAAGAAGGCTGTTAAAATTGCACCAACAATACCACCTACACCATGTAGTCCAAAGGCATCTAGAGAGTCATCAGCTTTCAGGGCGCGTTTTAAGGCAGTAATACCCCAGAAACATACCACACCACCAATTAAACCCATCGCTAATGCACCACCAACAGTCACAAAACCTGCTGCTGGAGTAATCACCACCAAACCTGCTACAGCACCCGATGCAGCACCTAATACAGAACCTTTACCACGTACCAGTTTTTCTGCTACAAGCCATGCAATTGCTGCGGCTGCGGCTGCCACTTGAGTCACAACTAAGGCATAACCCGCTGCACCATTGGCACCTAAAGCAGAACCACCGTTGAAACCAAACCAGCCCACCCAGAGTAAACTTGCACCCAGTACAGTCAAAGTCAGGTTGTGCGGAGCCATAGATTCACGGCCCAAGCCCATACGTTTGCCCAACATGTATGCAGCAACTAAACCTGCAACACCCGAGTTAATATGAACAACAGTACCACCAGCAAAGTCGAGAGCACCATCATTGCCTAACCAACCACCACCCCATACCCAGTGGGTAATTGGTGCGTAGACCACGACCACCCAAATCGCGATAAAGGCAACAAAGGCACCAAACTTCATTCGTTCTGCAATTGAACCACTGATAATTGCCACAGTAATGATGGCAAAGGTCATTTGAAATATCACAAATAGAATTTCAGGAATACTGCCACTGAGCGCATCGGTACCAATGCCTGCCAGCATGACTTTGTCTAGACCACCAATAAAGGCATTACCTTCACCAAAAGCCAAACTATAGCCCACTGCCACCCAGGCAATACTGACCACGGCTGCTGCTACAAAGCTATAAGCCATAGTATTGAGTACGTTTTTCTTGCGTACCATACCGCCATAAAATAGTGCCAAACCAGGAATGGTCATGAGTAAAACTAAAGCAGTCGAAACTAAAATCCAAGCGGTATCGCCTGTATCTAATACAGCTTCAGGTTCAGCAGCTTCGGGCGTGCTGACTTCTGCTACAGCTGCAACTTCTGTTGCATTTGTTGTTTCGATAGGAGATGTTTCGGCAGTTTCAAGCACTGCAACATCTGAAGTTGGTGCGGTGGCTGTTACGGCTTCTTCAGCCCAAGCAACAGAACCACCAAGAAGTGCGCCTGATAGACTCAGCGCGAGTAGCATTTTTTTCATTTGTGTCCCCCGACCTTTGTTTTTGTGAGTTATTAGGTACTCAGCAAACTTCGTGCCATCTTTTAAACAGCATCTGCACCCGTTTCACCTGTACGAATACGGATGACTTGTTCGAGGTTAGTAACAAAGATTTTGCCATCACCAATCTTGCCTGTACTAGCAACACGAGTGATTGACTCAATCACCGAATCCACCATTTCATCGCTAATTGCGATTTCAATTTTAACTTTAGGCAAAAAGTCAACGACGTATTCAGCGCCACGATAAAGTTCGGTGTGACCTTTTTGGCGACCGAAGCCTTTGACTTCTGTTACGGTGATCCCTTGAACACCAATTTCAGATAATGCTTCACGCACATCATCTAATTTAAAGGGTTTTACAATTGCAGTTACGAGCTTCATGTTTGTTTTCCTTCGGCTTAATTCACCAGTAAGGTTTTATGTTCAAATTCCATGCCAAAGTTCTAAGGTCGGGGGAAATTAGAAACCGTGACATGAGTTTTCTTTATACCTTATTTTATACATTTATATGGTTGTGATCTTCAAAAAATAGACATATTTACTAGAAGATTTACGATTTTACTCATCGAATAAATCCATATTTCGTCTGAAATGCTATAGTCTATTCAAGACCAGTGCTACACTGCCTCCATTTTCTCCATCTTTGTGGAAACAACAATGATTGAAACTTTATTACAAGCCATTTTGGAACAAGTTGAACAACCTAAAAAAGATTTAGAACATAATTTACGTGCTTTGCTCAATGAAGCGGTCACCAAAATGGATTTGGTCTCGCAAGATGAGCTAGACCGCCAACGTACTGCGCTCAATAATGCCAACTTACGTTTAAATGAATTGTTAAAACAGGTTGAAGCACTGGAACAGAAAATTCAACTCAAAAAATAAGCACCAATTGAGTGCATAAAAACAAAAAACAAACATTATAAAAATAACGCACCAAAACGGATCATCATAAAAATGTCTTTTGCCAAAGTGTATACGCGGGGGCTGCTCGGCTTGCACGCCCCTGCAATTGAAGTTGAAGTCCATCTGAGTCAAGGTTTACCTTCTTTAACCATTGTCGGTCTAGCCGAAGCTGCCGTGCGTGAAAGTAAAGATCGGGTACGCTCTGCCATTATTAATAGTGGTTTTCAATTTCCGACCAAACGTCTGACCATTAATTTAGCACCTGCCGACTTGCCCAAAGATGGTTCGCGTTTGGACTTAGCCATTGCTTTAGGCATTTTAATTGCTTCGGGACAATTGCCCGAACAAAGCACTGAAGGTTTAGAGTTTATTGGAGAATTGGCTTTAGATGGTCAATTGCGCCCCACCACAGGCACACTCAGTATTGCGATTGCCTGCCAACAGGCACAGCATTGTTTGGTTTTACCTGAACAAAATGCACAAGAAGCTGCTCAATTGCCTGACTTTGAAGTCTTTGCCGCCACACATTTAAAACAAGTTTGCGAACATTTGGCACAAAGCCAGCCTTTAGATAAAGTCACCGCAATTGCCCAGCCACAGTTATCTCATTCCGCATTTGATTTAGTCGATGTTAAAGGACAATTGCGCCCACGACGTGCTTTGGAAATAGCAGCTGCTGGTGGACATTCATTGCTATTCAAAGGCCCACCCGGTACAGGTAAAACCTTACTGGCATCCCGACTTTCCAGTATTTTACCGCCATTGAATATGCAGGAAAATTTAGAGGTCGCCAGCATCTATTCTGTGGCGGATAGCCCGCATACGTTTGGACAGCGCCCTTTTCGCGCCCCGCATCATACCGCTTCTGCTGTGGCATTGGTCGGTGGAGGCTCATATCCCAAACCTGGTGAAATTACCTTGGCGCATTTAGGCGTTTTATTTTTAGATGAATTGCCTGAATTTGATAAAAAAGTGTTAGAAGTGCTGCGCCAACCTTTAGAGTCCAAAGAAATTGTGATTTCCCGCGCCTCTCGGCAAATTACCTTTCCAGCCAACTTTCAACTAATTGCCGCCATGAATCCCTGTCCTTGTGGTTATGCTTTTAATCAGGATGTGCGCTGCCAATGTTCTGCAGAAAGTATTAAACGCTATCAAAACCGTATTTCAGGGCCGTTATTGGATCGTATCGACTTACACATTGATGTACCACCTCTGCAAGCACATGAATTACAGGACACCCGACCAGTGGAAAATTCTGAAACCGTGCGAAGCCGTGTCATTCAAGCATATACACGACAATTGCAACGCCAAGAGTGTTTAAACATGGCGCTCAGTCCCAAACAATTAGAGCAATTTGCACATTTAGATGATACTGCGCAAAATATTTTAGCCATTGCGCAGCAGCGTTTGAACTTATCGGCACGTGCGTATCATCGGGTGTTACGAGTGGCACGCACCATTGCAGATTTAGCCCAAAGTGAACAGATTCAAAGTCCACATTTGAGTGAAGCACTGTCTTATCGTGCCCATGAAGCCTGATTGAAAGTCTAATTAAGAGTTCGATTAAGAATCTGATTAAAAGTCTAAGAGATGAAAATAGCCCATTGCCATGCCTGTACAATGGGCGAGTTGTTTTTATTGTTTTAAGTTTCACTCCTAACTGGAGCTTTTATTTATCGTCGTAGCCGTATCTTTAGAAGGCTTTAGTTAAAGTAAATACAGCTCCTGTTTCAACGCCACGCTTCGCAGCGTGTGACATTCCATCGGTATCAATATCTGTACCAACAGCAGCCAATTCAGCAGATAAGCCTTCTACTGATGCAAAACTATAGCTCACACCCGCTTTCCAGTCGATATAACTGTCTTCGCCACCACCAAAATCAAAATCATCTGCTAGGGTGTAACCAATACCCGCAACACCTGAGAAACCTGTATCTGCAAACGGTACGCTATAAGTTGCATTGAAATACCAAGCATCTGTATCACCACCTAGAAAATCATTGGAGTAATTAATTGCGGTAGATAAGCTGGCATCTTTAAATCCTACATCGCTAAAGCCTAATTTGGCATAGGCTTCTAGCCAGTTTAAATCGCTTTCACTTGGGTAAAGGTAATACCATAGACCCACGTCTAATAATGGCTTGCTGGCAAAACTGTCTAAAGTAGTGGCATAACCCAAATAAGGGTCAAGTTCTAAATGCGCTGTGCCACCAAAATCGACATTGGAACCCCACACACCAGCATAAAGGCCTGAATCATGGCTCAACGCAAAACCCGCTTGCACCGCAGGATCACTCATTGTTTGTGTCATGCCACGAAAACGATAATCACTGGTCATTGCCGCAGTACCACTAAAAGACAATGCTGAAGTTGATTCTGATGCCATGCTTAGACCAGATGCTGCCATCATCGCTGCTGCAAAAAGTGTTTTAAATCCCATGTTCATGATTTTCCCCCTGCATCTGATGAGATGCTTGTGTCTATTGTTGTTTAACTCACATGGAGGATTGCAAACCGTGTGCCAACATTCAAAAAAACAAGATTTTCCATACTCAGAATAGGCTCACAACCACATCTAAATGATTGTTATTTATATTTATTTTTAAATTAATAAATTTCTTATTTTCATCGCTATGGCCTACAACTCACTTTTGTTCATTCTTTTTACATAGATGTATAAGTCATATTTACCGTGTAAATACAGAATACATTGCAACATTTTTGATGTACCTGACTTAGAACTCAAATTTAAACTGCCTAAAAAAGTGCAATAACATTTATTCGCACATCTTTGCATATACTAAAAACTGGGACAAAGTCATTACTCATATGCTTACAGCCCCTTTCCCATTAAGGGCGAACAGCATGTTTGGCCTAGAAAAATATTGTTTGAATACGAATAATTTTTTTGCACCAAGAACATGCATATCATTCAAATTGTTAAACCGAATAGCCAATGTGAGATTTCAGCAGCATTGTGACAGGCCGATGCAATATCTTCTGAAGTTATTACACTTAAAAATTTAGCAAAAAGAGAAATGCTTACTGGGTCAAATTCATCAAAAACAGCACAAATAAAACACCGTATTTCACATGAAACACCTCATAGCTAAAAACTATTAGTTACCCCATCAACACCATTCTATTTTTTATACTTTTAGTTCAAATAAAAACCAAAATATACAACCTTATCTATTCTTAAATTTAAAACCGCACTTTTGAAGAAATACTTAACAAGATGAAATAAACATAAAATTTTAGGTTTTTACTTACTTATTTCGCCATAAACTATTAACTTAAACTGCTGAAATATTAAACAAAGATGGTTTTATGGCTAAAATTTACAAAAAACTTAAAGTATTGCTCCCAAGTCATCCATTCTAGCTGTTCAGCTCATTTAAAATTATGTTTATGTTTTTACTAAAAATTAAAATAATTATTAAACTTTTAAAAATTCAATATTTTTAATGACCCTACAGTTTATCGAAAAAATGCTTAACTTTAGTGTCATAAGCACCTTAAAAATGATATTTTCGCGCCTAAATAGCGATACAATTCGGCTACGTTTCAACTACACATTTACTGCATGAGGCCATCTCCCAATGCTGCAATCTAAAAAATTAACACTTGCGTTGCTGATCAACGCAGCGCTTGTTTCAACTGCATTTGCTAGCGAACAAAGTGAATCTAAAGGCTTTGTAGAAGACGCAAACGGTTCGGTTTTATTCCGTACAGGTTATTTGAATCGTGATAAAAAAGATGGACTAACAAACGACACAAGCTCTGCAGCTCAAACAGCAATTATCAATCTAGATTCTGGCTTTACTAAAGGTATTGTTGGTTTTGGTGCAGGTATCATTGGTGATGCTTCATTCAAACTAGGTGAAAACAAAAATACTGGCAACCAAATGATTCCAGTCCACAACGATGGTTCTGCTTATGACCACTGGGCACGTGGTGGTGCTTATGTAAAAGCACGCGTATCAAATACAACAGCTAAATATGGTACGCAAGTATCTGAAATACCAGTAATTGCAAGCAATACAGCACGCTTAACACCTGAATACTACACTGGTCTTTATATTGAAAGTAACGAAATTAAAGACTTGACGTTAATTGGTGGTAAATTTACTAAAAACCAATGGTCAAATGACATCAGCTCAGACCAACAAGGTTTGGATAGTGCTATTTTCTGGGGTGCAAAATACAAATTTAACGACCAAGTTAATGCCTCTTATTATGGGGTAGATGTTAAAGATAAATTAGAACGCCACTATGCCAATGCAAATTACAACTTTGCTGTACCTAACGATGCAAATGTAACCTTAGATGCTGTGGCTTATAACACACAGTGGGAAGCTGGTGCAGCCACAGGTTCACATACTACAGATAACCTTGCAGACCGTGAAAACACTATTTGGGGAGTTTCGGCAACCTATAATAAAGATGCTCACAATGTAATGCTGGCTTATCAAGATAATGCTGGCAATACAGGTTACGACTATGCATACAATGCAGATGGTCTACAAAGTATTTATGTACCAAATTCATACTTATCTGATTTCAACGGCAATGATGAAAAATCAGTTGGCTTGCAATATAACTACAACTTTAAAAACCACGGTTTACCTGGCTTGAACTGGACAAGTGCATTTGTTTACGGTTGGGATATTGATGTTGCGGATCGCAACAATCGAACTGAAATTATTGATCAAGCTGAAGAACATGAATTTTTCAACCAAGTGAAATACACCGTTCAATCTGGTGCATTTAAAGATGCGAGCTTACGCTTACGCTACTCTTACTTGCGTTCAAGTAGTAGCTACAATAACCAAAAAGTGAATAACAGCGAAGGTATTGGCTCAACTAATGAATGGCGTATCTGGTTAGATATTCCTGTGAAATTATTCTAATTTCTCGGAATAGCCAACCCAATAAAAAACCTGCACATATTCTGTGCAGGTTTTTTATATTTTAGCTTTCATGTGAAAGCTAAATAGACTGCGCGCAAATTATGGATTTGCAGCTTTGTAGCCTTCAATTGAGTTCAATACTTCTTGTTTCGCAACATCAGCACCTTCCCAACCGCTTAACTTCACCCATTTGCCTGGCTCTAAGTCTTTGTAGTGCTGGAAGAAATGTTCAATTTGGCTGATCAATAATGGTGGAAGATCCGTATATTCTTGAACATCTTTATAAATTGGGGTTAATTTTTCGTGCGGAACGGCAACCAATTTCGCATCAATACCACCATCATCTTCCATGTTCAATTTACCCACTGGGCGGCAACGAATCACAGAACCTGGCTCTACTGGGTGTGGGGTCACAACCAATACGTCTAGCGGATCACCATCCAATGAAAGTGTATTTGGCACATAACCGTAGTTCGCTGGATAGAACATTGCTGTACCCATGAAACGGTCTACAAATAATGCATCAGAATCTTTGTCAATTTCGTATTTGATTGGCGCTGCATTGGCAGGAATTTCAATGATCACATAGATGTCATTTGGTGCATCTTTACCCGCAGGGATATTGCTGTAGCTCATAGCATCACTCTTAAACAAGTTAAATCTTTTTAAAACCGCGTCAATTATAACGGTTTTCTGTCCTGAATTACTGCGCGATTATACATCTGCAAGGCAAAAATACATATTTTCAGACATGACTTGATCAGGTCAGTTTAATCACCATCAGCAAAATACAAATTGGACAAAGTAAAGACAGCATCCAAACAATTGAACGCAGCGTCGCCCAATTGGCTAAATAACAAATTCCATAAATAATGCGCAGCACAATATAAGCAATACCAAACATCATCACCACCACTTGTGGGATGACCATATATTCCGCCATGAGCACTGCAGCAATAAATAAAGGCAGGCTTTCAAAACTGTTTTGCTGAACGGCGTTAGCACGTGCAGCTAAACCTGTAGTTTTGGCTAAAAATTCACGTGGATTTTGGTTATCTTCGCGTTTAAAGCCGCCTGCCATTTTTGCGACAACAGCAAAGACATACGGCAATAAGCAAGCAATTATAATTAGATAAACAATTCCACTTATGCTTTGCATCAATTTTTTCTCATAAACTGTATTGAGAACTTATCATAACATGGCATTTCTTGAATAAATTTTGTTAAATAGCATGTTTTAAGCAATTATATAAAGGATCCATTATGGTCAGCCCAGATCAAAAGGAAATGTTAGATGTACTTGAAAAGCAGCGCCAACATCAACTGCGAGTGGATCGTGTTTTAAAAATTGTGTTGCCTATTGTGGCATTTTTATTGATGGTAATTTGCGCCAACATGAACGTATGGTCGACCATTTTTACCTTCATTGTGCTTTGGGTGGCATTTTATGCAGTGGGGATTAAGCGCTTACCACTCTGGCACTGGATTATTGTGATTGTGGTGTATTGCTTAATTGATAATATTTTAAGTTATGGCAGTTTTAATCAATCAGGTTTTAGCCGCCAATTTGGTGCGATGTTTATTTTCTTGGGTATTGTGGGTGTTGGGCGTCGTTACTTTGACCGTTGGCTGATGAAAGAGTAATACTTTTGCCTTTGTTGAACAAGAAACAATCTATTTTCTATAGCATATAAAAAACGCCCCTGAAGTTTCAGGGGCACTTTTATTTCAGAGCAGAATGAATTACGCAGTTTTACGCAAATCTTTACGCAAGATTTTACCTACGTTTGATTTTGGCAATTCATCCATAAACTCCACATAACGTGGGCGTTTATAGCCAGTTAAGTTCTCTTTAGCGAATGCTAATACTTCTTCAGTGGTCAATGATGGATCTTTTTTCACCACAAATAGTTTTGGCACTTCACCTGATTTTTCATCTGGCACACCAATTGCTGCTACTTCCAAGACTTTCGGATGCTTCGCAATGACTTCTTCAATTTCAGATGGATAAACGTTAAAGCCTGATACCAAAATCATGTCTTTTTTACGGTCTACAATTTTCACATAGCCGCGTGAATCCATGACACCAATGTCACCTGTACGGAAGAAACCATTAATCATCACTTTATCGGTTTCATCTGGACGGTTCCAATAGCCTTTCATGACTTGTGGACCACGGATTGAAATTTCACCTTGCTCACCCAGTGCAACTTCATTGCCATCATCATCCAAAATAGCCACTTCAGTTAATGGCAATGGAATACCGATTGTGCCACTAAATTCGTCAGATGCAGGCGGGTTTGCCGTTGCAACTGGTGAAGTTTCAGACAAGCCATAACCTTCAATAATGTTGGTGCCTGTCACTTTTTTCCATGCTTCAGCAGTCGATGGTAATACGGCCATACCCCCGCCCATCGCCATTTTCAATTTGCTGTGATCAAGCTGTTTAAACTCTTCATTGTTCACGAGCGCATTGAATAAAGTATTCACCGCAGGGAAGAAAGTTGGTTGATATTTACGTAATTCTTTCATCACCGCAGGTAAGTCACGCGGGTTTGGAATCAATACGTTTGCCTGACCTTTGTACATGCCGTAAAGCGCACACACCATGAATGCAAAGATGTGATACAGCGGCAATGCACAGAAAATACGGTCATCTGGCTGACCATCTTGTGCACCGAATTTACTCTGGAAAATACCATCACATTGCAGCATGTTTGCCACAAGGTTGCGGTGTGTTAATTCTGCACCCTTAGATACACCTGTTGTACCACCCGTGTATTGCAACACAGCCGTATCACTTAAAGTTAAGCTTGGGCGTTTGTAGTTGCTTGGGCTTACTTTAGACATTGCTGCGTTAAATTTAACGTGACCCGGAATGTTCCATGCAGGAATTTGCTTACGCACTGAACGTAAAACAAAATTCACCAACGTGCCTTTTAATGCACCTAGCATATCGCCCACAGAAGCAACAACAACATGCTTCACAGGAGTTTTACCAATAATCGCCTGATAAACGGATGCAAAGTTTTCAATAATCACTAAAACTTCAGAACCAGAGTCATTTAATTGATGCTCTAACTCACGCGAAGTATAAAGTGGATTCACGTTCACCAAAACTAAACCTGCGCGGAACACCCCCAGTGCAACCACAGGATATTGAAGTACGTTCGGCATCATCACCGCAACACGCGAGCCAGGTGCCAAACCTAAACTTTGTAAATAAGTTGCAAATTTACGGCTAGCTTCTTCTAGTTCACTAAAGCTTAAAACCTTATCCATAAAGATAAAGGCATCACGTGAACCAAATTTTTGGAAATTACGTTCAAAAATGTCTACGAGTGACGTATTTTCTGCAGGCAGTTCTACAGTTTCTGGAATCCCTGTCTTTTGGTATTCAGCAAACCAAATCTTTTCCATAATGCCAATTTCTCCAATCAATAATCCTTAGTTTTAAACTGTTTTTCTCAATACAGGACGTCGTTCTTTGCTTGTTTATGTCCCGTATTGCATCCATTTTCACGAATACAAACCATATATAACGTATTTTGCTTAAAAAACGCTAGTATTATCTTTGAATTAACAGTTTATTTGCTTTTTGGTAACCGCGTGGTAAGAGCTGACCTTTCGTGCCGCGCTTCGCCACATACTTCAGCAAATCGTCGCCTTTGAGTTTGAGTTGTTGCTGTCCTGCAAATACTTGAATTGCTTCATCTAAATTTAAAGGTAACATAGACACCAACTGATCTTTTTCTTCAAGTTGTATCAATTTATTACCTTTACCTTTGTTCAAAATTGGCAATTCTGACAGTTCAATCACCAGTAAACGCCCTGCTGAACTGAGCAGTGCAACATGACTCGCGTGTTCAATCATTTGCAAATTCATCACTGTCGATTGTTCAGGCAAAGACAGGAATGCTTTACCTGCTTTGGCATTGGTATCTAGCTGTTTGGCCTGTGTTTTAAAACCATAACCTTTACTGCTGGCTGCTAAAATTTCAGCTTCATCATCGGCAATTAGTAATTGTTTAAAGCCAACGCCACTGGCAGGAGCGAGTTTTGAACTTAATGGTTCTCCCAAGCCACGTGCCGAAGGCAAGCTATTAATTGGCAACGCATAACTGCGTCCCGTATCATCTAAAATATAAACGCGCTGATTGGATTTGCCTTGTGCATGACTGAGATATTGATCACCCGCACGGAAGTTTAGATTTTCCGCATCGACCTCATGCCCTTTGGCACAACGAATCCAGCCTGCTTCAGACAACACCACCGTCACAGGGTCGGCAGGTAGCATATCTTGTTCATTAATTGCAGTCGCTTCGGCACGCAATACAATTGGTGAACGACGATCATCACCAAACTTTTTCGCGTCTTCTTTCAACTCACTGATAATTAAATTTTTCAATGATTCAGGATTCGCCAATTGTTCACGAATAATGGCAGCGCGTGCTTCTAATTCTTCTTGTTCACGACGAATTTCCATTTCTTCAAGCTTAGCCAAATGACGCAGCTTTAATTCCAAAATGGCTTCAGCCTGAATTTCATCAATACCAAAATGCGCCATCAACTCGGCTTTAGGATGATCTTCTTCACGAATAATCCGAATCACGGTATCAATATCTAAATAGGCAATCAGCAAACCTGCCAAAATGTGCAGTCGCTTTTCGATTTTATTAAGATGATATTGCAAACGACGTGTGACGGTATTTTTACGAATCTCAATCCATTCCAGCAAAATACGACGAATCGATTTCACCTGCGGACGACCATCTGCGCCAATCATGTTCATATTGACACGATAGCTCGATTCTAAATCAGTCGTGGCAAACAAGTGACTCATCACCGCTTCAGCATCAATACGGTTGGAACGCAGTACAATCACCAAACGGGTTGGGTTTTGATGGTCTGATTCATCACGCACATCGCTCACCAACGGCAGTTTTTTCGCCTGCATCTGATCAGCAATTTGGGTAATGATTTTTGAACCCGAAACCTGATACGGCAATTCTGTGATCACGATTTCATTTTTTTCAATGCTGTACACCGCACGCATACGGTAACTACCGCGACCTGTACTTTGCATTTTCAGCAATTCTTCAGGCGGGGTAATAATTTCAGCTTTGGTTGGTAAGTCAGGCGCAGGAATATATTCTGCAACTTTTTCATCGGTTAAATTTGGGTTGCGAATCAGGGCAATTGTGCCTTTCACCACTTCTCGCAAGTTATGCGGTGGAATATCGGTCGCCATCCCTACTGCAATACCGGTGGTGCCATTCAGCAAAATATTCGGTACACGCGCAGGCAAATTGACAGGTTCTTTTAATGAGCCATCAAAGTTATCTTGCCAATCACAAGTACCTTGCCCCAATTCAGCCAAAAGTACTTCACTATATTGCGATAGTTTGGCTTCGGTATAACGCATGGCGGCAAAGGATTTAGGATCATCGGGTGACCCCCAGTTGCCCTGTCCTTCAATAAATGGATAACGATAACTGAACGGCTGCGCCATCAACACCATAGCCTCATAACAAGCATAATCACCATGCGGATGGTATTTACCCAATACATCCCCCACGGTACGTGCCGATTTTTTCGGTTTGCCACTGTGTTTGAGTCCAAGCTCACTCATGGCGTACACAATACGGCGTTGTACAGGTTTCAAACCATCGCTGATATGGGGTAATGCACGATCCATAATCACGTACATGGCATAGTTAAGGTATGCACGTTCAGTAAATTCTGCTACGGAACGGTTTTCTGTTGCATGATGCGCGAGGCTTGTCATAAAACCTGTCGTCCTAAATCACTTGTTTTTGTATCAATCGGCTTATGCTATGCCGCAGCAGCATCCTGCACAAGAGTTAGTAGGAATGCTCTGCGACAATTTGTGTCTTATGCCGTAAAAATATTCATTTTATAAAAAACAGCAATATAAAATTATAACGAGTCATTCTATGAGGGTCTATTGACACGTTACAAATGTTTGAAACAATACTTATTACATAAAAATTCCTTTATTTTTATCAATGTAAATGCTGTTTTTGTGATATAAAACACACTGCAGTTTTTTATTTAAAGTTTAAATTTATTGTAACGGTTCTTTTGGATTTCGCTATGCAGACCTATATTCCTTATCAGCTTCGGGTAAAGTTAAAACAAATTGATCCTATTCTTGATAATAAATGGCAGCAGCAGCTAAACGCAATTCTTTCCGCCACACCTAAAGAACTGCATGAAAAAATAGAAGAACGATACTTAAAACCCAAAAATATTCACTGGAATTATCTTACAGCAACCTTTGAATTTCATGGTTACATCCGTCTGCAAGACATTCCACAGTACACACAGCATCCAGAATTATTACAACTCGCCAAAAACGTACAAAGTAGCTTTGACTATTTAGAAACCTACCAAACCGACTTTCAAATCGCCGATTTTCTAGAAACGGTGATTCATGAAATGAATCAAATTGAATTACATGAGCCACAGGATATTCAAGCCCAACTTTTACTCAAAAAAGCGTTTTTATATGATGCTGCTTTAATTATTCGTGATTTAGACTTCAGCGTTACAACTAACCATCGCAATCTAGATCAAGCACAAATTCGTAGTTTTATCTTTGAAGTGTTTATGAAAAGTGAAATTTTGGGCAATTGGTTTGCTTATATTTTACCAAGTGAATATGCACAACAAAAACCATCAATTTTTCAGGATTACTTTGTTCATGAACTGCATGTTCGTGACTTTGAAATTATCGATGCTACAGATTACTATTTTATTGTAAGTAGTTCCTACGACAGCCGTGTATCTGCTTATTCCATTCGACGCTTTTTAACAGAAGAAAACTTTGGCGTAGAAAATAAATTCTATATTAGTGGTTTAGTTCTTGATCCGAAAAAGTTAGATCAAATTGATTATATTGAAAATTTTAAACAGCAAATGACACAAATTATCGGCATTCAACGTCAAATGAATCCGCATATTGTGGAGTTGATTGAATCTTTACACCTATATAAGCAAGAGCAACTTTTACCACAAATGAAAAAAGTGGTGGATATTCAAGGTTTTTCTACAGATTATTTAGTCAAAGAGCATTTAGATTGCTTAGAAAAAGACCTTTGCTTGCAAGTGCTTGAACCATTTGCAAGAGGTTTAAAACAAAGTGTGCAACAGTCTGATGAATTAGAGTTTTGTTATTTAAATCTGAAACGTTTAATGACTGAACTCTTACATCAGTTTGAAGCTTTATCTCAAGAACCCATGTTGCAATTTAATCCCTACGCCCGCAGCTTTAAATATCGTTTGATTGCATATTTGCATTTATTGGTGCAGCGTCGCGCAGAAGTTTTTGTGCTCTTTGAAGATGAATATCACTATCAACGACATTTAAATGCGGTAATCGCCCCTGTTCAAAAGATCAGAGAGCATGTGAATGCTGCGATTGAACAGAGCCGCAATATACAACAACAAATACGTAGTCTCGAACGAGAAATTCAAACAAATGAAAAAGCGGGATTTTTTAAACGTTTGCTGAAAAAATCTGAAAATAATCAGGTGAAAATAGAGAAGCTAAAAAAGAGCCTAATTTATATTCAAGATCGCTGTTATATTGGAATTATTAGTATTCAAAAACAGGCAAACCAACAAAGTGTTTATTTAGAAGCCAAGAATCTCATTAGCAGAATTGACCCTAAAATCCGTCACTATGCTTTTGCCAATGGTGAAAATGGTATAACACGCTTACCATTATTGTTACAACTTCCTGAAGATCGGCATAGTTTTAACATGCAAAATATCTCCTTGGCTTTAAATCAGGAATTCGTCCTGACTGCTAAACCTTGGAGCCAGTAAGCGTAAATCCCTCAAGCAGGTTTACGCTGACTGTCATTTCAAGTTGGAAGATGGATTTATTTTAAGCTTACAAACCCATCGACTCTAAAGTTCTGCCTTTGGTTTCTTCACCCAACACCACAATCACCAAGGCAACGGCCAATAAAACCGCTGTAAACATCATAAAGACATAACTAAAGCCATTTTGCATAACCATCATGTGTGTGACCACCATCGGGGCGATAATACCGCCCATGCGTCCAATGGCCGAGGCCCAACCTGAGCCAAAAGCACGAATATTGGTTGGATATTGTTCAGGAGTATAAGTGTATAGCACACCCCATGCGCCCAAGTTGAAGAACGACATCAAACAACCCCAGAACATGATCATCGCTACACTGTCGGCCTGACCAAAGAAATAAGCCGATACGGCACACATGCCAATAAAACCAGCTAGTGTGGCTTTGCGCCCTAATTTTTCGACCAGCCAAGCAGCTGCAATATAACCGGGCAATTGCGCCAAAATCATGCCCAACACATATTCAAATGACTGTACGATGCTGTAGCCTTGCTGCACCAACAGACTAGGCAACCAAGTGAAAATGCCATAATAGGAATAGACAATGCCAAACCAAATCAGCCACAGCATTAAACTACGGCGTGCAAATGGCCCCGACCACAGTTGGGTAAAAGAGATATGCTGTTTAGCGGCAACAGGCTGAACTTCAATCTGTTCAATGACTTCTACCCCACATTGACGCTCAAACTTTTGTACCAGTGCATGTGCTTCGGCAATACGACCACGATTGATCAGATATGGGATAGATTCAGGGACTTTTTTCCAGATAACCAAGGCATATAAGGCAGGCAAACCACCGATTAAAAATGCTGTATGCCAATCAAATTTTGGAATCACAAAATAAGAAACCAATGCCGCACATAACCACCCCAAGCCCCAAAAACTTTCCAGCAATACAATAAAACGCCCACGCACATGCGCAGGAATGTATTCACTGACCAAAGTCACCGCTACGGGAAGCTGCCCGCCCAAACCTAAACCGACAATAAAGCGAAAGACCAGTAACCAAGTTAAATTCGGTGCAAAGGCACAAGCGGCAGTAGCTAGACTGTAAATCACCAAGGTGGTGGCAAATACAGTTTTACGTCCAATTTTATCGGCCAGACCACCTGAAAAGACTGCCCCAATGGCCATTCCGACAAAACCAATCGACACCACCATGCCTTTTTCGGCAGGGGTCATGCTCCAGTCTTCTGCCATTTTTGCCAAAATAAAGGAGATCAGTCCTGTATCCATGGCATCAAACATCCAGCCCAGACCAATCACCACCAGTAGGCTATAGTGGAATTTTCCAATGGGTAGACGTTGCACACGCGAAACTAAATCCATAACACACTCTTTAAGTTGGCTAAAAGGATATGGGCTAAAACACAACTGCTGTTGTATTTTTATACTATGAATTGACAGGATGTGGATAGCATTAAAAAACCGATCTGGTGATCGGTTCGCTTCTATTTAGATATTCAATACAATTCTTATAACCAATTAGGTTTCATCTTTAGAGGATGCTGAATGTTCATCATCGTCCTGATAAATAAATTTAGGCATTTCTAAGCCAAAATAAATCGCAATCAAACGCAAAGTAAAACCAAAAACAAGTGTTGAGATCACGGTCAATTCAAGCGACAAACCGATTTCGATACACAACCAATAGCAAATCACGGACACAAAAGAAATACTGGCATATAGCTCACGGCGGAACACTAAAGGCACATCGTTACACAGAATATCACGCAGAATCCCACCTGACACACCTGTTAAGACGCCTGCAACGGCAGACACCACAAAGCCATGCCCCATTTCCAAAGCAATTTGACAACCAATAATAGTGAAGCCAATTAAGCCTAAAGCATCGAGCACCAAGAAAATGGAACGTAAATGACGCATCCATTTGGCAATTAAAATGGTGATAAAAGCTGCAATACAGGTCAGCACCAAATATTCAGGATGTTTGACCCAAGTCAGCGGATAATGCCCCAACAATACATCTCGCACCGAACCACCGCCCAATGCGGTGACACAGGCAATTAAGGTGACACCAAACCAGTCCATGCTGCGACGCCCTGCAGACAATGCGCCTGTCATCGCTTCTGCGGTAATCGCGATTAAGTAAATGACCAACAACAACATGGACTTGCCCTTCTTTCACTAGGCCAATAGATGCGCGTTATAATAAGCGAAAAACCAAGATAAAGTTATAAAAATTGCGCACAACATTGCTTAAATTTTTTACCCGAACCACAAATACACGGCTGTTTCATGGTCGGCTGTTGCCCTGTGGTCGGATCTAGAAAATACCAGCGTGCCTGATGTTGCACAAAATGGGAAATTTCATGGTGAATTTGCGCCTGCTTAGCATCATGGTAATGGGCTTTAAATTCAACTTGGGCATGGCTTTTATCTAACTTTTCATTGCTATTCAGCACTTCGAGCTTTAACCATTGATTCGACTTGCTCCAATCTGCAATTGCGCCAACATCCAGACTTGCCTGTTGTCCTAGCGCAGTGGTTTGCACAATATAATCAATTTGTTGTAAGGCAAAAGCGCTATAGCGTGAACGCATGAGTTGGCTCGCGGTTTCTGCATATGCCTGCCCCACGTGTAAAGGTTGGCAGCAGTATTGATAATCGCCTTGCCCGCACGGACATGCCAAGTGATGCATAGAAAATTCCCGAAATTTAAATCAATAATAGGGTCTGTTGACACTTCGTCTATATTTACAATGGCAACAGCCCCAAAACAGCCTGACAATGCAGGCTATTTTAGCGGAAGCACAAGACTGAAATGCAGTTTGGCGTTCAGTTTATGATGCGCTTGAAGATTCCTGCTGAATCAAATGCACTTTTTCAATTTTATGTCCATCCATGGTCACAATTTCAAAAACATAACCATCGGAAAGCAATTTCTCACCATTTTCAGGCAAACGTCCCAAATGGAATAAAATATAGCCTGATAAAGTTGAATATTGCTCGCTTTCATCCACCAAATCACGACCTAATAATAAAGATACGTGGCGAATATCAATGGAACCATCTAGCAATAATGTGCCATCTTCCAAACTTTCAGCACTGGCTTCGAGTGCATCTTCATCTGGGAATTCACCTGCAATTGCTTCCAGAATATCAATGGGTGTGGCAACGCCTTCAATCGAGCCGTATTCATTCAGCACAATCGCCATTTGCAGCGGTGCTTGACGCAATTGCTCCATCACCATCAAAACTTGGGCATTTTCATGCACAATTACGGGTTCACGCAAATGTGTTTCAAAGTCCAGTACACCTGTTTCAATGTATTGATTCATAACTTTATGGGTTAAGACAATGCCTGAAATATTGTCCAGTTCACCACGTGCCACAATCACTCGTGAATGGGTCATACTTAATAATTGGCTGCGAATTGAAGCATCATCTTCGTCTAAATCAATCCATTCCAATTCAGGGCGTGGCGTCATCACCGACTTTACAGGACGCTCAGATAAGCCCAACACTCCTTGTACCATCACGCTGTGATAGACGCCATTTTCAGCATCAAAGACTTCATCGGCAAAGGCACGGGTAGCTAAAACATCTTCATTGATATGACTGCTTTCTGCCGTATTTTGACTTTTGCCACCTAACATCCGCATCACAGCCGAAGCAGTACGGTAGCGCAAATCGGTGGTGGTCACGGTTTTTTCCTGATTTCTGCGGATGGTTTGGTTCAGGAATTCAATCATCACCGAGAAACCGATGGCGGCATATAAATAGCCTTTTGGAATGTGATAACCAAAACCTTCCACCACCAATGAGAAACCAATCATCATCAGGAAGCACAGGCATAGAATCACCACGGTAGGATGCTTATTGACAAAGTCCATGAGCGCCTTAGACGCCCACAACATAATGCCTATCGCAATGATCACCGCAATCATCATGACCGATAAATGCTGCACCATGCCCACAGCGGTAATTACGCTGTCGAGTGAGAACACCGCATCTAGCACCACAATCTGCACAATCACCATCCAGAAAGTCGCGTGCACAGGGTTTTCTTCTTTTAGTGCTGGTTTGCCTTCAATGCGTTCGCGCAGTTCCATGGTGCCTTTAAACAACAGGAACACACCACCAAACAGTAAAATCAGGTCACGTCCAGAGAAAGGATGTTCAAAAATATGAAACAGTGGTTGGGTCAGAGTGACGACCCACGCGATAGAGGCGAGTAAAATCAGGCGCATCCCCAAGGCGAGAAGCAAGCCCACCACCCGTGCCGTATTGCGTTGTTCTGGCGGTAACTTTTCTGCCAAAATGGCAATAAACACCAAGTTATCAATGCCTAATACAATTTCGAGTACGATCAGGGTCAATAACCCAACCCACGCAGCGGGGTCAGACATCCATTCAAAGATCATGCACTCTTCTCCTGAATATCATGGGTCAAACGTGCCACACGGCGATGACACTGAAAAGATAAGTTTGCTTGCTCTGGTTGGCACAGCATGTAATTTAAAAATATTCGTTCGGTGCGACTACTGCCACTGTCCATGACGATTCTATAGTTGTCAGACAAGCTTTGAGTATAGGAAAGTTTGCGCTCAGATTCATCCCCTTTTTGCGACATCATCCACGCCAATGCAGCACTTTCACAAATCTTTGCAAATTGAACACTGCATACTGACGGGTTTGTCATATTTGAGTACTAAGCTAGAGCCAACAAAAAGAACATGCTATGGTGAAGAAAATAAATGAATAGCGAATTAAGAATGACCCAATATATCAATAATCCATCTCCTCAAACCTCTCAACCTTTGGTGGCACTGTACTGTGGTTCGCGCTCTGGCAATAACCCGATTTATCAGGAAAAAGCAGTACAACTGGCAAGAAAACTAGCCGAGCAAGGCTTTGGTATGGTCTACGGCGGCGCGAGTATTGGATTAATGGGTTTGGTTGCTGACACCGTTGTGCAACATGGTGGGCAAGCGGTGGGAGTAATTCCTGAATTTATGCTGGATTATGAAATTGCCCACAGTAATTTAACCGAATTACACGTAGTAAAAAGCATGCATGAGCGTAAGGCGATGATGGCAGATCGTGCCAGTGCCTTTGTGGCGTTACCAGGTGGCTTGGGTACTTTTGAAGAAATTTTGGAAATTGCCACTTGGGGGCAATTGAATCAGCACCAAAAACCGATGATTTTATATAATGTGAATGGCTTTTATGATGCGCTGATTCAGCAATTAGATCATGCGGTACACGAAGGTTTTTTACCACCACAGCACCGCGCTAAACTGATCGTGTGTAACCACTCCCACAAAATTATTAATGCCTTAAAGAATTTGGATTCTCCACGTCATTTTGTAGGTTGAACTTCTTTAGGTGCATGAAATAGCAATAAAAATGAAAGTGAAAGCGAGTCGGTGACTCGCTTTTTTTAATTCACTGTTCATTGGTTTTTACAGCACAAAAAAGAGAACACCAAAGTGCCCTCTTTAATAGATTTCTAATTTTGCAATGCTGTTAGTTAAGCTTGATTTGGTAGACGGCAGTAGTTCCACTGACTTCATTACCCACAACTAACAGTGGCTTGCCGTTAGGCGAGTCTTTGGCTGCAATAAAGATCAAACCTTCGGGACCGAGATTTGAATTTTCAACGGTAACCTCATTACCTTCTGCATCGAAAGATGTACGGGTTTCACCAAACTTACGATCATTAAAATACTCAACAAAAGATGCTTGTGTCGGTTGGGTAATGTCGTACACCATAATGCCACCCATACGCTCCAACCCAATAAAGGCAAAAGTTTTTTGACCAATTTTACCTAAAGCAATGCCTTCAGGCTCAGGGCCTTTATTGTCACTACGATCATCTATACTTAATTTTTCATGATTGGTATTAAAGTATTCTGGAAATAATTCAGCAGCTTTACGTTCAAAGTCATTTTTTGAGTCCCAAACAATTTTTTTGGTTTTAGGATCTACAATACTGAACGAGCGGCCACCATAAGCATATAGTTTGTCATAGGTCATGAAACCATCGCTGTCTAGCACAGGCTCACCATTTGTATCTTTCTTGTAACCTTGCGTCCAAGTAATCGTCAAACGACCCAATTGTGAATCTTTAATTAAATTATCTGCACAAACTTCATTGGCATCTGTAGTGGTACATGCTTTAAATACGTTTGAATCAAGCTTTGCGCCTTTAACCCCTGACTTTAATAGACGTAAATGCGCTGCATAATCGCCATTGGTACTGAAGCCTTTATTATTGAATAAGTGTTTAACACGAATTTCTTCTGCATAACCCTGAGTTATTTCATCCGTACCAAAATATAAGTCTTCATCAACCAACCATTCACGCGCATCACCTTCATTGGCAGTGACCAAGTAGCTTTGTCCATTGGCTTGATATTGCGCAATTGCATCTGGCATATACATGCCATATAAGCCTGGCCAAGCTTGAATATTAATCATCCCCTCATTTTTAGCACAGGCTGTAATCGTTTTACCGTTATAGTCTTGCTTACCAACAACACAATCACGATCACCTGCATCTAAAGCATTTGCAGCTAAGCCAAAGTTTTTATAACCCAATGGGAAAATATCGACCACTTGGTCTTGAATCAAATCAATTACAGCAATAGCATTGTTTTCTTGTAGACTTGCCCAAGCAGTTTTACCATCGTCACTCACCGCAATATATTCAGGCTCTAAATCTTGTGCGACAGTCGCATTTGGCCCAAAAATACGCACGCCCGCATCAAGCAATTCCTGCTTACGTGTATTCCATGCCTGAAAATCTGCAGTTTTTACAGTAGGCTTGTTGATGTCAGTTAGATTAATAATACTGATTGAACCTTCTGGATCAATCTTATAACCTTCATTTGGCTCACCTTCATTGGCAACCAAGACTTTTTTGCCATCTGGAGTAAAAGTCAACATATCAGGCAATGCACCGACTTCAACTTTGCTGATAAAGCTCAGGTCTTTGGCTTTAAAAAATGCCACGATGCCTTTATCAGTTTTAGGTGTTGCCTGAACAGCTAAAGCGACAATACCTTGATGTACCGCAACACTATTGACTTCAGAATTCGCCAAATGAGTCTTGGCATCCAAGCTGTTCAGCTTAACAGGTGCACTTGGGTTGCTTAAATCCAGTACATCGACCACGCCATTTTTCGCATTGACTACAAATAAACGTTTACTTTCAGCATCATAAGCAGAAATTTCCGCAGCACTCGCACCAAAAACTTGTGCATCGTATTCCCCTAAACGCTCCAAACTAATTGTTGTAGGTGTTGCTTCAACAACTTCTTCTTTTACAGGAATAGGATCATTATTATCATTACAGCCCACCATCCCCACAGACAATAAAGCCAACATTAATGCAGAAATTTGCGTTTTCATAAATTACTCATCATTTTTCTAAATGCACCCAACTTACAAACTCAAAGTGAATAATCGGTGACAAATAGATGACAATTTCATTGCATTTCCTTGAATTTTCAAACACTTTTCATGTTTTTATAGATGCAGTCCGCTAGATTGCAAAATGGTTTAAACTAGACCAAATGTCCATTTTGCCGAGTTATGAACCAAACACCGACCCATCAAGCCCTGCATCCTGAATACCGTCTTTTGGTATTTCTGGTTTCAATTGGCTTTTTTATGCAGGCGCTCGACACCACCATTGTGAATACAGCAATCCCTGCAATGGCGAATAGCCTGCAGGAAGACCCGCTGCGGATGCACAGTGTTGTGGTGGCGTATGTGCTCTCGGTGGCAGCGTGTATTCCATTAAGTGGATGGTTGGCAGATCGTTTTGGGGTACGCAATACCTATTTTGCAGCGATTATCATTTTTACCCTTGCCTCTTTGGGTTGTGCTGCAGCAGCGAGTCTGAATGAATTACTGTTTTATCGGGTGATTCAAGGTATTGGTGGCGCATTGCTCTTGCCTGTCGGGCGCTTGGCGATGTTAAAAATCATTCCACGTACCCAGTTTTTATCTGCCATGAGCCTGATGAGTCTGGCAGGGTTGATTGGCCCCTTAATTGGCCCAACGCTGGGTGGCTGGTTGGTCGAAGTCGCCACGTGGCACTGGATTTTCCTGATCAACATTCCTATGGGCATCTTGGGCTGTTGGATTTGTATTAAAGCCATGCCGAATGTGACTGAAACTGAAGTTAAAAACTTTGATTTTCTCGGGTTTATCCTATTAGTTGTGGCGATGGCGGGCTTATCTTTAGGCATCGAAAATTTTGCCAATCCACAATATAACCTGCTTTGGAATTTTGCGTTAATCTTGGCTGGTGGTATTGCTGCAGCATGCTATGCTCGCCATGCTCACACCCATCAAAATGCCTTATTTCGCAGTGATTTATTTAAAAATCGCTTATATGCGATTGGTATTTTAGGTAACTTTTTTGCCCGCTTCGGGGGCAATGCCATGCCTTTTATCATGCCAATCATGCTGCAGGTGGCTTTTGGTTTTGAACCATTTATCACAGGTTTGATGATGATTCCAACTGTGCTTGGTTCTTTGGTATCTAAACCAATTATTCGGCCTTTAATTCAACGTTTTGGCTATCGGCAGTTTTTACTGACCAATACGTTATTGGTCGGGGCGTGTATTGCTAGTTTTGCGCTGACCACTGCTGAAACTGCGACTTGGTTACGTGCCTTGCATTTTTTTATATTTGGGGTGCTTAATTCATTGCAGTTTGTGGGTATGAATACCTTTACACTCAAAGATTTACCTCAACAAGATGCCAGCAGCGGCAATAGTTTTTTATCCATGATTATGATGCTGTCGATGAGTATTGGCGTGGCATTGGCAGGTACTTTGGTGAATATGTTTAGTGCCTATTACGGCGCAGGACAGTTAGTCAGTGCCTTTCATGCCACTTTAATTTGTTTGGGTGTATTAAATATTTTGGCATTTTTAGTGTTTTGGAATATCCCCAAACACACGGCTGTTTAAAACGCCATTACCGAAAGCGCATGGTGCTACACCGCACTGCGCGTTATGATATGACTTTGCTCCGCGAAGCTTTTTCAACATGCGCAAACCACCAAATCGAGCTAAAAACTCAGCTTTTACACCGCACTATCGTATGACCATTGCGGTGCTTGGCAGTGCTGTTTTGGCGGTTTTATTGTATTTGGATGTGTTGCGCCAACAACCTGCGGCAGCCGAAGAATATCCAATTCAAGGCTTTGACGTGTCACATCATCAAGGCGATGTTCAGTGGCAAAAAATTTCCCCACAAAAATATGCCTTTGTCTATTTAAAAGCCACCGAAGGAGGCGATTTTAAAGATCGTAAATTTCAGGATAACTGGCTCAAAGCCCGTGAACATGGCTTTTTGGTCGGCGCCTATCATTTTTATCGCTTATGCCGTGATGGAGCAATTCAGGCAGAAAACTTTATTGCGACTGTTCCAAAAAAATCT
The DNA here is from genome assembly GCF_013418125.1 of Acinetobacter sp. YH12205. Classification (NCBI taxonomy): domain Bacteria; kingdom Pseudomonadati; phylum Pseudomonadota; class Gammaproteobacteria; order Moraxellales; family Moraxellaceae; genus Acinetobacter; species Acinetobacter sp. YH12205. Next base: position 10,315 of record NZ_VPCQ01000005.1, on the reverse strand, counting down.
GACAGTTTGCCACCTGTAATTGACTTAGAATATGACAGCAACTGCATCAACACTTACACCAAAGAACAGTTACTGCGCGAAATTCAAATCATGCATGATGCGCTATATCAACATTATGAAAAACAACCGATTTTTTATGTATCTAAAGCCTTTTACAATATGGTATTAACTGAAAGCTTTAAGCAAACACCACTTTGGGTCAGAGAATATCAGGGTAAACCACAACTGGCAGGTCAGCCAAAATGGTTATTTTGGCAACATACCAATCAGGGTCAAATAAAAGGTATTCACACCCCAGTCGACCTAAATGTTTTTTATGGCAATAGCAAACAATGGCAGCATTTTTTAACAGACAACGCAATTCAACCCACAAGACTTGAACCGAACCAGAAAAAATAACAAGATAGCTGCATCACAATAAAAAAGTACCGTCATGAAAATTATGAAAGGGCTGCTTTGGGCTGCGCTTACGCTCAGCATTTGTGCAGGATTCGCACTGCTTTACCTATTACAACCCGCAGGCAAACTAGAACAATTTTCCGCATGGCAATATTCAACAAAAACCGCAAATGCCAACTTAAAAGTACATTATTTTGGCGTATCTACCCTATTGTTTGATGATGGTGAAAACCAAATTCTGATTGATGGATTTTTTAGTCGCCCCTCTCTTGCACAAGTCATGTGGAACAAGTTAGACAGCCAACCAGCCTTATTGCACAAGTTGATTCAACAGCATCAATTACAACGCACACGTGCGATTTTGATCACCCATTCGCATTATGATCACACGCTAGATTTGCCATTTTTGGCGCAGCAACTCAAACACAGTCAAATCATCGGTTCAGAAAGTAGTTTGAACATTGCCCGTGGTGCCGCAATTCCTGAATCTCGATTAAGCCTTGTCAATCCTGCCCAACCAATACAGATTGGAAAGTTTAAGATTACGGCTATTCCATCACAGCATACCCCTGCCACCGCTGTGAATAATGATTTAGGTGAACAAATTCAACAACCATTGTCCTTACCTGCCCGTTTTTATGAATTTAAAGAAGGCGGCAGTTTTGATTATTACATTCAGCATCCTGAACAGAACATTTTAGTCAAAGCCAGTACAGGCGCGATTTCTAAACAATTACAACACTTGCAGGTAGATACTTTATTTTTAGGGATTGCACAGCTCTCTAAACAATCGGTTGCTTTTCAACAGCATTATTTAGATGAAACTGTGGGAACGTTGCGCCCTCGTGTCGTGATTCCAATTCATTGGGATAATTTTTTCCAGCCTTTAGCGCGCCCTTTAGAGTTTTTGCCCCGCATTGCCGACCATAGCCCACGGAGTTTACAGCGTTTGATCGACTATGCAGAACAGCAATCGACACAGGTGATTTTGCTGAATAGCAACACGCCTTATCCGCTTGCTCCGATGCTACAACCGACTTCCTAAACATGCGATACTGTTGAAATCTAAACGCTTCATCTAGTTTGTGCCATGCGGAAAATCATTCATATTGATATGGATGCCTTTTATGCCTCTGTTGAGCTGCGCAGTCGTCCTGAATTGCAGCATTTACCTGTGGTGATTGCTTCGCATCATCCTCGTGCTGTGATTGCCGCGGCATCCTATCCTGCGCGTGAGTTTGGTTTACGTTCTGCCATGTCGATGGCACAAGCCCGCAAACGCTGCCCGCAGGTGGTGGTACTCGAACCCAATTTTGCACTCTATCGTGAGGTTTCCACACAAATTCATCAGATTTTTCAGCGTTATACACCACTTATTGAACCCTTGTCTTTAGATGAAGCTTATTTAGATGTCACCGAAAATTTACAAGGTATTCCAAGCGCAACTGAAGTCGCAATGCGGATTCGGGCAGATATTTTTCAAAGTACAGGTTTAACGGCCTCGGCAGGTGTCGCACCGAATAAATTTTTAGCCAAAATTGCTTCGGACTGGCATAAACCCAATGGCATTTGCGTGATTAAACCCAGTCAAGTGCAGCAGTTTATTCAGGACTTACCCTTAAAGAAAATTCCAGGCGTAGGTAAAGTCACGCAGGAAAAATTAAAAAGCTTGAATTTAAATACCTTAGGCGATTTGCAACACATTGAAGAAAACCTGTTGATTCATCATTTTGGCAAATATGGAAAACGCCTGTTTTTATTTGCCCAAGGGATTGATGAACGTCCTGTGCAGGCAGAACGTGAGCGCCAGCAAATTTCCAAAGAAATCACCTTTGATGATGACTTAAACTTAGCCGAATGTGCAGCTTACTGGTCTAGCTTGATTGATCAGGTTTGGCATAGTTTAGTGAAAAAACAATATGTTGCACGTGGCGTATCGGCCAAATTGAAACTCAAAAATTTTCAGGTCTTACAACATAGCAAAAGTTTTAAACAGCCACTTGAGAGCAAAAACGATCTTGAAAAAGTCCTGCAACTTTTGCTTCACGAAATGCATATTCCCGCACAGGATCAATTCCGTTTAATTGGGGTCGGTCTGTATCAACTCAGCTCTGCCGATGAACAAGCACAACTGTCTTTACTGTAAATATCACGACTCGTAAATATCACGGATTTTAAAGCGGTAAACTTCCCGCTCTACATAAAACATACCTAGCCAATACTTGCCGATGAATACTAAAGCTATTTTTGTATAAATTTCAGCCAAAAGAATAAAAATAAGACAATTTACCCTTCACAGTTGTGCTTTTTAGAGTAATCTATGCGCGCGATGTATTTATCCGTACATACGCTGAGATGTCAAAAATCACCATTACTTTTGGCATACTTGTCCTGTGATTGGCGTGACGATCAAATCCGAAGATTACAGGACAACTCTGCGCTTGGCACTTCGCCGCTTTGATACACCGTCTCTCTTTTCCTCGTATTTTCCATTCAACTACTTTTTATTTTAAGTAGACTGCTGCCTGCATATTTTCCACGTGCTTGCCTGCCTCTATAATACCTCACGCTTTTTATACCCAATCGCTTGGCGCGAGGATCACACCCAATGGCTGTTCAACGTCTACATATCCAAAAACGTTATTCTGAAATTGCAATTTCGGGAAATTTAGTCCATTTGGCAGGGCAACTGGCAGAAGACACACAACAAGATATTGAGGGGCAAACCCAACAAACACTTGCCCTGATTGATCGTTTATTGGCAGATGCGGGTACAGATAAAAGCCACATCATGTCGGTAATGATTTTTCTAAAAGACATTGAGCGCGATTATGCCGCAATGAATCAAGTTTGGGATGCTTGGGTGGCAGATATACAAACTTTACCGCGTACCTGCGTAGAAGCCAAGTTATATCATCCTGACGTTTTAGTTGAGATGACTGTGGTTGCAGTCAAACCTGAAGAGCAACCCAACGTATAACAGATGTGATTGGATCAGGAACATACCCAAAAAAATCAGCATGTCATGGCGACATGCTGATTCATGTTGTCTATCTAGTGATTTTAGCGGCAAGCGTTTAGCCTAATACCTTCACTTTATGGCGTACAGAATGCGCTAAAAAATCATACTTCTTTAAGGCAGTATCCAAATCATCTAAATCTGCATAAGATGACGATGACTGCCCAAAAGCTTCGCGTAATTCGTGATATTCAGGCACATCTTCATAACGCAGCACTTTATAACCCGCCAAACGCAGCAATTCATCTTGGTATTGTGCATTGCGGCTACGTTTCAACATCAACAAATCATCTAAAGCCACAATTGCAACAACTTGATGATTGGCATCCAACACCACAAAATCGGCAATCATATTGCGGTATTTATGTCGAGTACGTGAAAATTTCGTGGTCAGCAAGGCATCAAAAGACACATGCGCCAAGATGATATGTTGAGGTAAAATTTCCTGCAAACGTGTATACGTCAGCTGTTCATTTAAGTTAAAAATTGCACGTTGCTTTAGTGCACTGTCCTGAGGTTTTTCTCTATTTTCCAAGCCCTTAACCGCCATCAAGAGAAAGAAAATCAGTATCAAAACCCCAATCAAAATATAAATGGTCATTATTCAATCCTTAAAATCATTTTTATAGTTGTTTCGGCTTCATGCCGATTTTTTCATCAAATCAGTATATAACACGCTTTTATATTTAAACGTTCCATTTAAGAAACTACATGAAACATTGACAAAACCATCATAGAAACAGAAATTTTGTTTCACAAGCCCGCCTTTTGTCTAAGTGCTGTAGCATCTAAGCGTGTTTTTATCATTAGATACGAATACTGTATAGCATGCAAAAAAATAACAAAGCAATGCTTAACAGATTCGATTGTCGGACAATTCCGATGAAATGAAAAGCAAACAAAAAAGGCGCTGCAGCGCCTTTTGATGGATCTTAACTTCAAGTACTAAGCTTTCGATTTTGGCTTAGATTTTTTGTGTGAAAATGGACGTTTTTCACCTGTTTCACGTGGCGGCAAACCTGTGTGCTGAGTCAATATTTGCCCTTTCTTCGGACGATTACTGTTCTGAGCACGATTACCACTTTGCCCCGTACGTTTTTGTGAATCACCCGCGACAGTCGAGTTTTTCTTACGTGCCGTTTGATACTGTCCATCTGTGCCTTGCGGCTGATAGGTTGGAATCAGGTGCTGTTTAGAGTTCCCGATTAAATCTGCACGTCCCATTTCTTTTAAGGCTTCACGCAACAACGGCCAGTTGTTTGGATCATGGTAACGTAAGAAAGCTTTATGCAAACGACGACGTTTTTCGCCTTTGACAATATCCACATTTTCGGTATAACGCGCCACTTTGGCCAGTGGGTTTTTACCTGTGTAATACATGGTCGAAGCGGTCGCCATTGGCGATGGATAGAAAGTCTGTACCTGATCGGCACGGAAACCATTCTTTTTCAGCCACAACGCCAAATTCATCATGTCGTAATCGGTCGTTCCTGGGTGCGCAGCAATAAAGTACGGAATCAGATATTGCTCTTTGCCCGCCTCTTTACTGAAACGATCAAACATTTGTTTAAAACGGTCATACGTACCAATACCTGGTTTCATCATCTTAGATAATGGGCCTTTTTCGGTATGCTCAGGTGCAATTTTTAAATAACCGCCCACATGATGCGTCACCAATTCACGTACATATTCAGGGTTCAACACTGCCAAGTCATAACGTAAACCTGAACCAATCAGAATTTTTTTAATACCTTTCAGTTCACGCGCTTTACGATATAACTGGGTTAAAGGTGCATGATCGGTATGTAAGTTTTGACATACGCCCGGGAATACACAAGAGGGTTTACGACAATTCTTTTCAATTTCAGGGTCTTTACAATGCAAACGGTACATATTTGCAGTCGGGCCACCCAAGTCTGAAATAATGCCAGTAAAGCCAGGCGCAGTATCCCGAATTTTTTCCACTTCACGCAAAATGGATTCTTCAGAACGGTTTTGGATAATTCGTCCTTCGTGTTCGGTAATCGAACAGAAAGTACAGCCACCAAAACAACCACGCATGATATTGACCGAAAACTTGATCATATCAAAAGCAGGGAAACGTGCATTGCCATAAGATGGATGCGGCAAACGTGCATACGGTAAATCGAATACATAGTCCATTTCTTCCGTAGTCAACGGAATAGGCGGTGCATTCAACCACACATCACGTTCACCATGCTTTTGCACCAAAGCACGCGCATTGCCCGGGTTAGTTTCTAAATGCAAAATACGGTTAGCATGCGCATACAGCACAGGATCATTCGCCACTTCCTCAAAAGAAGGCAAACGAATCACTGCCAATTCACGTGGGGGTAATTTGTGTTTAATTGCTTTTGAAGCAGGCTGCAATTGCACAATCTGGGTATCTGCATCTAGCTGATCACCTTCACGCACAATTGGATTGCTGACCACATCTTTCTGGAAATTTTGATATTGCGCGAGGTTGTTGCCCTTATCTTTTTCAATCTCACAACCGTCTAAATCTTCGGTCATCACATAAGGGTTGATGATTGGATCGACACGGCCCACGCTATCTACATCATTAGATGCAATTTCAACAAATTTGGATTTAGACGCACGGTTATGTTTATTGATAATAAATGCTGTACCACGTACATCTGTAATTTCGTGGATTTTTTCACCTTTGGCCAAACGGTGGATCACTTCAATAATCGAACGCTCGCCATTGCCGTACATCAATAAGTCGGCTTTAGAATCCATTAAAATCGAGCGACGAACTTTATCCGACCAATAATCATAATGTGCAATACGACGCAACGAGCCTTCAATCCCGCCAAGTAAAACAGGCACATCTGGAAAGGCTTCACGACAACGCTGACAGTACACCGTAGCTGCACGGTCAGGACGTTTATTCGGCTGATTGTCTGGCGAATAAGCATCATCAGAACGGATTTTACGGTCTGCGGTATAGCGGTTGATCATCGAGTCCATATTGCCTGCGGTGACGCCCCAAGCGATGGTCGGCCTCCCTAAAACCCGAAAAGATTCCACATTGGTCCAGTCTGGCTGGGCGATGATCCCGACACGAAAGCCCTGCGCCTCAAGCACACGACCAATCACGCCCGATACAAAAGAGGGATGATCAATATAAGCATCACCACAAACTAGAATAAAATCGCAGGCATCCCAACCGAGCTGATCCATTTCTTCGCGTGACATCGGCAAAAATGGCGCAGGCTCAAAACATGACGCCCAATATTTGTCATAATCAAACAACGCTTTGGGTGCGGTCTGAGCAGTATAAGCAGTAGACATGGCTTGCAATTCTCGGCTGGGAAGTGGAAGATCAAAAGTCGATCAAAGATGAAAGCCGACTATTTTAGCATGAATTCCATTCATCTTGCTTGATTAAAAAACACACAAAATCAGCAAACTATTTTTATATCCTAAGTTGGTATCTGAATAAGAAAAGCATAAAGGGATAAGCCTAAAGCAATAATCCTGAATGCTTATCGCAGCGCTGTTGGTTTAATCTTTAAACGCCACGCACCATAAAGCGCCACACCCAAGACTGCAGTCATCACCCATGTCAGACCAGACCAGCCCCATTGTTCCCAAATCAGACCGCTACCACTACCGAGCAAACTCGAACCCATGTAGTAACTAAATAAATATAATGATGATCCCACTGCACGATACTGCAGTGCTTGAATCGACACCCAACTACTGGCAGTAGAATGTGCGGCAAAAAAAGCAAAGGTAAATAGCACCAATGCAGCCAATACGACGGCTAAATGTGCAATCGACATCAACCATAATGCGATCAACATTAGGACAATCACCATAGGCAACACACGTTCACGTCCAATACGATTGCCCCAGCTTGCTGCGCGTGGTGAACTGTAAATACCCGCCAAATAGGCAATTGAAATTACCCCAATCCAAACTTGAGAAAGCTCAAATGGTTTAGCCAATAAATAATAGCTAATGTAATTGAAAATACTAACGAAACAGCCCATCAGCAAAAAGCCCTGTAAAAACAGGATTCTTAATTTACGGTCTGCCAAATTGGCAACAAAAGCATCTCTAAACCGCGAGAAGCGAATCGGATACGCTGTAAAATTTTTCGATGCGGGCAGTAACATATAAAAGGTGATTGCAATCAGTAAGTTCAAACTACCAATAATTAAGGTTGCCGCTTGCCAAGAAATAAAATCGACCAAGACCCCAGCAATTAAACGTCCACCCATGCCACCAATGGCCGTACCCGAAATATACAGCCCCATAGCAAAACCAATATCTTGCTGTCGAATTTCTTCACCAATATAGGTCATAGCGACCGCAGCTACACCACTCACAGCAATGCCAATAAAAATTCGTGTGGTTAAAAAGAATGACCAGATTGGAAGTAAGGCACTCAGAATTAATAAAATGGCAGCTAAAAATAAAGCCAAAACCATAATAGGTTTACGCCCAAAACGATCTGAAATAAAACCTGTGAAAAGCAAACCTATCGCCAAAGCCACAGTAGAAAATGACAGCGGGAAACTACTTTGGGTTGGTGTAACCGTAAAAAAATCGGCCAAAATTGGCATCATCGGTTGCACACAGTACAAGGTCGAAAAAGAAGCGAAACCCGCTAGAAACAACGAAAAAAGAATGGCTTTAAACGGCTTAGTACCATACTGAACATGAGATGCTGCAGCTAAATCAGACATATTTACTCCAATCACGCAATCAGTATACGCCTGTTTATGGACAAAAATAAGCTCGGTATTTTATCGTTTGCTCAAAAACAGCGTCAGTATCATTCATCACTTTGTCAGTTTTTGCTTACATGCACTGAAGCAAAATGAGGCTAGGCAGTATTTTGAGCTTACGGTATTCTTTAAAGCATAAGGAGACAGGATGTTTCCCAAACAGAAAACAACAATAATAGGTTTGAGCACCAGGATCGTGAGGTACGACAGGAGTTATACCTAAACACGAAATACAAAGAAACCCCGTCAGGATGATGGGGTTTCTTTTTATCTGTGTCTTGAGTATATAACTTTATCTATCATCACTTTCTATTTACACACCCCATAATCAAAAAGTCCCCAAACAAGGTTGAGGACTTTTGAACTTAGCACATTACAAGTTTAAGCTTTGGCAGCAACTGCTTTGCCTGCTTTAATTTGCTCAGCTTCATCTTCACTCATAATCAAGGCAACCGCAATTGCAGTGATCAACACTGGCAAACCTACTGCCATAAAGTTGAAGTGTGCAGGTAAATTCATACCCAATAAGCCGCCAATTAAAATTGGACCCACAATCGCACCCATACGACCAATGGCAGATGACCAGCCAATACCTGTTGAGCGTACCGCAAGTGGGTAATATTGTGCCACATAGCTATACAACAACATTTGTGAACCAATAGATGCTGCACCCGCCAAGAATACTAAGATGTAAAGCAAGAATTGATTAGATTGGAAGCCCATGAGGCTCATCACCAATGCACCCATGATTCCCAAGAACATCAATACAGGTTTTAAGTGGAAACGGTCTGCTAAAATACCACCACCCACGATACCAACGACTGCACCTACGTTCATCACCATCATGAACATTAAGCTGTTGTCCATAGAATAGCCTGCCGCCATCATCAGTTTTGGCAACCAGCTGCTGAGTGCATACATGGTTAATAGACAAGTAAAGAACGCTAACCAGAACAATAAAGTATTCACTGCACGACCGCGTTTGAACAAGCTCACCACGTTAGCAGCTTCAGGCACACCAACCTGATACAATTCAAAAGTGGTGTCTTCGGTAATTTTTAAATCTGGTGCTAAACGCGCTACGATTGGACGGGCTTGATCTTGCTTATTTTCTTTGACAATAAAGGTTAAAGATTCTGGCAAGAATTTCCAAATCACAGGCAATAAAAACAATGGGATACCCGCAATAAAGAACATGATTTCCCAGCCAAAACTTGGGGTAAACCATGAGCCAAGTAAGGCTGCCATTACACCACCTACAGCATAACCACTAAACATAGTAGTCACTAAGGTGCTACGCATGGTTTTAGGTGCATATTCAGAAGTTAAGGCCACAAGGTTTGGCATTACACCACCAATGCCTAAACCCGCTAAGAAACGTAAAATTGCAAACTCAGTTGGATTAGAAGCAAAGCCACCTGCAAAGGTTAAACCACTAAACAGAACGATACAGATCATGATGACTTTCTTACGACCAATTTTATCGGCCAAAGAACCAAAAATCATCGCACCAAACATCATACCTGCCAATGCAGTACTCGCGAGCATCCCCGCCTGAACAGCACTCAAGCCCCACTCATCCATCAATAAGGGTAAAACGACCCCATTAATTGCCAAGTCATAGCCATCAAATAAAATGATCAGTAGACACCATGCCACGACATTGAAATGAAATGGTTTGAATTTTGCGTGATCGATGACATCATTCACGTTAATTGCTTGATGTGCCATTCCTCACCTCCTGTGAGTTTGTGTTTCAGTAAGCTTGAATAGCAATTTTTACAGTGAAGACTTTCATTTTTATCAGTCATCCATGTCCACTTTTGCCATTCAAGTAGATTGTGTAACTTTCACACAAAACACAAAAAATAAAAATTCAACATTAGTCTAAAACATTTTATTAATTATGGGTTTATTGTTATTTTAAACACAATAAAATGTGATTATTCTTCTTAATATTTTCTTTTCCACATAAAAAAACACCCCCAACGCTAGTTGAGGGTGTTCGAATAATGAGCTGGCGATGACTTACTCTCACATGGGTAACCCCACACTACCATCAGCGCGAAGAGGTTTCACTTCTGAGTTCGGGAAGGGATCAGGTGGTTCACTCTTGCTATGGTCGCCAGCACAA